>CAXSHI010000030.1:0-31399 GCA_964236755.1 uncultured Acetobacteraceae bacterium
CATAGGCTGCATGAAGCCGTAGCTGAGCCGGGGATGCTTCGGATCGCCAATGTTGCGATAAACGAACTCCGCCGCCGTCAGATGCTGGGGATGCCCCACGACGTCCGGTGGGATCAGCAAGTATGGCGCGCCGCCGACAGGAAGCATCAGCAGGTTGTCCGACACCATGTCCGCGGCGTTCGCATCGGCAAGCTCCAGCAGCCGCGCGAGCCGCTCCGGGACATAGGTGTCATCCGAGTCGAGCAGGGCGATCCAGCCACCGCGCGCCGCATCGAACCCGACGTTGCGCGCAGCCGCAGGCCCGCTGTTGCGCGTCGTGTGCAGCAGCCTGATCCGGCCGTCCTCGCTAGCGAACTTCGCCACGACCTTCGCCGTGTCGTCGGTCGAGCAGTCATTGATGACGATCAGCTCCAAGCGGCGCTGCGTCTGCTTGAGCACCGACCTGATTGCCGCGCCGATCAGGTGCCTTGAGTTGTAGGCAGGCAACAGTATGGAGACGAGGCAATCTTGTTCCGCGTCGCTCATGCGTGCTTCCGTCGTGTTCCTTGAATGAGGGCGCGGGGCACGGCTCGAAGGCCCTCCCGGCCGATATGCCTGAAATGCGCCGGGCTTTGAAACACCTGCGAAAGCGCAGCCATGGGATCGCGTCGCTTGACGGCCTGCGCGAAATGGAACCACCCCAACGCAAGCTCGACCGAGCGGATATGGCGTCTCATGGCATGATGCAAAGGGGTGCCCGGCGCGACGCCAGGATGCAGCAGCAAGGCCCGCTCCATGCGGATCAGCCGCGTGAGGTCGTCGGCCGAATGCCCGGTCGTCAACCCGGCCGCGCCAACGGCATAGTCGTACATGGCGTCCGGCAGCACGAGGTAGCGCGCCGCCGCAAGCAGGCAGCGCAGCACGAAGATGTAGTCCTCGGAGAACCGGAGATCGTCATAGCGGATGCGCGTGCGGTCCAGGAAGTCGCGCCGGATGATCGGCTTGAGGTAGCCGTAGGCGACGCCTGGCAGTCCGGCCCGCTGGATGTTGCCTTTCACGAATGCGGCGGGGTCGACCAGGCTGGGCCGGCACAGCCATTCCGTGGGGATCATCGGACCCGTGCGCCGCATGCCGGGCATGAGCACAATCGAAAGGTTGTCGGCCACAAGCTGCGCCTGGTGCGACGCCCCCGCTTCGAGAAGGGTTTGCAGCCGCTGCGAATGGTATCGGTCGTCGGCGTCCAGCAGCGCGATCCATTCCCCGCCCGCGGCGTCCAACCCGGCATTGCGCGCGGCGCCCGGACCGCCGTTCCGCTCCATCCGCATCAGCCGGATGCGGGGGTCCCGCGCGGCCAGGCCCTCGACGACCGCCGCCGTGCCGTCGGTCGAGGCGTCGTCCACGACGATGATCTCGATGCGGCCCTCGCTCTGCGCCTGCACCGACCCGACCGCGTTGCCGATCAGGTGGGCGGAGTTGAAGGCGGGGATGATGACGGAAACCAGTGGCATCATTTCTCTGGCAGGGAAGGGATGGCGGCCGGACAGGCTTGCGCCCGCCCTCAGACCGAAGAAAGGCAGCATCGCAAGCACGGACGGGGATCACGGCATCGCAGCGCCTTTCGGGCTTTCTTCATGGACGTGCTTGCAAAACCTGCCACCTGCTTGGTGGTTGCAGCCATAGGCCTTATGGACAGGGCCAGGTCTAAGCATTTGGCAGGGGATGGTCGGCGTTTCCGTCGTGATCTGCACGCGCAACCGGGCACAGGCGCTGCACGCAAGCTTGGATTCCGTCGCCGCCGCTGCCCGGGCCTGCGACGTCGGGACGGAGCTGGTCGTCGTCGATAATGCTTCGTCCGACAACACGGAGGCGGTCATCGGCGCCTGGGCGAGCAGCGGGGCGAACAATGAGGCGAACACCGGGGCGTTGATGGTGACGCTGGTGCGCGAGGAGCGGCGGGGCCTTGCCGTGTCGCGCAACACCGGCGTCCGTGCGGCGCGCGGCGCCATCCTGGCCTTCACCGATGATGATTGCCGCCTCGCTCCCGACTACCTTCGCACCTTGCTGGAATTGTCCGCGCGCGACGCTGGAATGGTGGTGCGCGGCGGCCGGGTCGATCCCGGCGATCCCGGAGACCTGCCCTTCACCATCAAGACGGACCCAATGCCTGCGGCGTACGACGGCAGGCGGCATCCGGGCGGGTTCATCCACGGCTGCAACATGGCGATGACGCGCGCCACCTTCGACCGCATCGGCGCCTTCGATGAACGGTTCGGCGCCGGCGCTCCGTGCGAGGCCGGGGAGGACACCGACTATCTCTACCGCGCCTACCTCGCCGGCATTCCCGTGGAATACGCGCCGTCCCTCGTGGTCGCGCACCATCACGGACGGCGGACCCGCACGGAGGTGGCAAAGCTGAACGGCAGCTATGCGCGCGGCAACGGGGCGCTCTACCTGAAGCATGCGCGCCATTGGAACCTGCTCCGGAACTTCGTCTGGGATCTCAAGGGCAGCGCCCGGGAACTGGTCGGCGGGGCGCCGATGAACCCGGCCTTCGGCTTCACGTACCGTGCCAACGTCCTCGGCTGCCTCCGAGGCATGTCCCGCTTCGCGGCGCTCGCCTTGCGCGACGGCTTGCGGAGGCGCGGCCAGCGTTGACCCGCGCTACTCCTGCTCGGTCCCGCCTTGGGGAGCGTTGTAGGCATCCAGCGCCGCCTGGCAGTTCTTTGAGAGGTTCAGGTAGTACTGCGCGAGGCAGGCCGCCGCGATGGGCGCCGCGGGATCGTTCCCGACGCAGTGGGCGCGGTAGTCGCTTCGGCACGCCGACCTCATCGCCGCCGCGGCGCCGCCTGCCCCGCTGTCCTGCGCCCAGGCCGTCGCCGGGCCGCATGCAGCCAGGGCCGAGATGCCGGCCCACCAAAGCACCGGCCACCAGCCGGCGCCGCCGCGCCTAGCCGGCAGCCGCGAGCTTTGCGGTCCGACGGGATGTGAACTCTCGGGCACGCGGGTTGTCGGCAATGAAGAACTCCTTCGGCGTGATCATCGTTGCGAGTTGGGCGTCGGACAGCATGAAGCCCGAGGGGTCGTCAGCGATCAGCGACGTGGTCTGGGAGCGATGCTTGAGCACGGCCTCGCGTTTGGCGGCGATATGCGGCCCGATGTCAAGCGAAAAGCCCGTCCAGCGCACGTCCGGCATGAGCGTCCGGCGCGGCAGCATCCAGGCCCAGACGGGATAGGAGAACAGGGACGCCTCGGCCTCGCGCGCCGCAACCGCCGCGTAGCGATGGGCCGCGACGTGGTCGGGATGGGTGTCGTAATCCCAGCTCGTGAGAACCGTCCCGGCCGCGATGCCGCGCGCCAGCGACGCGAGCCGCCGCCCTGCGGCCTCCGCGGCCGCGCCATGCAGCGGCGCGTGGCCGTCGGGGAGGTCCAGGAAGCTGACCCGTGCGGATGGCACGCCCAGGACTGCGGCCGCCCCAAGCGTCTCGTCCCGGCGGAGCTGCCGCAGCATCTCCGGGCGGTGCGTGCCGGAGCCGGCATGCGACCCGGCGCCGTCCGTCACCACGGCGATATGCACCACCGCGTCAAGCCGGGCCGCCTCGGCGATCAACCCGCCGCACCCCAGGCTTTCGTCGTCGGGGTGCGGCGCCACGACGAGCACCGCCCGGCCATGCAGCATGTCGCCCAGGCCAGCCCTCGGCAACGCCTGCACCCGCGCGAGGGCCGTCGATGCCAGGCACGGTCCGTGCCGCACGCACCGGGCCAGGCGCTGCCACCGTTTCATTCCGTGCCTGTCATGCGTTGATACGGCCCTTCGTTCCTCGCGGCGCCATTAAGAATGAGCAGGTCCGAGAACGTCAAATTGCGTTCGCAAGCTCGCCTGATCGCGATACTTTGAGAGTCGAACTGGCAAAAGAGACGGTATGTCTCGACAACGTTAGCGAAACGATATATTTGCGACGCTTGGCGCAGGGCTGGAGGATCGATTGAAGGTTTGGAAGCTTGGGATGCGCGGACTCCGCGGATGGACGCTTGCGGTCTGCCTCGCGCCGCTCTGCGCCCTCGCGCAGCCGGTGCGTGCGGACGCGGGGCGCCCCGGCGACCTCTGCCAGTCGGCGATTGCCGGGAACGCTTCGGCCACGCGCCTGCCGCCGAACCTGCTCACCGCGATTGGCCGGGTTGAGAGCGGGCGGGTCGATCCGCGCGACGGCAGCGTGAAGGCATGGCCGTGGAGCATCAACGCCGAGGGACGCGGCTACGTCTTCAACACCAAGGCCGAGGCGATTGCGGCGGTGGTGGCGTTCCGCACCCGGAACATCACCTCGGTCGATGTGGGCTGCATGCAGGTCAACCTGATGTACCATCCCGCAGCCTTCGCATCGTTGGAGGAGGCGTTCGACCCGGCGGCCAACGTACGATACGCAGCCAGGTTCCTCGGCCAGCTGTACGCCGAAAGCGGGGATTGGAACACCGCCGCCGCCCATTACCATTCCAAGACGCCCGACCTCGCCTTGGCCTATCAGCGCAAGGTGCTGGCCCAGCTTCCCGGCGCCGCCCGTGTCCAGGCAATCTCCATCGAGCAGCTCTCGCTGACCAACGCCTGGGCCTCGACGCTCGGCTCATCCCAGGCGGCGCCGCGGCAAGCCCCCAAGATGTTGGAAGCGCAATGGGGAATGACCCGGCAAGCGCAGCCGCATATGATGGTGCTGGCCAGCCGCCGCTAGCCGTTGCGGCGACCGACGGGCAACGGGTCATGGGTGCCGTGGGGTGAGGCCTGGCATTCTCAGGGCGGCGCGCCGGGGCTGGCCGCGAGGGCGCCGTAGTTCCAGCGAAGGTATTCATTGAAAAGGCGTGACCGCTCGTTCTCGGTCAGCCGCTTCGATCCCCATTCCGTTTGGGAAAGAAAACGGTCAAACTCGCCGCGAAGCCGGGCCAACTGCTCGCTGCTCGGCAGGGCGCGGCGCTCCGGCTGCGGCGCCGCTGCACCATCGGGTGGGCCGCCCAATGGCGGGGGCACCGGCTCCGGCTCAGCGGCTTGCGGCGGCAAAGCCGGAGGCTCCTTTGACAGCTGAACTTGCGGCGGCAGGTCCGGCGCAGAAGGCGGCACGTCCTGCGGCAGAGGCCCGGCTTGCGGCGGCAAGTCCGGCGCGGGGGACGGCTGCGCGGCCTGCGGCAGAGGCTGGGCGTCAGCCGGCGGCTCGATCCGCACGGGGCTGGGTATGGGAAGCAACGCCGCGCCGTACCAAGCTTTCCCCATCGCTGCGGCGGCCACGGCGAGCATCAGCGCCGGTGCCGCGACGAGCCACCGCCGGCGCCCGGGGCCGGCCACGGTGCGCGTCGCGGCCATCCCGCCAAGCTTCACCCGCCTCGGCACGGGCGAGCCGAGTTCCAGGCCGGCAAGCGGCGGCATGACCCGGACCACGGCGTCAAGCCGGTCGCGGAGCGGCGTCAGCTCATCGCAATCGATCAACGGCATGAACCTCGGATGCCCGGCGAAAAGCAGTTGCAGGCGCGGCGTCCGCGTGCCGAACACCGCAAGCGCCACCTGCAGGAAGGCAAGCGTCGGCAACGGCAGGAGTTCGGCCTGCTCCAGGAGCAGCACGACCTGGCCCTCCCCGCGGCTGCGCGTCGCCAGCACCCGGACGATCAGCTCGTCATCATCGACCCGATGCCCGTCGTCCTGACCGGCGCCGATTTCCTCGACGATCCGCGACAACGTCAACGGCGTGCCAGGCAGACCACGGACCCGCACGACGCGAATGGGGTCATCCAGCAGCCGGACGATGCAGTCGTCCACGGCGGCCGATACGGCACGCGCATCCGTGCCGAGCAGAGCCACGGCCGACTTCGCCTGCCGGACCGCGTCCACAAGCCGGGCAACCGGATCACCCGGGCGCTGGTTCATGACCTGGCCGAGAGGTTTCACATGCACGAATGAGATCGCCGTCTCCTTTGGTGGGAGTTCCAGCCTTGAGGCGCCGCCGCGCATGCGGACGTGCCGGGGTCATGAGCGCCTGGGTCGGCAGGCGCTCAAGGAGTGGTCTCTTGGGTGCCTTGCCATGCGGACGGAGAGAGTCGGGCCATGCCCGGACCGTGGCAGGATGCCCATGCAAGCCGGGCATAGCACTGGCCAAGCCGTCACGCGGAAGCATGTCCATGGCTCCGCCCATCTCACGGGAACCCGTTTCGCACAATGCGAACCCGTACAATGAAAGACCATTGACGGGCTGTCACGAATGCACCGGTGCCGCAGGACCCGGTCGGATATGCCGTTCGCAGTGGCAAGTGGTCGGGCGATAGCGTGTTGCCTGGGGCAACGGAGCCGTCAGCCAGGCACACAGCGGGAACAACTTGTCAAAATTGATCTTCAAGTCACCTGCTGAGATTCGGTACTTGTCCCTGAATGCATCGCGATCAAGAGGCGCCGTTGCGCACGGCGGCAACTCATCCACTCGTGATGGATGATCGCGTCCGAGCTGGACACGCCCAGCACGGCGGTGAACGAACAAGGGCCGCGCCCCTGCAAGGTGCGAGCATGGCCGCCAAACCTTGGTGCGGCCTGCTATGGACCCGTCACCTTCCAGACGGTGTTGCCCACGTCGTCAGCAACCAGCAACGCCCCGCTCCGGTCCATGGCGACGCCCACCGGGCGGCCCTGCGCCTCGCCCGACCCATCCAGGAAGCCGGTCAGAATCTCCACCGGCTTGCCGGCCGGCTGCCCGCCCGCGAAGGGCACGAAGATCACCCGGTAGCCGCTCTTGGGACTGCGGTTCCACGAGCCGTGCTGGCCCACGAACACCCCTTCCGTCAGTGTCGCCGGCAGGCTGCCTGCTCTTGCGAAGGCAAGGCCCAGCGACGCCGTGTGCGCGCCGAGCGCGTAATCGGGCGCCACGGCGCGGGCGACCATCTCGGGATGGGCGGCGACCCGCTCGTCCACGTGCTGCCCGTAGTAGCTGAACGGCCAGCCGTAGAACGCGCCGTCCCGCACCGCCGTCATGTAGTCCGGCACCAGGTCGCTGCCGATCTCGTCACGCTCGTTCACCGCGACCCACAGCGCCCCGGTCTGCGGCTGCCACGCCATGCCCACGGGGTTGCGCAGGCCGCCGGCGAATACCCGGTGCGCCCCGGTCGCCGCATCGACCTGCCACACCGCCGCACGCCCCTCCTCCGCGGCCAGGCCGTTCTCCGCCGCGTTGCTGTTGGAACCGACGCTGACATAAAGCGTCTGCCCGTCCGCGCTCGCCACCACGTTCTTGGTCCAATGGTGGTTGATCGGCCCGCCGGGCAGGTCGCAGAGCTTGGTGCCCGGCGCGGTGATCTCCATCTGGCCGGGCCGGTACGGGAAGCGCAGCAGCGCGTCGGTGTCGGCCACATAAAGGTTGCCGCCCACCAGCGCCATGCCGAACGGCGAGTTCAGGCCATGAAGAAAGACGTGGTGCTCCACCCCGCCATGGCCGTCGTCGCGCAGCAGGGTGATGCGGTTGGCGCTCGGTACAGACGCGCCGGCTTTGGAGAAAAGCACCCGCTGCACCAGGCCGCGCACGCCCGTCGCATCGTCCGGCCGCGTCGGCGCGTTGGTTTCAGCCACCAGGACGTCGTTGTTCGGCAGCACGGCCAGCCAACGCGGATGCTCCAACCCCTGCGCCAGCGCCACGACGCGCAGCCCGGGCGCCGCCACGGGCGTGGCGCCGGCTGCCCAGCCCTTCGCTGTGGCGATGTTGACGGTCGGCAGCAGGGTGGGGTGAGGCGGCGGCAAGGCCGGGTTTTGCCCGACGCCTGCTTCAAGCGGCAAGGTCGCCTGCTCGCCGCAGGCCGCCACGGCCCCTGCGACGCCGAAGACGACAAAGGCGGCGATGACGAAGCTGCGCAGGCGCATGGTTGACCGTTCCATTCCGTCAACAGGATATGGCGCGGACTGGCCGCCCGGCAACATGGCCACGGCGACCCCGGTGGTCAGGCGCTTCGGTTGGTGAAGCGCGCGTTGCCCAGCCCGGTGCCGATGGTCATGACGCCCCAACGCTCCATGTCGCGCATGAACGGCACCTCGCTCAAGCCCTGCACGACCGCATCGTTGTGCATCAGCACCGTCGCCTCGTGCCCGCCGATGCTGGGGATCGCCGCCCGCAGCAGCTGGGGCAGGTTGAAACTCTTGTGTTCCCAGTCGCCGGGCAGGTTCTGCCCGCCCTTCTTGATCGACCCGTCCTCCCGGATCAGGCCGGGGCAGCCGATGCCGATGAACGGCGCCGGCTTCAAACCCTGCTTGCCCGCCCGCTTGATCAGCCCTTGCAACATGCCCACCAGGCGCTCGACCGCTGTTTCGCGATCCGGCTTGTCATCGGCATGACGCCACAGCTCCGATGCGGAGACGCCGGCCTTCGACATGTCGGCGGCCTTCCGTATGTTTAGCTCGACGATGCCGACCCGGATGTTGGAGCCGCCGATATCGACCGCCAGGATGCTGTCATGGCCCGAGAAGATCCACGAGGGCGCCAGGTGGACGCAGCCGATCAGCCCGGCCTCGTCGGGATGGTGCCGGATCGGCTGCATCGCGACCTCGTGCTCCGACCCTTTCAGGAGCACTGCGGTGCGCCCGATCGCCAGCTCGCCGATGCGGCTGTCGCGCAGGCCGCCGCCCACCACGATGCGTTGCGTGTCGCGCCACTCCTTGAGCCGCATGAAGCGGCGGATCACCGTCGCGAACTCCTGGGCGAACTCCTCGATGGTGCCGAGCACCACGCCCGCCGCCTCCGGATCGCCGTCCAGCATCAGCCGGTCGAGCTTCTTCTTGCTGATGTCCTGGCTCGGCACGTCGCCGACCGGGTCGCCGCCGCCGTCCCGCACGCGCTCCCGCCCGTCCTCAAGGATGGCCCGGAACGCCCGCCCGCTCGCGCGGTCGCCGATGAAGCCGCCCCCGTCGCGCAGCTCGGCGTTGTAGGTGTCGATGTGCACGGCGGCGAGCTGGCCCGCCCCGTGGCCAGCCAGGCCGGGGACGACGCTTCGTGTGCTGGGGGTCGGCATGGGAGGGACCTATGGGTGGGACGGGGAGGGCAGCTCAATCGAACCCGGGCTGGACGTTAAAGTTCGATGTGAGTTTCATCCTCGCGCCGCGTGCGCGGGATGCCGGAGTGCCAGCAAAGGCCCGCCGGGCACTCCGCGCCCTTGCAAAGGCCGCCAGCGACCGTGGTCGCCGGCGGCTGCGCCCGCGTCACTTGGCGCGGGTCATCTGTCCCCGGATCTCGCCCGCAGGGTTGGCGGCGGTGTGCACGTTGGCATACCACCGGCCCGCCGTCAGGTCGGCCACCTGCGCATCCGTCAGCGTGGCGGTCCCCTTGATCGGGCTGGCCGGCGTCGGGAACGGCACGACCACCCCGGCATTCGCCCCAGCCTCGGCCGGGCCGTGGAGGTGCGCGGCGGTTGCCGGGCCGGACAGCCCGGAGTACTCGACGTCATAGGTCAGCATCTTCGTAGCGGTGTCCAAGGAGGCGGTGGCCGTTCCCGCGCCGGCGGTCGTCTTGGGCGGCACTTCGCTGGCGCCCGCCAGCGTGGCGCTGAACGGCACCGTCTCGGCACGGGCTGCAGCGCCGAACAGGCACGCGACGCACAGCAGCAGAATCGAACGCGACATTTCGCTCTTCCTCATCGTTGGGTCATCAGCATGGACCGATTCGGCAGCGTTGTCAGGAGGCCCGCAGCGCCTCCCGGACCTGCCGCAGCCGGGCCGCACGCTCCGCCCGGGCAGCCAGCGCCTGCTCCATATCGACCATGACGAACCGCGTCGGCGTGTGCGGCTGCATCTGGCCGATCAGGTCCATGTCGGCGGAGATGACGGTGCCCAGCATGAAGTAGCCGCCGCCCGACACGGCGTCCCGGTGCAGCACGATCGGCTCCGTCCCGCCCGGCACCTGCACGGAGCCGTAGGGATAGCCGCTGTCCACGATGTTGGACGGGTCGGACCCGGCGCCGAACGGCGGCACCCGCGGCACGAACTCCAGCGCCCGCCCGCCGCGGAAGCGGTAGCCGATCCGGTCCGCCTCCGGCGCCACCTTCCAGGTGTCGGCAAAAAAGCTCTCCTGCGCCGACGCGGCCAGCCGGTGCCAGTACAGCCCCGGCAGCACCCGGAGCGCGCCGGGCGTTTCCGCCGGCCGTCGCAGCGCCTCCGGCACCGTCCGGCCCTCCGCGGCCGGGCGCGATGGGACGCCCAGGGGCAGCGTGTCGCCGGCCCGCAGCGTCCGCCCCTCCAGGCCGCCCAGCGCCCCCAGCACGTAGGTGGACCGGCTGCCCAGCACGGGCGGCACGTCGATGCCGCCGGACACCGCCACGTAGGCGCGGGCGCCGCGGCGCAGGAAGTCGAAACCCAGCACCTGCCCGGCGCGCACCCGCAACGCGGTCCAGCCGGGCTGCTTCTGCCCGTCGAGCCTCAGCGGCAGCTCGGCCCCCGTGACCGCAACGGAAGCGTCGGCGGTGAACCGCAGCTCCGGGCCGAGAAACACGGCCTCCAGCGCCGCTGCACCCTCCTCGTTGCCGACCAGCAGGTTCGCCGCCCGCAGCGCGGCGCGATCCATCGCCCCGGAGAGCGGAATGCCGAGATGGTAGTACCCGGGCCGCCCCAGGTCCTGCACCGTCGTGGACAGGCCGGGCTTGATCACCTCAATGGCCATGCAGCGTCTCCAGCAGGCGGGCGTTGGTCCCGGCG
Source organism: uncultured Acetobacteraceae bacterium (assembly GCA_964236755.1). GTDB lineage: Bacteria > Pseudomonadota > Alphaproteobacteria > Acetobacterales > Acetobacteraceae > CAHJXG01. The sequence goes on from CAXSHI010000030.1 coordinate 10,670, forward strand.
GGATCGGCCTCGAACGCATCGAGCGAGAACTCGGCCGGCCGGACCGTCGGCGCCCAGCGCCCGGCGGCCAGCTCCGCCAGGATGGAGTCATACTCTTCCCGCTCGACGGGCCGGAACTTCACAATGTCGCCGGGCCGGAAGAAGATCATGAACTCCTGGAGGTAGCCGACCTGCTGCGTGGGGTCGTAGATCGGCATGGGCGTGATGCCGAACATCTGGTAGCCGCCGGCCCCGCGCACCGAGTAGATGCAGCCGAAGCAGCCGCCATGCCCCACCGTCAGCCGCGGCGTGTCGGTGCGGGGCCGCAGGTATTTCGGCACCTCGATCTGCCGGGGACGCTCGACCATCTGGTACATGAACGGCAGCCCGGCGACGAAGCCGACCATGGTGACGAACCACGGCGCCGCCGCGTGCGCCGCGATGAATTCGTCTGTGCCGGCGTAGCCGTTGATGTGGGCCGCGTATTGGAGGTCGGTGGCGCCGGGATCCTGATGCCGCTCGCGGAAGCGCATCAGCGTCTCCCGCGTCCAGGGATCGTCGTACAGCACAGGGATCTCGACGACGCGGGTGGCGAGCGTCCTGTCCGCCCGGCCCGACGCGGCCTCCAATGCTCGCAACTCTTTCAGCAGCGCGTCCGGCGCGATCACGTCGGGGTCGAAGCGCACCTGCAAGGAGGCGTTGGCCGGGCAGATTTCCGTGACGCCGCGGATGCCGCCTTCGCGCACCGCCTTCGCCATCGAGATCGAGCCGAAGAACGCCGCGAGCGACATCGCCTCGTCGAGTTCGACGAAGATGTGCTCATCGCCGCCAAAGGAATAGCGCGCCGTCATGTCGTCGCCTCCGCGGTGGGGTCCAGGGGCCGGGTGGCCAGCCAGGCTTCAAGCCAGCCGGTGTGGACGTGGCCGGCCGCCACGTCCGGCGCGTCGGCAAGGCGGCGGTGCAGCGCCGCCGTGGTCGGCAGGCCCGCGACCGCCAGCTCCCCCAGCGCGCCACGCATCCGCGCCAGCGCGCCGGCCCGCGTCAGGTCCCACGCGACCAGCTTGCCCAGGAGCGAGTCGTAGAACGGCGGCACCTCGTAGCCCTCGTAAAGCATGGTGTCGAACCGCACGCCGGGGCCGCCCGGGACCGTCAAGGCCGTGACGCGGCCCGGCGCCGGGCGGAAGTCCTGGGCGGGGTCCTCGGCATTGATGCGGCACTCGATGGCGTGGCCGCGCAGCGCCACGTCGGCCTGGGTGAATGACAGTTTCTCCCCGCCGGCGATCCGGATCATCTCCCGCACGATGTCGATGCCCGTCACCATCTCGGTCACGGGATGCTCGACCTGGATGCGGGTGTTCATTTCGATGAAGTAGAATTGGCCGTCCGCCTCGTCATGCAGGAACTCCAGCGTGCCGGCGCCGCGGTAGCCGATGCCCTGCGCCAGCCGGACGGCCGCGGCGCACAGCCGGGCGCGGGCCGCGTCGTCGAGGCACGGGGCCGGCGCCTCCTCCCAGATCTTCTGCCGACGGCGCTGCAGGGAGCATTCGCGCTCGAACAGGTGCACCACGTCGGCGCCGTCCCCCAGCACCTGCACCTCGACGTGGCGGGCGCGGGCGACGAAGCGTTCCAGGTATAGCCCGCCGTCGCCGAACGCCGCGAGCGCCTCGGCGGCGGCCACCGGGAACAGCCGCGTCAGCGCGTCCGCGTCCTCGCACACCCGGATGCCGCGCCCGCCGCCGCCGGCCGACGCCTTGATCATCAGCGGGAAGCCGATCCCGTCCGCCAGCGCCGCCGCCACGTCGGCGACCCGGCCGGCGCTGCCGGGCACCGTGGCCACCCCGGCCGTCATGGCGGCCTCACGCGCGGCGGCCTTGTCCCCCATGCGCCGGATCGTCGCGGCGTCGGGGCCGATGAACGCCAGTCCCGCCTCCACCACGGCATCAGCGAAGCGTGGGTCCTCGGCCAGGAACCCGTAGCCCGGGTGCACGGCGTCGGCCCCGCAGGCGAGTGCAGCCGCCACCAGCGCCTCGCGGTTCAGGTAGGAGCGGGACGCCGGCGCCGGGCCGATCTGCACGGTCTCGTCGGCCATCCGGGCGGCGAGCATGTCGCCATCGGCGGCGCTCACGGCCTGCACGGTGCGGATGCCCAGGTCGCGCGCCGCGCGGATGATGCGCACCGCGATCTCGCCGCGGTTGGCCACCAGGATCTTCCTCAGGCCCACGGCTCAGGCCTCGATCTCATACAGTGGCTCGCCGGCCATCACGGCGTCGCCGTCGCCCACGAGGAAGCGCACGAACTGCCCGGCGATCTCGGCCGCGACGGCGGTGAAGGTCTTCATCACCTCGATCAGGCCCAGCGTGTCGCCGACCGCCACGGCGTCGCCCGGCACCTTGAACGGCGGCTGATCGGGCGCGCTGCGGTGGTAGAAGGTGCCCGGGAGCGGGGCCTGCACCGTGATCGTCGCCATGCGTCGCGTTCCTCAATCCGCGCCGGGCGGGGCGATGCGGATGCCGTCCGCCGTCAGCGCGTCCCGCATGGCGCGCGCCAGCTCCAACGCGCCGGGCGTGTCGGAGTGGAAACAGATCGACTCGAACGCCACGTCGATGGTGTCTCCCTCGACGGTCCCGACGCGCCCGTCGCGGCAGGCGCGCAGCACCTTGTCGGCGACGCGCCCCGGGTCCGGCCGCGCGACCCGGCGGGCGAACACGATGGAGCCGGACCGGTCGTAGTCGCGGTCGGCATAGAATTCCCGAATTGTGCGCAGCCCGGCCCGGCCGGCGACGGCGCAGGTCACGGACACGTCCATGCAATACAGCAGCAGGTCCGGCGAGAACCGCTGCACGCACTCGACCAGCGCCGCGGAGAACGCCTCGTCCTGCGCCGCGTGCATGTACAGCGCGCCGTGCGGCTTCACGTGCTGCAAGCGGCGCCCGTGGCGGCGCGCGAAGGCGTCCAGCGCGCCCACCTGGTACAGCACGTCACGCGCCAGGTCCTCCGGGGGCGCCGCGATGTGGCGGCGGCCGAAGCCCTGCAGGTCGCGGAACCCGGGATGCGCGCCGATGCCGACGCCGCGCACTGCCGCCTCCCGCACCGTGCGGTCCATGAGGCTGGGATCGCCGGCGTGGAAGCCGGTGGCGATGTTGGCGGAGCTGACGAGCGGCAGCAGCGCCTCGTCGCCGGCCTCGCCGATCGTCCAGGCGCCGAAGCCCTCGCCCATGTCGCAGTTGATATCGACGGTCAGGCGCGTGGGCATCGCTGTCTCCCCGGCAATCGGCGCATCCGAACGGTCGGCGCACGATGCATCCTGCGTGCCGCAAGCGCCTGCCGCAAGCCCGGCAGCTTGCGCCGAACATGCCGCAAAAACCATCGGACTCTGCCTGTAACGGAGGCACAGCGCACGAATATCGTCCAGTACAGTTTCGATATATATTTAAGGTTGCGTGAGAACTTCATCTGTCAGTAGTCTCGCGAATACATCAGCGCGCCCGCGCCTGGAGACAAATCCGCCCAATGGTGCCCGCCCTTGAGCTGCGCGACGTGACCAAAGGCTTTGCCGGCCGCCGGGTGCTCGACCGGCTGTCGCTCGCCGTGGCACCCGGCGAGTACGTGACGGTGCTCGGTCCCAGCGGGTCCGGGAAGTCGCTGGCGCTGCGGGTGATCGCCGGGTTCGACGCGCCCGACGCGGGCGACGTGCGGGCGGACGGCGCCTCGGTGCTGGGGCTTGCGCCGCACCGGCGCGGGATCGGCTTCGTGTTCCAGTCCTTCGCGCTGTTCCCGCACCTCAGCGTCGCCGACAACGTCGCCTTCGGCCTGCGCCACCGCGGCCGGGATGCGGTCACGGACGCGGCGGAGATTGGCCGCCGGGTCGAGGCCGCGCTGGCGCTGGTCGGGCTGGAGGACCTGGGCGCCCGCCTGCCGTCCGAGATCTCCGGCGGGCAGAAGCAGCGCGTCGCCTTTGCCCGCACGCTGATCGCCGAGCCGCGCGTCGTGCTGCTCGACGAGCCGCTCGGCGCGCTCGACGCCCGGCTGCGGGAGCGCATGATGGTGGAGCTGCGCCGCCTGCACGCGCGCTCCGGCGCCACGTTCCTGCACGTCACCGGCAACGAGCAGGAGGCGCTGGCCATGGGCGGGCGCGTCGCGGTGCTGGGCGGGGGGCGCATCGCCCAGATCGACGCGCCCGACCGCCTGATCGACGCGCCGGCGACGGCGGGCGTGGCGCGGCTGCTGAACTGCTACAACGTGCTGGCCGGGTCGGTGGCCCAGGGAACATTCGGGGGAACATTCGGGGGAACATTCGGGGGGTCGTTCGGCGCGGACGGCGTGTCGCTGCCGCTCGCGGCGCCGTCCGGGGACGGGCCGGCCGCGTACTGCATCCGCTCGGACCATGTCGGCATCGCCGACCCGGCGGTGCCGCCGCCCGCCGGGCAGGTCCGCATCGACGCGCGCTTCCTCGCCAGCGAGTACTCCGGCGCGCGCCTCACCGGCCTGTTCGCGGTGCAGCCCGGGCGGCCGTTCGAGGTGGAGTACTACCTCGGCCACCGCGCGCCGCCCTCCTTCGAGCGCGGCCGCAGCTACGCGCTGCAATGGCCGGCCAGCGCCGCCCTGCTGTTCGAGGGTTCGCGGGCGTGAGCGCCGCGCCGCAAAGCGCGCCACAGGGTTTGGCCGGCGAGGAGGCCCTGTTCGCCACGCGCGGCCCGCCACGCGCCCGCCGCCGGGACTGGGTCACTGCGGCGCTGCTGGCGCCGGGCGTGGTCTGGATGACGCTGTTCCTCGCGGCGCCCATGCTGACGATGCTCTACGTCAGCTTCTGGACCCAGACGACGTTCGCCATCAAGCCGGTGCTGACGCTCCGCAGCTGGCAGTTCTTCTTCTCCAGCGCCACCTACCTCGACGCGCTGTGGACGACGCTGCGCATCTGGCTGATCACCTTGGCTGCCACGCTGCTGATCGGCTACCCCGTCGCGCTGTACATCGGCCTGTTCGTGCGCAACAGGACGACCCAGACCATCCTGCTGGTCGCCTGCATCGTGCCGTTCTGGACCTCCTTCCTGATCCGCGTGCTCGCCTGGCGCCCGATGCTCGGCACGGAGGGCGCGGTGAACCTCCTGCTCGCGCGCTTGGGCCTCATCGACCATCCCATCAGCGTGCTGCTGTTCACCGAACTCAGCGTGATCATCGGCATGACGCAGATCTACGTCGTGTTCATGGTCGGCCCCATCGCCTTCATGCTGTCCCGCGTCGAGCCGAGCCTGATCGAGGCGGCGCGGGACCTCGGCGCCGGGTGGGGCCGCATCCTGCGCACGGTGATCCTGCCGCTCAGCCTGCCCGGCATCGTCGTCGGCGCGATCTTCGTCTCCGTCATGGTGCTGGGCGAGTTCGCGACGCCCGCGGCGCTGTCGGGGCGCAAGGTGAACTTGCTCGGCAACATCATCGTCACCCAGGTCGGCTCGCTGAAATGGGCGTTCGCCGCGGTGGTGGGGGTGGTGCTGACGGCCATCATGGCGGTGGTCGTGGCCGGGCTGCTGCGCTTCGTCGATCTGCGGCGGGAGCTGTAGGGTGCAAAGCCCGCTGCGCTGGCCGCTGCTGGCCTTCATGGTGCTGTTCCTGGTGTTCCTCTACGCGCCGCTTGGCGTGCTCGGCGTGCTGAGCTTCCAGTCGGGGCCGGAGGGCGGGCCGCAGTTCCCCATCGTCGCGTGGTCCACCTACTGGTATCGCCACCTGTTCGGCCAGGTGCCGCCGACCCGGGTGGCGCCGCTGCCCATCGGGCCGTCGCTGCTGCGCTCCCTCGTGCTGGCGGGCATGACGATGGTGACATCGACCGTGCTGGGCGTGCTTTCGGCGCAGGCGTTCCGGCGGCGGTTCCGCTTCTCGGGCGCGGTGTTCTACCTGATCGTGCTCGGCATGATTGTGCCGGGCGTGCTGGTGGGCCTCGGCATCGCGCTGCTCGCCAACGCGCTCGGGATCGAGCGCGCCTGGTGGGGCACTACCTTCGTCGCCCACGTGCTCTACACCTTCCCCTTCGCCTTCCTGGTGATGCTCGCGATCTTCAACCGCTTCGACCGCTCGGTGGAGGAGGCCGCCTGGAGCCTGGGCGTCTCCCCCGTCCGCACCTTCCGCAAGGTCACCCTGCCGCTGATCTTTCCCGGCGTGCTCAGCGCCATGCTGTTCGCCTTCACCCTCAGCTATGACGAGTTCTCCCGCACGCTGTTCACCACCGGCGGCGCGCAGACCCTGCCGCTGACCATCTACGGGACCTTCGCCGTCGAGATCCATCCCAACATCTTCGCCTTCGGCGTGCTCACGACGCTGTTCTCCTTCAGCCTCCTGGCCGTCTATGGGATGCTGATGGCGCTCAGCGTGCGACGCGGCCGGCGGGTGGCGATGCAGGAGGGCATCTGATGCGGGAATTGGCCGGGCACAACGCGGTGGTGACAGGCGCCGCCAGCGGCATCGGCCGGGCGGTCGCGGCCCATCTCGCCCGGGCCGGCGCCCGGGTGCTGGTCGCCGACCTCGACGGCACGCGGGCGGAGCAGGCGGCGGATGCGCTGCGCCAGGCCGGCGGCCGGGCCGGCGCCGTCGCCGCCGACGTTTCGGACCCGGCGGCCGTGGAGGCGATGTTCGCCGAAGCCGAGCGGTCCGGGCCGGTCACGCTGCTGGTCAACAACGCCGGCCACGTCCACCAGTCGCCGTTCGAGGCGCTGGAGATCGCCGAGTTCGACCGCATGATCGCCGTGCACCTGCGCGGCAACTTCCTTTGCGCCCGGCGCGCCCTGCCGGCCATGCTTGCGGCCGGCGAGGGCGTCATCGTCAACATCGCCTCGCAGCTCGGGCAGATCGGCGGCACCCAGCTTGCGCACTACGCCGCCGCCAAGGCGGGGATCATCGGCATGACCAAGTCGCTGGCGCGGGAAGTGAGCGCGCGCGGCGTGCGGGTGAACGCCGTGGCGCCCGGCCCCATCGACACCGGGCTGGTGCAGGCCCTGTCGCCCGAATGGCGCCGCGCGAAGCTCGCCGAGCTGCCGCTGGGCCGGTTCGGCACGCCGGAGGACGTGGCGGAGACGGTCGCCTTCCTCGCCTCGCCGGCGGCGAAGATCTACGTCGGCCAGACGCTCGGCCCCAATTCGGGAGACGTGATGCTATGACGGATCGCCCCAGCGTGCTCGTCACCGGTGCCGGCATCGGCATCGGCCGCGCCACCGCGCACGCCTTTGCCCGCGCGGGCTTTGCCGTGATGGTGACGGACGTGCTGGAGGAGGAAGGGCGCGCGGTCGCCGACGCCATCACCGCGTCGGGCGGCACGGCAGCGTTCCGGGTCGTCGATGTCACCAGCACGGCCGCGGTGGACGCAGCGGTGGCCGAAGCCGAAGCCACGTACGGCCGCCTCGATTGCGTGGTCGCCAACGCCGGCATCGCCCACCGGGTGCCGCTCGACCAGATGACCGACGCGAAGTGGGACCATACGCTGGACATCGACCTGAAGGGCGTGCTGCGGGTCGTGCGCGCGGCGGCGCCGGGCATGCGGCGGCGCGGGACGGGCGCCGTCGTGGCGCTGTCCTCCATCATGGGCGTCGCCTATGGCTGGAGCGAGCACGCGCACTACTCCGCCGCGAAGTCCGGCGTGGTCGGGCTGGTGCGCGGCCTCGCGGTGGAACTCGCCCCCGCCGGCATCCGGGTCAACGGCATCGCGCCGGGCTACATCCGCACGGCACAGGCCCTGTCGCGGGAGCATTCGCTCGGCCCCGAAGGCCTGGAACAGGCGGCGTCGTTCATCCCCATGGGCCGGATTGGCGAGCCGGAGGACGTGGCCGACGTGGCGCTGTTCCTCGCCTCCTCCGCCGCGCGCTACATCACCGGGCAGGTCATCGTGGTCGATGGCGGCCTGCTCGTCGGACGCTACTGAAACCGCATGGAGGGGCCGAACGCATGAGCGCAATGTCACGCCGACACGTCACCCGGGCCGGGGCGGCCGCAGCCGCGCTGGCGCTTGGGGGCGGCACCCCGTTCCTCAGCTCCGGCCGCGCCTGGGCGCAGGCCCGGGCGCTGGGCAGCGAGCAGCTGCGCACCATCGGCCTGTCGGTGACGGTGCAGGACCGCATCCTCGCCGAGTTCAAGCAGACGTCCAAGGTCGGCGGCGCCGTCGGCAGCGCCGCGACCTTCCCGGACGCGCAGACCAAGATCCTCTCAGGATCGACCGACTTCGACTGTTGGGAGGCCATCGGCGAGCGGCTGCCGGCGGTGGTGCAGACCGACCGGATCACGCCGATCCCGGTGGGCGCCATGAAGAACTGGACCTCGATCCGCGACACCTTCACGAGGCCTGACCCAAAATGGCCGGCCAGCGCGCAGATCGTCGGCCAGATCTGGAAGGACCCCGGCCAGACGCAGCTTTGGCTCGTGCCGACCGTCTATAACTACGACAGCGTCGGCTACAACCCGGAGGTGGTCAGCGCCGAGGAGGCCAACAGCTGGACCGCGATCTTCGACAAGAAATGGCGCGGCCGGTCCGGCATCAACACCGACCCGCTGATCGCCATCGGCCAGGCGATCATGGCGATGAACACGCTCGGCCTGTCCGCGGTGAAGAACCCCGGCAACCCGAGCGAGGCGGAGATCAACGAGGCCACGAAGTTCCTGATCTCGAAGAAGAAGGAAGGCCAGTTCCGCGCGCTGTGGAACGACTTCGGCGAGCTGGTGAACCTGCTGGCCTCCGGCGAGATGGTGGTGTGCGACGCCTGGCAGCCGGCGGTGATGGCGGTCAAGGCGCAGGGCCACGCCTGCCAGTACGCGGTGCCGAGGGAGGGCTACCGCGCCTGGTCCATTGGCGTCACCTCCATCACCGGCACGCCCAACCCGGAGGCGGTCGTCGCCTACGCCGACTACTGGCTGTCGGGACCGCCCGGCATCACCGTGTCCGAGCAGGGCTACTACTCGCCGACGACCAAGATCAAGGACGTGATGCCGGCGGCGAAGTACGCCTTCTGGTACGAGGGCAAGCCGTGGTCCGGCGCGCCCGAGCGCGGCATCAAGGAGGGCGACCTGCGCGACGGCGGCTCGCTCGCCGAGCGCGCGTCGCATGTCGCCTACTGGCACCAATGGCCGGACGCCTACGACCACCTGACGCAGCGTTGGGACGAGTTCCTGAACGCCTAGCCGGCCCGCGGCGGGCCTCCGCCCGCCGCAGCAAGGACATCGCATGCGCTACGACCTGGAACTGGTGAAGCTCGGCAAGACGTTCCCGAACGGCACCCCGGCGGTGACGGAGTTCGATCTGCAGGTGCGGAAGGGCGAGTTCGTCTCCTTCGTCGGCCCGTCCGGCTGCGGCAAGACCACGACCTTGCGCATGATCGCGGGCTTCGAGGCGGTCAGCCAAGGCGACATCCTGATCCAGGGCAGGAACGTCGGCGACATGCCGCCGGAGCGGCGCCCCACCTCGACCATCTTCCAGAACTTCGCGCTGTTCCCGCACATGACGGTGCGGCAGAACATCGAGTACGGGCTGCGGGTCAAGCGCCTGCCCGGCGCGGAGCGCGGGCGCCGGGTCGCGGGCATCATGGAGCGGCTGGGCCTCGGCCCCATTGCCGACGAGCGCACCGCGGCGCTGTCGGGCGGGCAGCGGCAGCGGGTGGCGCTGGCGCGCGGGCTGGTGGTGGAACCGGACATCCTGCTGCTGGACGAGCCGCTCGGCGCGCTCGACGCCAACCTGCGCAAGTCGGTGCAGCACGAGCTGAAGCTCCTGCAGCGCAACGTCGGCATCACCTTCGTGTTCGTGACGCACGCGCAGTCGGAGGCGCTGACGCTCTCCGACCGCATCGTGGTGATGAACCGGGGCCGGGCGGAGCAGGTCAGCACGCCGCACGAGCTGTACACCCGGCCGCAAAGCGCCTTCGTGGCGCGGTTCATCGGCCGCAACATCATCCTGGACGGGCGGATGGCCGGCTGCGCCGACGGCATCGCCGCCGTGGAAACGCGGTCCGGCGTGCTGCGCGGCCGGGTCAACGGCGCGGCGCCGTCCCCGGGCGCGCCGGCGGTGCTGTCGATCCCGTCGGAGGCGGTGGACGTGGTCGATGCCACGCACGCGCCCGCGGAGGCGGACCGGTTGACGGGGCGCCTCGCGAGCCGCCTGCTGATCGGCACGGCGGTGCAGCTCGGCATCGTGCTGGGCGACGGGCAGGAGGCCACGGTGGAAAGCCACGCCAGCCGCTACGCCCCGGGCTGGGCGCCTGAAACGGTGGCGCTGGTGTGGGACCCGGCGGCGGCGACCGTGCTGGCCGCGCCGGCCTGACAATCAATGGGGGAGCGGAGATGACGGAGCAGACGGGGCAGGTGCGGGTCGGCGTCGATGTCGGGGGGTCGTTCACCGACCTCGTGCTCGACGACCGCCGCGGCGGCGGGCAGCGCGTGGTGGTGCACAAGGTGCCGAGCACGCCGCAGGACCAGTCCATCGCCGTGGTGGACGGCGTGCTCGGGCTGTGCCGCCGGGCGGAGGTGGCGCCGTCCGACATCGACGTGCTGTTCCACGGCACCACCGTCGCCACCAACATGGTGATCGAGCGCAAGGGCGCCGAGGTCGGCATGATCACCACCCGCGGCTTCCGCGACATCCTGCACATGGCCCGGCACAAGCGCCCCCATAACTTCTCCCTGCAATTCGACGTGCCGTGGCAGAGCGCGCCGCTGATCAAGCGCCGCAACCGCCTGGTGGTGAGCGAGCGCATCCTGCCGCCCGACGGCCGCATCGAGACGCCGCTCGACGAGGCGGAGGTGCGCGAGGCCGCCGCGCTGTTCCGCAAGCGCGGGCTGGACGCGGTGGTGGTCGCCTTCCTGTTCTCCTTCCTGAACGATGCGCACGAGCGCCGCGCCCGCGACATCGTGCGAGAGGAGATGCCGGACGCCTATGTCTGCACCTCGTCCGAGGTGGTCAACGCGATCCGCGAGTACGAGCGGTTCTCCACCGTCGCGATGAACGCCTACATCGGCCCGCAGACGTCTGCCTACCTGCAACAGCTTGAGGGCCGCCTGCGCGGTGCTGGCATCGCGGCGCCGGTGCGGATCATGCAGTCCAACGGCGGCATCGCCACCGTCGCCAACTCGGTCGCGCGCCCCGTGGGCCTGCTGCTGTCCGGCCCGGCCGGCGGCGTGATCGGGGGGCGCGCGACCGGCGAGGCCTGCAAGGTTTCCGACGTCATCACCATCGACATCGGAGGCACGTCTGCGGACATCAGCGTGATCCGCGGCGGCCAGCTCACCATCAAGAACCCGCGCGACACGGAGGTGGCCCTGCTGCCGGTGCTGGTGCCGATGCTGGACATCGACGCCATCGGCGCGGGCGGCGGCTCCATCGCCTACCTGGACGCGGGCGGCGCGTTCCGGGTGGGGCCGCGCTCCGCCGGCGCGGCACCAGGTCCGGCCTGCTACGGGCGCGGCGGCACGGAGCCGACGGTGACGGACGCGCAGGTCGTGCTGGGCCGGCTCGACCCGGACCGCTTCCTCGGCGGCGACCTGCAGATCGACCCGGCGCTCGCGCACCGCGCCGTCGCGACGCATCTCGCGGAACCGCTGGGCCTTTCGGTCACGGAGGCGGCGCTGGGCGTGCTGCGCATCGTCAACAACACCATGGCGCTGGCGATCAACGCCAACTCGGTGGCCCGCGGCATCGACCCGCGCGGCTTCGCGCTGATGGCGTTCGGCGGCGCCGGGCCGCTGCACGGGGTGGCGCTGGGCGAGCTGATCTCGGCGCGCGACGTCATCTCGCCGCTGCACCCCGGCATCACCGCGGCCATCGGCCTCCTGGTGACGGAGCTGCAATACGAGTACACCCGCTCCGTGCTGGTCGTCTTGAGCATGGCGGACGACGCCGCCCTGGCGCGGCTGGAGACGGTCTTTGCCGACCTCGCCGCCGAGGGCGCGGCGCAGCTCGACAGCGACGGCATCCCCGAGGATCGGCGCAGCACCCAGCGCGTCATGGAGTGCCGCTACGTCGGCCAGGGTTTCGAGCTGCGGGCGCAGGTGCCGGACGGGCCGATCGACGCCGCATGCCTGGAAGCCGTGGCCCGCGACTTCTACGGCGTGCACAAGCAGGTCTATGGCCATGCGTTCGACGACCAGGCCGTCGAGGCGGTGACGCTGCGCCTGATCGCCCGCGGCGCCACGGAGGCGCTGAGCCTGCCCGTCCTCCCCCAAGGCGGGCGGCGCGACCCGGCGGAGGCGCTGCTCTACACCCGCGACACCGTGTTCGACGACGGCCGGGCGCGCCCCACCCCGCGCTACGCCCGCGACCGGCTCCTGGCCGACGACACCGTGCAGGGACCTGCCATCGTCACCCAGCACAACAGCACCACCATCGTCCCGCCCGGCTACGTCGCCCGCGTGCTCTCGCACGGCGATATGGTCGTCGCGCGATAAGGGAGGCCAGCCCATGACCGAACCCGTCGATCGCATCGACCCCATCAGCCTGCAGGTCATCGGCGGTGCGCTGCACGCCATCGCCGAGCAGATGGGCACCGTGCTCTACCGCATGTCGTACTCGTCCATCATCCGCGAAAGCCAGGACCTGGGCGCCGGCCTGTTCGACCGCGACTTCAACACCTTGGCCGAGAGCGACTCGACGCCCATGCACATCGGCTCGCTGCCGGGCTACCTGCGCGGCATCGAGAAGTCGGTGCCGCTGGCGGATTGGAAGCCCGGCGACCTCGTGATCCACAACCACCCGTATTTCGGCGCGAGCCACTCGCCCGACATCGCCATCGTCATGCCGGTGTTCCACGAGGGCGCGCTGGTCGGCTTCTCCGCCAACACCGCGCACCACGTCGATATCGGCGCCGCGACGCCGGGCCTCATCATCGACGTGCCCGACATGTACGCCGAGGGGATGCTGTTCAACGGCTTGAAGCTATACGAGGAGGGGCGGCGCAACGAGGCGCTGTGGCGCTACATCGGAGGCAACACGCGGGTGCCGGGTCTGGTGATGGGCGACCTCGCGGCGCAGATCGCCTCGGCGGAACTCGGCGTGCGGCGGTTCCAGGAGCTGCTTGCGACCTACGGCCGGGACACGGTGATGCAGGCGACGCGCCAGCTCATGGACTACTCGGAGGCGGCGCTGCGGCGGGAGCTGGCGAAGATCCCCGACGGCGAGTACGTGGCCGAGGGCTTCATGGACGACGACGGCCGCAACCGCGGCAAGCGCCTGCCGGTGAAGGTGACGGTGCGGATCGCCGGCGATGGCGTCGAGGTGGACCTGACCGGCTCCTCCCCCCAGGTGCCCACCGCTTTCAACGTGCCGTTCGAGGGGTCCACCAAGGTCGCCTGCTTCTTCGCCTTCCGCGCCCTGCTGCTCGACACCTACACCAACCCCGACCCGGTGCCCGCCAACGAGGGATCGTTCCGCCCGGTGAAGGTGACGGCGCCGCGCGGCTCGATCTACAACCCCGTCGCCCCGGCGGCGGCGGAGGCGCGCTTCACCCAGATCCAGCGCGTCGTCGATCTCATCATCAAGGCGCTGGCCCCGGTGCTGCCGGATCGCTGCACCGCCGGCAACGCCGCGACCCTGTCGTTCGCCGCCTATTCCGGCGTGCGCCCGTCCGGCGACTACTGGGTGTTCCTGGAGGTGAACGAGGCCGCGATGGGCGGACGGCCGGCGTCCGACGGGCCGGATACGGTCGAGGAACTGATGCGCAACACCCGCAACAACCCGCTGGAGGACCTCGGCATGCACCTGCCGCTGATCTGCGACCGCTACGAGATGCGCGACGACGTGTTCCCGGGCGCCGGCAAGTTCCGCGGCGGCATGGGCGTGGTGAAGTCGCAGCGTTTCCTCAGCCCCGGCTCGATCACCCACGAGGCGGACCGCCACGACGACCCGCCCTGGGGCGTGTTCGGCGGGCAGGCGGGCCATGGCGGCCGGGTCGAGATCCACAACGCCGCCGACCCGGCGGCGGTCGCGCAGCACCCGGCGAAGTTCTCCGGCCTGCAGACGGCGGCGGGCGACGTGATGACCTACCTGTCGCCCTGCGGCGGCGGCTTCGGCAATCCGCGGGAGCGCGACCCGCAGAAGGTGCTCGACGACATCCTGGACGGCTACATCACACCGGAGCACGCGGCCGACACCTACGGCGTCGCGGTGGCGGCGGTGGACGACGGCTACGGCTGGGCGCTGGACGCGGCGGGGACGGCCGCGCTGCGCGCCGCGACCTGACCCGACGGAGCACAGCCATGCCGCACGCCGCCGCCGACGACCATGTGACGCTGTACTACGAGGAAACCGGCTCCGGCGTCCCGGTCGTCTTCGTGCACGAGTTCGCCGGCGACCTGCGGAGCTGGGAGCCGCAGATGCGGCACTTCGGCCAGCGCCGCCGCGCCATCGCCTTCAACGCCCGCGGCTACCCGCCTTCCGCCGTGCCGGATGACCCGGCGCAATACTCGCAAGACCGCGCGGCGGACGACATCGCCGCCGTGCTCGACCATCTCGGCATCGAACGCGCCCACGTCGTCGGCCTGTCGATGGGCGGGTTCGCCACCCTGCATTTCGGATTCCGCCATCCGCGGCGCGCCTTGTCGCTGGTGGTGGGCGGCTGCGGCTACGGGGCCGAGCCGGCGCAGGCTGGACGGTTCAAGGCCGAGGCCGCCACCATCGCCGAGACCCTGAAGCGGGACGGCATGGCCGCCTTTGCCGCGCGCTACGCCCACGGCCCGACCCGCGTGCAGTTCGAGAACAAGGACCCCCGCGGCTTCGCCGAGTTCGCCCGGCACCTGGCCGAGCACAGCGCCCTCGGCTCCGCCAACACCCAGCTTGGCGTCCAGGGCGCGCGGCCGTCGCTGTATGGCCTTCAGGGGCAGATGCAGGCGCTCGCCATCCCCACGCTGGTGCTGACGGGCGACGAGGACTGGCCGTGCCTGCAGCCGGCGCTGCTGATGAAGCAGGCGATCCCGTCGGCGGCGCTGTCGGTGATGCCGAACTGCGGCCACACCATCAACCTTGAGGACCCCGACCAGTTCAACCAACTGGTCGGCCAGTTCCTGGCGCAGGTGGAAAGCGGGCGCTGGCCAATGCGGGACCCGCGCACGCTGTCGCCGTCCATCACCGGAATGGGTGCTGCCGGACCATAGATCAGCGCGCCCGCTCTGATTTCTTTCACAAAGCAAGAGGGATGACAAAATGATCGGCAAAACTGGAACGCTCGCGTTGTGCGCCTCGCTGGCCTTCGCCTCGCTGGCCCGTGCCGAGGATAGTCGCCGCGAACGGGTCCCCATCCGGGTCGTCGTCGTCACTGCTTTTGAAATCGGCGACGACACGGGCGACACGCCGGGCGAGTTCCAGAACTGGGTCGAGAACCTGCCGTTGCCGAATGTCATCCCGTTCCCGCAGGGTTACCACCATCTCCGCTACAACCCCGAGAAGCACGTGTTGGGCATCGTGGCCGGCGAGGGGCCGGCCCGCATGGCGTCGTCGATCACGGCGCTGGCCAACGATCCCCGCTTCGATGTCACCCATGCGTACTGGCTGCTGGCCGGCATTGCCGGCATCAATCCCAACACGGGATCGGTGGCGTCCGCCGTGTGGGCGCCGCAGATCGTCGATGGGGACCTGGGCTACGAGATCGACGCCCGGGAGATCCCGTCCGACTGGACGACGGGCTACGTGCCGTTCGGCCGGGTCTCGCCGTATCAGCCACCCACCCCGCCGGTCGCGACCGACAGCGGCACCAACGCCTACACCCTGAACGCCGGCCTGGTGGAATGGGCGTACCAGCTGTCATCTGGCAGCGTGCAGCTTGCCGACGACGCGAACCTGCAGCAGCTCCGCGCCCGGTACACCGACTCCCCGGTTGCGCAGCGTCCGCCGGCGATCACCAAGGGCGCCGTGCTGGCGGCCGGGACGTTCTGGATCGGCGCGCTTTTGAACACCTGGGCGGAGAACTGGGTGGACTACTGGACGTCCGGGCAGGGCGTGTTCACCACCACCGCCGAGGAAGACGCGGCCTACATGCAGGCGCTGACCTTCCTCAGCCAGGTGCAGGCCGTCGATCTGAAGCGGGTGATGGTGCTGCGCGGCGCCAGCGACTACTCGGTGCCGCCGCCGGGGCAGACCGCGGCGCAGCTTCTGGCCAGCGAGGTGGACGCGACGGGGTACTCGGGGTTCGTCGAGTCGCTCAACTCGACCTATGCCGCGGGCAGCGCGGTGGTGAACGAGCTGTCGGGCAACTGGCGCCTCTACCGCGACAACGTTCCCAGCGCGCAGCCGTAATCCGGGGCGCCGACATGCTGGTGGTCGAGAAGGGCCGGCCGGACGCCGAGTTCGGCGCCTGCCCGGCGGAGGGGTTCGCGTCGGACCTACTCGGCTTCAACGACGGCCGCCGTGCCGGCGCCGCCGAGTGCGCGGCCGGGCTGCGCGTGCGCCCGGCAGCAACGACGGCGTCCTGACCTAGACGCCGCGGCTCATGGCCTGGATCGGCGGCTGCACGTTCTCGGCCAGCGGGGACTTGTACGGCGTGTCGCGGGTGCGCTCCGCCAAGTCCGCCTTGGCGCGCCCGATCAGGGCCGGGTCCTGCAAGGCGTCGAGCGCGGTGCCGGCCATCACCTTGGCGACGTGCACGAGGCCCTTGTGCGCGGCGGGACTCTTGCCCTGCGCGGTCAACTGCCAGGAGTGGAACGGCGTGCCGACGGCGCAGGTGGCGCCCCGCGCCTGCACCGTGGGCACAACCCAGGACACATCGCCCACGTCCGTGCTGCCATTGCCGCCCCGGCCGCGGGCGCCGAACGGGATGACGAAGTCGCACATCGCGAGGTCGCGCTGTGTCGGGACGCCGGCGCGGTCGAACGCCGCCGCGATGTCGGCGTCGGACAGGGTGGCGCGGATGCGCTCGGCGTAGGCGCGGTCGGCGTCGTCGAACTCGGGCGGGCCGAGGCGCTGGAAGTTGTCGTGCATCGCCTGCTCCAGCGGCGTGTTGGCCATGAGGTTGCTGACGGCGCTGACCGTCTGGGCGCTGACCGTGGTTTCCGTCATCAGCGCCGCCCCTTCCGCGATCTTGCGCACCCGTGCCACGAGGGTGGTGAGGCCCGAAAGGTCGCGCGCCCGGATCAGGTAGCGCACCTTGGCCCGCGCCTGCACGACATTCGGCGCGATCCCGCCCGCGTCGAGGTAGGCGTAGTGCACCCGCGCGTCGTCCGGCATGTGCTCCCGCATGTAGTTCACGCCGACGTTCATCAGCTCCACGGCGTCGAGCGCGCTGCGGCCCAGATCGGGCGCGGCGGCGGCATGGCTGGCGCGGCCCACGAAGGTGAAGTCGATCCGCGTGTTGGCGAGGCTCACCGCCTCGTTCACGCCGGAGAACGACGCCGGGTGCCAGGAGATCGCGATGTCCACGTCCGCGAACGCGCCGTCCCGCACCATGAAGCCCTTGGCGGCGCCGCCTTCCTCCGCCGGGCAGCCGTAGTAGCGCACGCGGCCGGGCTGGCCTGACTGCGCCAGCCAGTCCTTGACCGCGCCTGCCGCGAGCATCGCCGCCGATCCCAGCAGGTTGTGGCCGCAGCCATGGCCGACGCCGCCCTGGCCCTCCACGGCGCGCGGCTCATCCAGCCCCGCTTCCTGGCTCAAGCCCGGCAGCGCGTCGTACTCGCCGAGGATGGCGATGACCGGGCCGCCTTCCCCGGCCTCCGCCATCATGGCGGTCGGGATGCCGGCGACCTCGCGGGTGATGCGGAAGCCCTCGCGCTCCAGCATCGCCAGGTGCTCGGCGGCCGACCGGTGCTCGCCGTACGCCAGTTCCGGCGTGTCCCATACCCGGTCGGCGAGTGCGGTGTAGTCCTCACGCTTGTCGTCCACGATCTGCCAGATCTGCTCGGTGTTGCGCATGGTGCTTGTCCTTCTACTTCACGGTCACGTAGCGCAGCGGGAAGTAGTTGTCCGCCATCTGCTGCAATTCGACGTTGCTGCGGTAGGCCCAGACAACGTTCTGCTGATGCAGCGGGATGAACGCCGCCTCGTCATGGATGATCTTGGACGCCTGCTCGATCTGCCCCTGGCGCTTCGCGGGATCGGTCTCCACGGTGATCTGGTCGAGCAGGCCGTCGAACTCCGGGTTGGACCAGCCGCCGTCGTTGAACACCCCGCGCACGCCGTTGCGCGTGCCCGCCAGGTTGAACAGGCTGTTGAGCGCGTCATACGTGGTGGGTGTCCAGCCGAGCATGTAGAAGCTCGTGTGGTAGTCCGGGTTGGAGATCTGCGCGAAGTACTGCAGCCGGGTCTGCGCGTTCAGCGTGACCTTCATGCCGATGCGGGCCAGCATGTTGGTGACCGCCTGGCAGATCGCCTCGTCGTTGATGTAGCGATCGTTCGGGCAGTCGAGGGTGACGCCGAAGCCGTTGGGGTACCCGGCCTCGGCCAGCAGCTTCTTGGCGCCGTCGGGGTCGTGGGGGATGCGCTGATCAGACGCCTCGGTGTAGCCATTGACGCCGGGGCCGTACATCAGGCCCGTGGGATGGCTCTGGTTGCGCATGACCCGGCTCTGGATCGCCTTCGCGTCCACCGCCATGTTGAAGGCCCGGCGCACGCGCACGTCCTGGAACGGGTTCTTGCCTTTCACGTCCGATTTCAGCAGTTCCGGCCGCGACTGGTCGAAGCCGAAGAAGATCGTGCGCAGCTCCGGCCCCACCGCGAGCTTGAGGCCGGGGGTGCGGCTGATCCGGTCCATGTCCTGCGGCGGCACGGTGTAGATCATGTCCACGTCGCCCGACAGCAGGGCGGCGACGCGGGTGTTGGCCGACGCGATCACGTTGAGCGTCACCTCGGTCAGGTTATGCTCGGGCTTGTCCCACCAGGCCGGGTTGTTGCGCAGCGTGGTGCGCCGGTCCGGCTCGCGCAGGCCCAGGATGAACGGGCCGGTGCCGTCGGCGTTGCGGGTGGCGAAGTTCTCCTCCTTGACCTTGGTGAGGTCCGCCGGCTGCGCCGCGTTGTGCGCCTCGCACCACGCCTTCGACATGATGCCCCACTGCGTGATCTCCTGCAGGAAGATCGGGTTGGGGGCCTTGGTGATGAAATCGACGGTCAGGTCGTCGATCTTCTTGATGTCCTTCACGGTCGAGAAGATGGCGTTGATCTGGCTGCCCGGGCCGGACGCCCGCTGGAAGCTGAACAGCACGTCATCGGCGGTGAATGCCTCGCCGCCGTGGAACTTGACGCCCGGGCGCAGGTGGAAGCGCCAGGTCATTGGGTCCGGCTGCTCCCAGCTTTTCGCCAGCGCCGGTTCGACCTTCAGCTCGCGGTTGCGGCGCACCAGGGGGTCGTAGATGTTCTGCGTAAACGACAGCAGGAAGGTCTCGTTGCGGGTGTAGGGGTCCATCGAGTTGGCGTCGCCGTCGTTGGCCCAGCGGAGGGTCGCGGCGGTTGTGGCCGTCGTGCTCAGCCCGAGAGCCAGCAACGACATCGCCAACGTATGTTTCGGCATCGTTATCCCTTGTTCATGGCAGCGGCTTTCATTAGGCGCCGGTTCGGGGGTGATGCAAATGGGGTTGTGCCGCCGCTGCCCGCGCCTGGCCTGTCATGCGACGTAGCGGTGATCGGGCCGACGAGACGTGCGGCTTTCCTGCGTGCAAGAGGTTTCAGCTCGCACCTACTCGGGGTGGTGACGCAATGTGTTCTAAACTGCATGTTAGATCGCCGCGCGATCCAATCACCCGAGCAGATTGGACGCAAAGCAGATCAGGTTGCCGTCGGGATCACTGATGATCAGGCTACGCATGGCCCAGGGCTCGTCGCGCGGCGCCTGCCAGATATGGGCACCGGCTGCTTGCAATGAGTCATGCAGGGCGTTGACGTCCGAGACTTCGACGAACGCGCTGAGCAATGCCTCTCCGGCGCCGTGGTCAATCACAGGCCTGGCCACGTGGCGGATTGCCAGAATCGCCTCGTCACGCGCCACGTGTGCGTAGAAAGGGATCTCGCCGTAAACAAACAACGGGCGGAAGCCGAGCGGCCCCGTGTAGTAGGCGAGCGCCGCCTGGAAATCCTTGACGAAGACGTTCGGAACTGCCTGTTTCAACATCAACCAACTTCCCTGCTA
This sequence comes from uncultured Acetobacteraceae bacterium, assembly GCA_964236755.1. Classification (GTDB taxonomy): domain Bacteria; phylum Pseudomonadota; class Alphaproteobacteria; order Acetobacterales; family Acetobacteraceae; genus CAHJXG01. Next base: position 30,703 of record CAXSHI010000030.1, read on the forward strand.
TACTCATCCCTTCAAGTCAGACAAGACGAACCGCAGGCGCTAACCTCTCCCTTCAAGACCGGGCCGCAAAGTGGTGCGGAAAGGGAAGGATCGAGCAATCAAATCTCGCCCTTCGCCAACGCATCGCGCAACACCTTCTCAACGCGGGCATTGTAGCCGGGGCCGGTCGCGCGCACGCCTTGCACCACATCGGCCGCGAGCCGGAAGCCGATATGCACCTTAGGCCTCTCGACCGGCGGGCGGCCCACCTTCTTCCACGCTTTGTATTGCTCGGGAAAAACCTTCTTGAACGGCCCCGCCTGGGCAAAATCCTCATCGGTCAACTTCGGCACATCCACCGAGTCCCAATCCTCCTGCGAGATGTGAGGCGGTTTCTCAGGCCGATAACCCGGACAACCGAACCGTGCATTGTGAACCATAGGACATGCAGTCTGTCCCCGATGGGCGCATGGGCGAGGAAGCGCACCTCGCCGTAATCGAACCGGCGATCCTCGACGATAGCCGCTTTGTCCAAATCCATCAGCGCGGCATCAGCGAGGGAAGGCCCATGCTTCTGCCGGTTGATGGCATCCTTGTTCGGGTCGAACTCGATCTCCATGGATCATAGCAGCAACAAAACAGGCCGGGTGCAAGGGTTCTTGTTGCTCCATAACCATTCGCGGGTCGGCGCCCCGCCTGCGGGGGTAGAAACGGTGTG
>CAXSHI010000031.1:0-30747 GCA_964236755.1 uncultured Acetobacteraceae bacterium
TTCAGCCACGTTGCGGATCACATCAGAGTCAGCGGTTGTGGCAACTGGTATCACGCCTTGCCCAAAGGTCAGGGCACCTCGGGGTCGGGCGCGGCCAGGACCTCCGGCTGGTCATGGCCTGCCGCCCTGGGCAGGGCGCCCGCCCGCGCCGGACGCAGGCCGCCATAGCCGTGCCATGACCCGGCGATCAGCCAGCCGGCATCCACCGGCAGGGTGATCCCGGTGATCGCCGAGGCGTCGTCGGAGGCAAGGAAGCTGCATGCCTGGGCGACCTCCTCGGACGCCACCAGCCGGCCCATGGCGGAGTTCTCCGCCAACGCCGCCGGGTCGCGCTGCCCGGCATCGACGGCGGCCTGCAAGGCAGGCGTCATGACGAAGCCCGGCGCCACGGCATTGACCCGCACGCCGGACCGCCCCCACTCGGCGGCGAGCGCCCGCGTCAGGCCGATCACCGCCGCCTTGGCCGGTGCGTAGGCATGCAGCGGCATGGAGCGCAGGCCGGCGACGGAGGCGACGTTGACGATGGCGCCGCTGCCGCGCAGCGCCATGCGCTTGCCGAAGGCGACGCAGCTCAGGTACACGCCGCGCTGATCGACGGCGACGACATGGTCCCAGGTCTCGATCGGCAGCTCCTCGGGCGGCAACGGCGGCTGTAGCACGCCGGCGCAGGTGACGAGGATGGCGGCGGGGCCGAACTCGCGCTCGACCCAGTCTGCCGCCGCCTCGACGTCGTCCGGCCGGGTCACGTCGAGGCGCCCGGCCACGGCGCGCGGGATCGTGACCGCGACGGCCTGGGCCTGGGCCTCGTCAATGTCCGCCACCACGACCTGCGCGCCGCGTGCGGCCAGGTCGCGCGCGCAGGCTTCCCCGACGCCGCTCGCGCCGCCGGTGACGACGGCGATGCGTCCTTCAAGCGAGCTGGTCACGTTGGGCGTCTCCCTTTGGGGCTTCGGACTGCGTGGCGACGCGCCGGCAATGGACCTGGAACCGTTTGCAGGCCCGTTGTCTCACGCCGCGGCGCCGGAACCTGGGTGGGACCGCGCCGAGCACTGTGCCGTGATACCCGGCACACGATGCCGGATGCTGCGCACCGAAGCACCTTGCGTTGCTGAGGGCCGCCCCTGACCATATTCATCCGGCCTCTCCCCCTGCCAGCCGGACGGCTTGGACGCCAGCGTGTCCGGCCCGGCATGTCATATCGCTAAAGCAACGCTACGGGCGGCGGCCGCATGCCGTCAAGCGTGCGCTTGCGATCCCAGAACCCAGACCCGTCCCCTGCATCCAGGCTCAATGGTCAGCCGCGGCGGCGGGATGGACGCTTCGGTCCACGGATGTCGCATGGACGGGCCATCCGCCTGCAGGCGCGGCTGAGTCAGCGGATTCGGGTCGGCGAAAAAGGATCAGCTACATTGATGCGTTGCGTCAAAGGTCAACAGTCAGAAGTGTGATCTCGACCGAAGTTGTACGTTTGACAACTCCAACCCTGGCATCACCTCAGATGAAAGAATGACCAAGACAGAAGGCGCAGAGATTAAGTGTCAGGCAAGATCGGACTTTTAATACGGAAACTGGAACAGTTCGGCAAGCTGTCCAGCAAAGAGAGACAAATTCTCGAAAACCTGCCCATCGACGTCCAGCAGGTCGACGCCGGCCGCGATTTGGAGCGAAAAGGCCAGCGGTCGCCCCATTGCCTGCTGTTGCTGAACGGCATGGTGTGCCGCTATAGGTTGATGCAGGACGGGCAGCGGCAAATCATGAGTTTCCATTTTCCAGGCGACATCCTTGACCTCAGCGGCCTGCTGCTCGGCACGCTCGACCACGGCCTTGGGACGCTCACGCCGGTGGAGGTTGCGCCCATCGCCCACGAGACGTTGCTCGGCTGGATCGAGCACAGTCCGGGGCTGGGCCGGCTGTTGTGGCAGGACACCTTGGTTGACGCTGCGGTGTTCGGTGAGTGGGTGGTCAATGTCGGCCGGCGCTCGGCCTATGCCCGTACCGCCCATCTGCTTTGCGAGATGACGACGCGGCTGCAGATCGTTGAGCCGATGCAGGACCACGCCCGCAACCTGCCTGTCACGGCAGTGGAGCTGGCCGACGCCACCGGCTTGTCGGTCGTGCATGTCAACCGGGTTCTGCAGGAACTCAGCACCAAGGAGTTGGTTGAGTTGCGCGGGAAAATCTTGACGGTGCTGGATTTGGATGGGCTGAAGCGCGCTGGTGGCTTCGATCCGCATTACCTGCATCAACGCGCCACGGCTGCATAGAGGCCCGGGCCAGAGGGAGCCGATGATGGCATGCCGTTAGAACTGCTGCTGCGCCCAATCCCTGTGTACACCGGCAGCGGTGACCAGGACGGCCAGTTGGTGCTGGTCAACGGACGGCTGGTGGCGGTGCTGGTGCATCTCGACGACATGTCGCATGCCGGGCTGATCGGGGCCTGGTTCCTGGAAGCTGGGTTCGGGCCGTGCGCCCAGGTGGTCGCGCCGATCTTCGGCAACCTCGACGACGCGCAAAGCTGGATACGGCAGCAGTTCCAGGAGTGAGCCTGGGCCGGCCTGCAATGGCTTGCCGGGGAGAACCGACGCGCTCTGGGCTTTCATGGTGCCGCAGGGCAGCACGAATCGACGGAGGCCGTTCGGGCAATCCGTCGTCATCGAAGGCAACGGTCTCAACGAGATGCAAGCGTCGCCAGCTTTGTTGTGCTGGCAGCAACAGGCGCCTTTGCCTGTAGGCGATTGCTCGGCAATTCGCTCGGCAGGCCAAGCCATGGGTCCGCCCATCTATTGAGAACCCATGCTCGCCGTGTCTCATGCGATAACATGAAGGCTAGCCAGCAATAACAAATGATGCATTGAGGATCATCAAAAGCAAAGATAAGTAGCCTCATATGGGGCCTTCATCTCTAATGTTGAGCAGGCCGAACGCCAGATAAAGTTAGTCGCAATCGTGATCCCGCGTTGCACTTCCGGGATTGGGTTCAGGTAACAACTCACGTATTGTTCCTGCATGGCTCAGCAGGGCCGTGCCGATGCAATCAACCGCACTACTTCTAAGTTGGGCGGCTGCAATAGTGCTGTATTGATTCAGTGCATATTTTCGGAGTATGATTATGAGTGGAACAAACACTGATCCGAACGCGACCGGAGCAGCACCCGGCGGTGGCGGTTCAGGTGGAACATCCGTGGGCGGCAGCACGGTCGGCGTGACTGCCCCGGTCCTGCCGCCGCAATATTCGAGCGGCAATCTCGGCTTCTTCACCCGGCAGACGGAGCCTGTGACGACGGCCGCGGCGGTCGGCCCGGACGGCGCGCTTTACGTCACCGGCCTGAGCGCCATCCCCTATCCGACCGGCTATGCGAACGTCTACCGCATCGCCGACCCGACGGTCACGACCGGCTTCGACGGCAAGGTGCCCAGCGGCGTGCCGCAGGTCTATGCCAGCGGCTTCGACGAGATCCAGAGCATCAGCTTCAACAACACCACCGGCGACATGTACGTGGCGGAGTACATCAACTCCAACGAGATCTACGACCCAACCCTGGACCCGGCCGCGCTGCCACCCGGCAAGCTGGTCAAGGTCTCGCCGGACGGCACCCGCACGACGATCTCTGGCGACGAGCTGAAGCTTCCCAACTACGTGCTCGTGGACCAGAAGACCGGCGACGTCTATGCCGCCATCAACAATGCCAGCACCACCAACGGTGAGGTGCTGCGCTACTCCACCGACCCGGCCACGGGCGCCACCACGAGCACGGTCGTCGCGAGCGGCTTGAACAACCCGCGCGGCATGGCCTTCGGCCCGGATGGCAATCTTTACGTGCTCGAGCAGGGCGTCGGCACGCCGTCCGACTCGCCCGACGCAGCCAGCGCGCCCGTGATCCCGTTCATCCCCGGCCTGGTCAGCGAGCGCGGCGGCTACACCGGCTCGATTACCAAGGTGGACACCACCAGCCCGGCCGGTGGCCAGGACCGTATCTACACGGGCCTTCCGTCGTTTCGGGAGTTCAATCCGACGACCGGCCAGGACCGCGTCATCTCGATCGGCCCGAACGCCCTCACCATCACCCCGGACGGCACCGTCTACATCGCCTCCGGCGGCGGGCTTGCACCGGAAACGGCCGTCGCGGTCGGCCCGATCGGCGACGGCTTGAAGGGCGTGCTGAAGCTTGATGGGCTGTTCGGCAGCGACCCGTCGCAGGCCACCTACACGCCGGAATTCGACGCTCTCGCCTACGCGGCAGCGAACGGCCCCGACGGCGCGACGACCCTGTACAACACCGAAAGCAATCTCTACGACATCCTTCAGGGTGCAGACGGCAAGCTTTACACCGTGGATGCGGCCCGCAATCTCATCTATGGGCTGTCGAGCGACGGCACGACGCTGGACAGCGTGACCGTGATCCAGAAGCAACCGCCAGTGCTGACGCCGCCGCAATATTCCGCCGTGGTCGCTGCCGGCGGCGATCCCACGGAGCAGTACGCGGCCGAAATCGCCAATGGTACCTTCAAGGCTGCGAACAGCGTGCCGGACGTTCCTGGGAATGTTCCCCTCGCGTCGCTCGCCGCCGCCGCTGCCGCTGCCGGCCTTACCGGGACTGGCGCTGTGACAACCACTGACCCCGCTGTCCCCTCGGCCACCACCTCGGACAGCTCGACCGCGCCACGCGGCGAGGATGGGACCGGAAGCGGCGTCACTGGGAGCGCGGGCGTCAATACGTCAACCGACCTGCCCACCCTCCCCGCCGGTGCCAGCTTCGCACCAGCCCTCCCCGGAGCGACCGATCCAGTGAGCCCGCCCGTGCTCGCCGGCAACATCTACTCCAACAACTACAGCCCGTTCTTCGGCAACTATGCTCCGGCGCCGTCCAACCCGCTCGTTCTGCCGGCTGGGGGCAACGGAGACTACACCGTGTCGAAGCTCGTCGTGTTCGGCGACCGGCTTGCCGACAACGGCAACACGGCGGCACTCGAAAAGTCACTCGGCCAGACGCCGGGCACCTCGGCACCGCCCTACTCGGCTACCGGCAACTTCTCGGACGGGCCGCAGTGGACCACCGACCTCGCCCAGATCCTTGGGGCGACCGGGCCTTCGCAGCAGGAGAACTTCGCTTACGAAAGCGCGACGGCACGGGACTTGGGCATACCCAACGCATTCGACCCTGATGCGAGCAAGACACCCCTCAATACGTTCGTGGGTCAGGTCGAGCAGTTTGCCAAGCAGGATGGGTCGTTCTCGTCGAGCGACTTGGTGTCGGTGACGTTTGGCGGCAACGACATCTCGCTGCCGAGCGCTGAAAGCCCGGTGCAAGGCGTAACCGACAGCGTCAATGCGATCATCTCCGGGCTAGGCCAGCTTGCCGATCTCGGCGCCAAGCACTTCTTGGTGTCCAACCTGCCGGACATCACGTTGGCGCCGCTGTTCAGCAATCCGGACTTCCTGGCGGCGACGGGCGCCACGCAGGCGCAGTTCCAGGGACTTGCCAGCGCCTTCAACACGCAGCTTGCAGCTGGTCTCAAGACGTTCGAGAGCCAGACCGGGCTCGACGTGAAGACGTTGGACCTTAAGACGCTGTTCGACGGCATTTCCGCCAACCCGTCCGACTACGGCTTCACCAACGCCAGCCAGCCGGTCCTTGTCAGCACCCCCGGCATCGGCGCCAAGCCCACCTACAACCCGGCCGTCGTCGGTCAGGACCCACAGGTGGAGCACGGTTCGTTGTTCCTCGACCCTTACTTCGACCCGACGGCGCTGGGCCAGGCGATCATTGCTCAAACGGCACGGAGCACGCTTATCGCCTAAAAACGGTCCGTTCGACTGTGGCAGCCCGTCCCTCAGGAGACGTGCACGATGGCGGCCTTTGGGCCGCCATCGCTCCCGTGGGGGCCCAAGACAACGAGGACTAGCATGCCAGGGACGGCCACAGACATCGCGCCGCCCGGCATCACTGTTTCCCATTCGCGTGGCTTGGCGGCGTCAGCCGCCAGGCCGGGCGACTTCAAGACATTCAGGCCCAGCGCCCCGGCGCCGGGCGGATCAGATGGAGAATCCGGATATGACGGCTGAGAGTCTTACGGAGTTCGGCGGCGACGTCTTGGAAACGGACGACATGCCGGCCCCGGCGCCCCTGGCGGCGCCCGGACCCTCAACAGTCGCGGAAGGCCTTGCCTCGTCGCTCCGCAGCATGGGCGTGGTGCATGCCTTGGGCGTATGCGGCGGTGCGATGGCGCTGCTGTGGGCGGCGTTCTCGAAGCACTTGGACGTTCTGCATTTCCGGCACGAGAGCGGCGCCGCTTTCGCCGCCACCGAGGCGCATTTCGCAAGCGGCCGCCCAGTCGTGGTGTTCACGACCACCGGACCCGGCATCACCAACGTCCTGACCGGCACGCTCGCGGCGCGCACCGAGGGCGCCAAGCTGATCCTCGTGTCCGCCTATGCGTCCGCGCCAATGCGGGGCCGCGGCGGCATCCAGGAGACCAGCAGCTACACCATGCCGACCAGCGGCATCTTCGAGGCAGGCGCCTGGTTCGACGACGCCGTCGTCCTGGAAACGCCGGAGCAACTGCCCCAGGTGCTGCGCCGCGTGGCCGCCGGGTTGCAACGCCCCGGTGCCTACGTCGCGCATATCAGCATCCCCAACGCGGTGCAGGGTGCGCCGCTGTCGAAGCCCTTGCCCAAGCTGTCCGTGCAGACGGCGCCATCGGCGCCCGGCGCCTCGACGCGCCCCGGCGTGAACCGCGCTGCGGTGGCGCATTGCGCCAAGCTGCTTGTCGCCGAGCCGTTCGCCATCTGGGCAGGCTTCGGCGCGCGGGACGCCGCGCCGGTCTTGCTCGCCTTGGCCGAACGCGCGGGCGCGCCGGTCATGGTTTCGCCGCGCGCCAAGGGCGTGTTCCCCGAGAACCACCCGCTGTTCGTCGGCGTGACCGGCATGGGCGGGCACACCGCGGCTGCCGTTGCCTACATGCAGGACCACGCGCCGCGCCGTGTGCTGGTGCTGGGAACTCGGCTGGGCGAGCCGACGTCGTTCTGGAACCCGGGCCTGGTGCCGGCGGGCGGCTTCATCCACGTCGATATCGACCCCGCCGTGCCCGGCGTCGCCTATCCGCATGTCGAAACCTATGGTGTGCAGGCGGATGTCGGGGATTTCCTGGCGGATCTGCTCGATGCTTGGCCTGTTGCGTCCGTCAAGGCGGCCGCGTCGTCTCTGCCGCGCCCGCACCCAAGCCACCCGGCGCCGGGCGGAGCGGGCCGGGTGCGGCCGAGCGCGTTGATGTCGGCCATCCAGCGCATCGTCGTGGACGGTTCGGACGCCGTGGTGCTGGCGGAGTCCGGCAACTCCTTCACCTGGGCGACGCACTACCTGCGCTTCGCGCAACCAGGGCGGTATCGCGTCAGCACCAACGTCGGCTCTATGGGCCACGCGGCGACCGGCGTGCTGGGCGCGGCCCTGGGACGCGGCGGCAAGGCGGTGGCCATCTGCGGCGACGGCGCGATGCTGATGAACATGGAGGTCAACACCGCGGCCAAGCAGAACCTGCCTGCGATCTGGATCATCCTGAACGATGGCCGCTACAATATGTGCTATCAGGGCATGGCCGCGCTCGACATGGCGGGCCACGCCGACGCCACCTTCCCCGCCACGGACTTTGCCATGCTGGCCCATGCCATGGGCGCCACGGGCGCACGCGTCGAGAGCGAGGATGAGCTGGAAGCGGGCCTTGCGCAGGCGCTTGCGGCTTCGGGACCCTTCATCCTTGACGTGCTGATTGACGCGGATCAGGTCGCGCCGACCAACGGACGCAACGAGGGGCTGCGCGTGGCGAAGGCGGGACAACGGCAGGAAGGCCTCAGCTTCCCGGTCATCGCAGCCAACTAGCAGGGAGTCAGATCGTCATGGAAAGCAATACCTTCGCGACCTCGACCTATATTGCAACCAAGATGAAGGATGCGTCCGACTACATCCGCGACCTGCGTAACCTGGACGAGTGGACGCTCTACAGCCGCATGATCGAGCAGATGGACGACAGCACCTGGCGCGGCACCGCGTCGGGCTACCAGCATGATCTATTCTACCATGCGCGCCCGATCGAAACGCCAAGCTTCGGCGGCGTCGAGTGGCATTGCGGCTACAAGTACGGCGAGTATTTTCAGTGCTACCCGGCCCTGCTGTTCCCGTCGAGTTACATGGGGTCCGACGAGCCGGGCGTTTACTTCCACTGGCTCAGCTTCATCGGCCCGGAGCGCCGCACGACGATGCTGATGCAGGGCATTCATTGGGTGCATACGGCCGAGATCCGCTCGCTGAAGGGCGCGCTGGAACGTAGGGCCGGCCATGACCGGGCCGTGCAGGGGCGGTTCGAGATCCAGACTAGCGCGATCTACGTTGATGCGCCTCCCGAGATGGCAACCGAGTACTTGGGCGACGTCCGCAACCTCGGCGAGTGGGGTTACTTCTTGAAACCCGACGGCGAGGCGGGTGCGACGGAGGGCCAGTTCAAGGACGAGTACGGCCAGAAGCTCGAAGTGACGGTCAGCAAGCATGACCTCGGGAAATACATGATCCTGGAGTTCGAGCACCGCTATGTCAGCTCGAACTGGACGCAGCGCAGCCTGCTGGTCCTCATGCCGTGCGACTACGCCTTCAGCAACCCGAAGGCCCGCGGCTTCATCGCGCACCGCATCGTGTTCTTCGAGAAGAACGTGGTGCCGCTGCATGGCAAGTTGCAGATCGAGGATTACGGCGCGGAAAGCATGAGCCTCAAGCGGGTGCTGGAGAACAAGGCGGGCAACCTGTCGTCGTTCAACCGCGGAATGAGCTACCTGGCGGAGGCTGCAGCATGACCGTCGCATCGTGGGATGCTGAGGCCGAAGGCTTGCTGGCGGAACGACCGCTCGATCGGGTTGCCCCACCCGGCGCGCAACCGGCGTCGGAAGCAGGCACAACCGAGTCCATCGCGACGCGCCGACTTTTTTTACTGGATAACTACGACAGTTTTACGTTCAACTTGTACCATAGGCTGGGCGAGCTTGGCGCCGAAGTCAAGGTCATTCGCAACGATGCGCTCACGCCTGCCGAGGCGTTGGCGTTCGGCCTCGACGCCGTGGTCGTCTCGCCCGGGCCGTGCGACCCGGACCGCGCCGGCATCTCGCTCGCCTTGATCGAGGAGGCGGCGGCGGTCTGTCCGGTGCTGGGCGTCTGCCTGGGCCATCAAGCCATCGGTCAGGTGTTCGGCGGCACGGTGATCCGCGCCCCGGCGCCCATGCACGGCAAGATCAGCCTGATCCACCACGACGACACCGGCCTGTTCGCCGGGTTGCCCAACCCGTTCCCGGCCACCCGCTATCACAGCCTGATCGTGGACCGGAACACCCTGCCGGAGGCGTTGCTCGTCAATGCGTGGACCGAGGACGGCCTGATCATGGGTCTGCGCCACGTGAGCCTGCCCGTGCACGGCGTGCAGTTCCACCCCGAGAGCATCGAGACGGAGGCGGGGCACAGGCTGTTGCGCAACTTCCTCGACCTCGTGCCGGAGCGGGGGACGCCATGAGCGATGCGCTCCGGCCGACCCTGGCCTTGCTGGGCAGCGGCGCACGGCTGACCGCGGAGCAGACCGAGGCGGCCTTTGACGTGATCATGGAGGGCGCGGCCACGCCGTCCCAGGTCGGCGGCTTGCTGATGGCGATGCGGGTGCGGGGCGAGACGGTCGAGGAGATCGTCGGCGCCACCCGCGCGATGCGGGGGCACATGTTGCGGGTGCGCGCGCCGGAGGGCGCTATCGACACCTGCGGCACCGGCGGCGACGGGGCGCAGACGCTTAACATCTCGACGGCGGTGGCGCTGGTCGTCGCAGGCGCAGGCGTGCCGGTCGCCAAGCACGGCAACCGGGCACTGTCATCGAGGTCCGGCGCTGCCGACGTACTGGAGGCGCTGGGCGTCAATGTCGATGCAGCGCCCGACGCAGTCGGCCGGGCGTTCGAGGAGGCGGGCGTCGGCTTCTTGTTCGCGCCGGCGCACCATGGGGCCACGCGCCACGCCGGGCCGGCCCGGCGCGAGCTGGGCACCCGCACGATCTTCAACCTGCTAGGCCCGCTGTCTAACCCGGCGGGCACCCGGCGTCAGCTGCTCGGCGTGTTCGCGCCGCAATGGCTGGTGCCGTTCGCGGAGGTGCTGCGCGTGCTCGGCAGCGAGCGGGCCTGGATCGTGCATGGCCATGACGGGCTGGACGAGCTGACCACGACCACCGACTCCTCGGTCGCGGAGCTGCGGGACGGCAAGATCCGGCAGTTCGACGTGGCGCCGGAGCAGGTTGGCGTGGCCCGCACGACGCTTGATGACCTTCGCGGCGGCGATGCGCGGGACAATGCGGTGGCGCTCCGGGCGCTGCTGGACGGCGAGGCCGGGCCATACCGGGACATCGTGGTGCTGAACGCCGCGGCGGCGCTGGTGGTGGCCGACCGGGCGGACAGTTTGATGCGCGGCGCCGAGCTGGCGCGCCGCGCCCTCGACTCGGGTGCGGCGGCGGCGCGGCTGGAGGCGCTCGTGCGCGCCACGAACGGAGTGCCGGCATGAGCGACCGACTGGCGGAAATCTGCGCGGCCAAGCTAGGCCACGTCGCCCGCTGCAAGGCGCAGCGTTCATTGGCCGACATCGAGGCGGCGCTGCCGCAGGACTCGCCGCGCGGCTTCATCCGCGCGCTGCGCTCCCAGGTGGCGGCCGGACGGCCCGGGCTGATCGCGGAGATCAAGCGGGCCAGTCCGAGCAAAGGCTTGATCCGCGCCGACTTCGACCCGGCGACCCTGGCGCGGGCCTATGCGACGGGTGGTGCGGCGTGCCTGTCCGTGCTGACCGACACGCCATACTTCCAGGGCGCGGACGAGCACCTTGCCGCGGCGCGCGGTGCTGCCTCGTTGCCGGCGATTCGGAAGGATTTCATGCTCGACCTGTACCAGGTGGCCGAGGCGCGCATGCTCGGCGCCGACGCGATCCTGCTGATCATTGCGGCGCTGGGCGACGCGCAGGCGGCGGAGCTGGAGGTGGCGGCCCAGGCTTTCGACCTCGACGTGCTGATCGAGGTGCACGACGAGGCGGAGCTGGAGCGGGCGCTTCGCCTGCGCTCGCCCCTGGTCGGCGTCAACAACCGCAACCTCAGGACGTTCGAGGTCGATCTGGCCACGACCGAACGGCTGGCCCGGCTGGCGCCGGCCGACCGCCTGCTGGTCTGCGAGAGCGGCATCGGCTCGCCTGCGGACATCGCCCGGATGCAGGCGGCCGGCGTGTCCTGTTTCCTGGTCGGCGAGAGCCTGATGCGGCAGGCCGACGTTGCAGCCGCGACGGCAAGCCTGCTGGGCAAGGTGCCGGCGTGAGCGTCGAAGCCATCGACCCCTTGAACCACGAGCAGCCCGCTCGCATCGATACGCGAGGATCTACGATGCATATCTCGACTCAACGAAAGAGCTTTGCCCAGGCCTACAACCGCGGCGAGCCGCAGGTGGTTTGGACCACGCTGGTTGCGGACCTTGAAACCCCGGTCGCGGCGATGATCAAGCTTGCCGAGGGCCAGCCGTACGGCTTCCTGCTGGAGTCCATCGAGGGCGGTGCGGTGCGTGGCCGGTATTCCTACATCGGCTTGAAGCCCGACCTGATCTGGCGTTGCTATGGGGAGCGCGCCGAGATCAACCGCTCCGTGCAGAGCGGCACCGGCGATTACGAGCCGTCGCCGCTGCCGTCGCTCGCCAGCCTGCGCGCGCTGATCGCGGAGTGCCGCATCGACCTGCCGCCGGGCCTGCCGCCCGGCAGCGCCAGCCTGATTGGGTTTTTCGCCTACGACTTCGTGCGGCTGATCGAGCGCCTGCCGGACGGCAACCCGGACGAGCTGGGCTTGCCCGATGCGATGCTGATGCGGCCCACGGTGATCGCGGTGTTCGACAACGTGCTGGATCGCATCACGGTGGTGACGCCGGTGTACCCGTCGTCGGGCTTATCTGCGGAGGCAGCGCATGACCGCGCCTGCGAGCGCCTGGCCGGGGTGGCGTCCGACCTACGCCGCAGCGTGCCGCACCAGTTCGCACCGGGCGGGCATGGGCCGGCCCCGGCACCCGCCTCCAACCACACCAGCGAGCAGTATTGTGCGATGGTGGAGAAGGCGCAGGCGTATATCCGGGCCGGCGATGCATTCCAGGTCGTGCCGTCGCAACGCTTCTCGCTGCCGTTCACCCTGCCGCCGCTGGCGCTATACCGGTCGCTTCGCCGGCTCAACCCGTCGCCGTTCTCGTTCTACCTCAACCTTGGCGACTTCGCCCTGGTCGGCTCCTCGCCCGAGATCCTGGTGCGGCTGCGCGACGACACGGTGACGGTCAGGCCCATCGCCGGAACCCGGCCGCGGGGCCGCACGCGGGCCGAGGACCTGGCGCTGGAGCAGGATCTGCTCGCCGACCCCAAGGAGCTGGCCGAGCATCTCATGCTGCTCGACCTCGGGCGCAACGACGTGGGCCGGGTCGCCCGGGTCGGCACGGTGCGGGTCACGGAGAAGATGATCGTGGAACGCTACTCCCACGTCATGCACATCGTCTCCAACGTCGAGGGCGAGCTTGATTCCGCGCGCGCCGACGTGCTCGACGTGCTGTGCGCCGGCTTCCCGGCCGGCACGGTGTCGGGCGCGCCAAAGATCCGCGCCATGGAGATCATCGAGGAGCTGGAGCCGACGCGGCGCAGCTTCTACGCCGGCGGCATTGGCTACATCGGCGCCGACGGCAACCTCGACACCTGCATTGGCCTGCGCACCGGGCTGGTGAAGGGCGGCGTGCTGTATGTCCAGGCGGGCGGCGGGGTCGTCGCGGACTCAAACCCGGAAGCGGAATACCGGGAGTCTTGCAACAAGGCGATGGCGCTGCTGCGCGCCGCGGAGGAGGCAATGCGGTTCGATGGCACAGGGATCGCGCATCACGCCGAGTATGGGATGGCTGATTGATGCGGTCGCGGCCAAACCACTGACATATGGATTTCTGCCATGGATGACTTCGTGCATTACGAGGCGGACGGAAACGTTGCTTCCGCCGCCGAGATCTACTCACCCTCTTGGTCCCCCGCATCGTGGCGCGCGATGCCCGCCCAGCAGCTGCCGGCCTATGACGACGCCGAGCGCCTTGCCGATGTCGAGAGCCGGCTGTGCCGGCTGCCGCCCTTGGTGTTCGCCGGCGAGGTGCGCGAGCTGCGGCGCAAGCTGGGCGAGGTCGCGGCTGGCCGCGGCTTTCTGCTCCAAGGCGGTGACTGCGCCGAAAGCTTCGCCGATTTCCACGCCGACCACGTCCGCGACACGCTGCGCGTGCTGCTGCAGATGGCGCTGGTGCTCAAGTTCGGCGCCGGCGTGCCGGTGCTCAAGGTCGGGCGCCTGGCCGGGCAGTTCGCCAAGCCGCGCTCGTCCGACGTCGAGCGGCAGGGCGACGTGGAGCTGCCGAGCTACCGCGGCGACATCATCAACGGCTATGCTTTCACGCCCGAGGCCCGGCGCCCCGATGCCGAGCGGCAGATCCAGGCCTACGCGCAGTCGGCGTCCACGCTGAACCTGCTGCGCGCGTTCACCGGCGGCGGCTACGCGAGCCTCGCCAACATGCACAAGTGGAACCTGAACTTCGTCGCGAACTCGGCGCAGGGGGCGCGCTACCAGGACCTGACCGGCCGCATCTCGGAGGCGCTCGCCTTCATGAAGGCGTGCGGCATGTCGGACCTCACCACGCCGGCCATGGCGCACACCACGCTCTACACTTCGCACGAGGCGCTGCTGCTCGGCTACGAGGAGGCGATGACCCGGACCGACTCGGTGACGGGCGGCTGCTACAACACGGGCGCGCATTTCCTGTGGGTCGGCGACCGCACCCGCGACCCGGGCGGCGCCCATGTCGAGTATATGCGCGGCTTGGACAATCCGATCGGCCTCAAGGCCGGGCCGAGCATGACACCTGACGCGCTGCTGCGCCTGCTCGACGTCCTCGACCCCGGCAACGAGCCGGGCCGGATGACGCTGATCGTGCGCATGGGGCACGACAAGGTGGCTGCACACCTGCCGCCGCTGGTCCGCGCCCTGCGGCGGGAAGGGCGGGCGGTGGTGTGGTCGTGCGACCCCATGCACGGCAACACGGTCAAGGCGGCGTCCGGCTACAAGACCCGGCCGTTCGACCGCATCATGGGCGAGATCGAGACGTTCTTCGCCGTGCACCATGCCGAGGGCACCTATCCCGGCGGCATCCACATCGAGATGACCGGGCAGAACGTCACCGAGTGCACCGGCGGCGCGCAGGCCATCACCGACGCGGCGCTGTCCGACCGCTATCACACCTATTGCGACCCTCGCCTGAACGCGCAGCAGAGCCTGGAGGTGGCGTTCTTGCTCGCGGAGCGGCTCAAGGCGGCGCGGCAGGACCGGGCAGCCGGGCCAGGTGGCGGATGACGCTCGACCTCGGAATGGCAGACCGGAAGCTCCCGGAGGCCCGGTTGTCCCGCCCGGCACGGGCGCCGCTGTTCCGGCAGATCACCTTCGTGGGCTTGGGCCTGATCAATGGGTCCATCGCCCGCGACGTGCGGCGCCTGGGACTGGCCGAGCGGCTGGTCGGCACGGCGCGACGGGCGGAAACGCGCAGCGAGGCCTGCGCGCTCGGCCTGGTGGACGAGGCGACTGCGGACGCCGCCGCCGCCGTGCGGGAGGCGGACCTGGTGGTGCTCGGAGTACCGGTTGGCGCCAGCGGCGACGCGGCGCGTGCGGTGGCGCCGGGCTTGCGGGCCGATGCGGTTGTGACCGACGTCGGCTCGGCCAAGGGCAAGGTCATTGAGCTGGTGGCGCCGCACCTCGACATGCGGCGCTTCGTGCCGGGCCATCCGGTTGCGGGCACGGAGGAATCCGGACCTGCGGCGGCCATTGAGCGGCTGTTTGAGAACCGCTGGTGCATCCTGACCCCGCAGGCCATGACCGACGCGGGCGCTACGGAGCAGGTGGCGGCGCTGTGGCGTGCGCTGGGGTCCAAGGTCGAGGTCATGGACGCGGCGCACCATGACAAGGTGCTCGCGATCACCTCGCACCTGCCGCATCTGCTTGCCTTCAACATCGTCAACACGGCGGACGACCTCGAAGGCGTGCTGAAGGGCGAGGTGCTGAAGTACGCGGCCGGCGGGTTCACCGACTTCACGCGCATCGCCGCCTCCGACCCGACCATGTGGCGCGACGTGTTCCTGCACAACAAGACGGCGGTGCTGGAGATCGTCGGCCGCTACATCGAGGATCTCATGGCCCTGCAACGGGCGATCCGTTGGGACGAGGCCGATGCCTTGTTCGAGCGGTTCAAAAGCGCACAGGCTATCCGACGCGAGGTGGTCCGTGCCGGTCAGGCCTATAAGCGCATTCCAAGTGCGCGGTATCAGCGTGACGGAAGCGTGCGGCATCTCAGCCGAACGTTGAGTTGAAGGCAGCTTGATGATTGCCGGCTTCAAGTACTTCCGGCAATGCAAAGAAGTTAGTATGGTTTCGTTCTAAAGTTTGACGTAGCAAGTTTACAGATACTTTATCGGTCTTAGACTGGTATGCAGTAGAGAAATAGTCGATGTAGTCGCTACCGTGCCAGAGTGCACGTGTCGATAACCAGAAGTCAGGCGAACCGCGTTGCTCGCCTGAGCAGCAATGCGTTTATCGGACAGCCAACCGCGCGGTCGTCATGAGAGCGCCGATCGCAACAGGAGGATTTACCATCATGGCAGATGACAGTGCAGGCGCAGCTGCGCCCGGCCTTTACGGCCCGGGCGTGACCGGCCAGAGCAGTTCGGTTGGAAGCAACAACTCAGGCGTCGTGGCGCCCGGCAGCGCCAATGTCAACGTGGGCAGTTCCGCAGACACCAGCGCCGCCTATGCCTCGGCGAACCAGGGCGCGCCCGGCCAGGACAACAATGTCGGCGTCATCACCCCCGGCAGCTCGGACGTGACGCTGAGCGGTGGCAACGGGCGGTTCGTCATCGACTACAGCCAAGCCTCGCCGAGCGACGGCTCCATGAGCACCGGCGGCAACACCGTGCACATCGAAGGCGGCAACAACCAGTTCGTGGTCAAGTTCGCGCCGGGCACATCGAGCGGCGATGCCAGCAGCGCCGGCGGCAACTCCGTCATCCTCGACGGCGGCAACAACCAATTCGTCGTCGAGTACGACTACTCGTCGTTCAGCAGCGGCACCCCGTCCGGCAACAACGTCACCGTTGATGGCGGCAACAACGCCTTCGTCGTGAACTACCAAGGTCCCAATGACAGCGTCGCGGCGACCAGCAGCGCAGTGAACGTCGGCGGCGACAACAACCAGTTCGTGGTGGCCTATGCCAGCGCCTCAAGCGTGAGCAGTGGGTCCGGCAGCGGCAGTTCCGGCGGCAGCAATCCCTTCGCCAGCGGCAGCTCGGCGGCTGGCGGGGCGCCCGCCGGCAACAGCAACCCGTTCGCCGGCTCGGCGGGCGGCAACTCTTCCGGTGCCGCAGGCGGCGCCGTCTCTGGAGACAGCAGCATGAGTTCAACGGATATGTCAGGCAGCATGGGTTCAAGCAGCTCCGACCTCGCGGCCTCGCTTCGGCAAAGCCCGTTCGGCGCCTTGCTCGACCTGCCGGGCGTCACGCCCGAGACCATCTTCGGCAACATCAACCCGAACGACTACGCGGCGCTGAATAGCAGCAGCGGCGGCAACCCGCTGGCCGGTGTCGCGGCGGGCAGCAACCCGTTCACCAACTACCCCGGGCAGCCCAGCATCTTCTCGGCGGCAACCAACGCCGGCAGCGCCTCGGCTGGCAGCAGCGCGTCTTCTGGCGGTGGTATGCCGGCCGGCGGCGGTGGCAGCAACCCCTTCGCCGGCGGTGGTGCCCCTGCCGGGGTGTCCAGCATGGGCGGTGCTCCGGCTGATGGCGGAAGCGCCCCGGCCGCAGCGTCCAGCGATCCCAGCGGGATGGGTGCCAGCGTGGTCGCCGGCGCCAGCGATGGCAGCAGTGCGTCCGGGCCAGGTGGTTTCGGCAGCATGGGCGGCGGCGACGCCGCATCCTTCCTGGCAGCAAGCCCCTTTGGTCCGCTGATCACCCAGGCGGGTGTTGATCCCAACACGTTGCTGGCCAACCTGAGCGGCGGCAACAACTTCTCCGCTCTCATGGGCCTTGGTGGCGCCAACAACCCGTTCGGCGATACTCCCAGCAGCACCGGCGGCGGCATCCCGGCCGATAGCTCCGCCGGCAGCGAGTATGTATCGGCGAGTGACGTCACCTCCTCGGTCTATGCGCAGATCACGGCCGATGGCGGCACGGCTCCGTCGATGATCATTCCCACCGCCTAAAGTCAGGCATGTTCAGGCCGGTGGCATGTTTGTCATGTCACCGGCTTTCTCATGCGCGGCAGGCCGTTGCCGTTTGATGCCAACGGGCCGCAAGCAGCGCCACGGCGATGATGGCGGCACGGTCACGGCAAAGGATGCTTGCAGCAGCAGCGTTCTGCAGAGTTCCAGAAGTGCCCTTCAGCCGGATGCCGTTCCCTCCGGCGTCCGGCCTCAATCCTTCGCGCCTCGCTTAAGAGGCGGCCCGGCGTTGGGGCAGGTGCAGGCCGCGCAGGGCGGCATGGACCCGGGCCGTCGTCGCATCGGGGTCCTCGTCGATGCTGTCGAACGCCAAGTCCGCCTCGGCATAAACGGGATGGCGCACCGTCATCAACCGCCGCAGGGTCTCAGCGGGATTGCCGTTGCGCAGCAAGGGCCGGTCAGTGCAGGCGGCAAGCCGCAGCAGCAGCAGCGGCAGTTCGCAGCGCAGCCAGATCGACACCGCCCTGTCCCGCATCGCCCGGCGCGTTTCGGCATCCATGAACGCGCCGCCGCCGGTCGCCAGCACCATGGGGCCATCCGTCAGCAGCTGTCCAATCACCCGGCGCTCCCGCCTGCGGAACTCTGCTTCGCCATCATGCGAGAATATGTTCGCGACGCTGCATCCCGCGTCCCGCTCGATCTCGATGTCCGCGTCGCGGAACGGCAGCCCGAGCCGCGCCGCCAAACGGCGTCCGACGTTGCTTTTGCCGACGCCCATCATGCCGACCAACGCGATGCTTCGGCCGGCAAGCGAGAGGGGCAAGCTGTCCGCAGTCAGGGATTGGCCGTTCAATGCTCGCCTCAATATCATGGAATGGAAAACCGCTGGAGCGTATGGCTTGAAAATCAAAACAGGCGAGCAGGGCAATATCATTTGACTGAAATGCAAATGATCGACAACACGATCTGGCGAGACGATCCAATCCGGGCGCAGCGGGCCGGCAGCGTACGGATGTCGCGCCAACGCCGTCCCTCACGAAGGAACACGCGATCATGACCACCGCATATTCCCGGTCGTCTGCACTGACAATCGTGCCGCCAGGGCGGGAGCTTCGCGGCCGGGTCGTTCCGCCGGGATCGAAGTCGATCACCAACCGCGCCCTGCTGCTGGCGGCGCTGGCCCATGGGACCAGCCGCCTGACCGGCGCCCTCAAGAGCGACGACACCGCGTTCATGGCGGCGGCCCTCCGCGCCATGGGCGTGGCCGTCGCCGAGCCGGATGAGGCGGGATTCACGGTGACGGCCACCGGGCGCCTGGCCGCGCCGCGCGCCGCGCTCGGCCTGGGGAATGCCGGGACGGCGACCCGCTTCCTCACCGCCGCCGCCGCCGTGGTCGAGGGCGAGGTAGTGATCGACGGCGACGCGCACATGCGCAAGCGGCCGATTGCGCCGCTCGTCGCGGCCCTCCGCCGCCTGGGCGTGGATGCCGTGGCCAACAGCGGCTGCCCCCCCGTCCGGGTGCGCGGGCGCGGCGGCTTCGCGGGCGGCCGGGTCGAGATTGACGGCGGGCTGTCCAGCCAATACGTCTCGGCCCTGCTGATGATCGGCGCCTGCGGGCGGGGGCCGGTCGAGGTGGCGCTGACCGGCCATGACATCGGTGCCAGGGGCTACGTCGATCTGACCCTCGCCGCCATGGCCGCGTTCGGCGCCGATGTCGAGCCGGTCGGCGCCGCGGGCTGGCGGGTCGCGCCGACCGGCTACCGCGCGACGGATTTCGCGGTGGAGCCCGATGCGTCGGCCGCGACCTATCTCTGGGCGGCGGAGGCGCTGACGGGCGGCGCCATCGACCTCGGCTTCGCGCCGGAGGCGTCAAGCCAGCCCGACGCCCGTGCGGCCCACCTGATCGCCCGCTTCCCGCATCTGCCCCCGGTGATCGACGGCTCGCAAATGCAGGATGCCGTGCCGACGCTCGCCGTGCTCGCCGCTTTCAACGAAGTGCCGGTCCGCTTCGTCGGCATCGCCAACCTGCGGGTCAAGGAGTGCGACCGGCTGGCGGCGCTCGCCGCCGAGTTGTCGCGCATCGCCCCGGGCCTCGGGCGCGAGGACGGGGACGACCTCGTCGTCGCCGCCGACCCGGCGCTGTCCGGCACGACGCGCCCGACCCGCATCGAGACCTACGCCGACCACCGGATCGCCATGAGCTTCGCGCTCGCGGGCCTGCGAATCGGCGGCGTCACCATCCTCGACCCAGGCTGCGTCGGCAAGACGTACCCCGGCTACTGGGCCGACCTCGCCTCCCTCGGAGTCGGCTTGATCGAGAGCGCGTGATGAGGCTAACCGTGCCCACTAACGAAGTGATGCGTCAGTATTAACAAAGTTTAGCGACAATCTCTGCAATGCAATGCGAATTAGAGCCTCGTCATCCAGGTTCAGCCCTCATTCTGTGCGGCTGGTGTTCATCAAGAGGCTCAGCCATGGCTCTCATTGCCAATAACGTCTCGACGCCGCTCAACCGTCTGCTTGCGTCGCTGCCGGCCCATGAATACGACCAGTTCAAGGCCAGCCTGGTCCGCGTGTCCCTCGTCCGCGACCAGGTGCTGGTGGAGCACGGCCAGCCCATCGAGCACGCCTACTTCATCGAGCATGGCGTCGTTTCCGTCACCTCGGACGCCATGGACGGGGAAGGCGGCATCCAGGTTGCCATGATTGGGCGGGAGGGCATGGTGGGCGACGTGTCGCTGATGAACGTGCGCAACGCCGCCTGCGCCAACGTCGTGGTGCACATGCCCGGCGCCGCCCTCCGCCTGTCGAGCAGCGACCTGCGCCGCGCCATCGAGCGCAGCCCGGCGCTGCATCTGGCCTGCGCCCGCTTCGCGCAGTCCCTGCTCGTCCAGGTCATGCAGACCGCCGTCTGCAACGCCCGCCGGAGCCTGACCGAGCGTTGCGCACGCTGGCTGGCGATGACGCATGACCGGGTGGAGGGCAACGAGGTGCAGGTCACGCACGAGGCGCTGTCGGCGATGCTCGGCATGCACCGACCCGGCGTCACCGTGGCGGCGGCGGCGCTGCAGCAGGCCGGGCTGATCCGCACCGGGCGGGGCCGCTTCACCGTGCTGGACCGGGCGGGGCTGCAGGACGTCGCCCAGGGCGCGCGGCCCGCGCTGCGCGTCACCCCGTCGCGCGTCGGCCCGGGCGGGGTGCGCCACGGCCTACGCCCGCCGGCTGCCGGCGCCGTCTTTTGACAGTTGCGGCCATGGACGAGGACGCGGAGGCCGTGGTCGGGCGCTATCAGATCGTCGTCATCGGCAAGGAGGGCGCTGTTCTGCTGGACACGGCGACCGGCTCGTCGTGGTCGCTGGCCCGGGACATCGACACGCTGCAATTGGGATGGCGGCCGCTTGACCAACGCTGGCCGGCCGCCGTCCTGCAGCATGCGCCCGAGCGTGCCCGCCCGCTTCCCGGTGCGCCGCCCGGGGCGGATGCCGACGAGGCATCGGCCGCTTGGTGGCGGCCGCGCCAGGGATCGAAATGGTCGCGGTCTAGGCAGCCCAGGCCGTAAGGCGTACAGCTAGGCTTATGGCTATTCCAGCAGCGATCAGTCCTGACAGGACCTGCCCGTGACGATGTTCCAGACCTTGCAGCCGCAGCCCGCCGACGGCCTGCTCACCCTGATCGGCCTGTTCCGCGACGATCCGCGCAACAGCAAGATCGACCTCGGCGTGGGCACGTACCGCAATGCGGCCGGGATCACCCCAGTCATGGAGGCGGTCAAGGCGGCGGAACGCATCCTGCTGGATGGGCAGCAGACCAAGGCCTATCTCGGCCCGGAGGGCGACCAACGCTTCGTTGACCTGCTGAGGCCGATCGTTCTCGGCGCCGCGGATGCGCCTGCGGGGCGCCTGGTGGGCGTTCAGACGCCCGGCGGCGGCGGCGCGCTGCGGCTCGGCGGCGAGCTGATCATCGCCGCCCGGCCCGGCGCCAAGGTATGGCTCGGCACGCCCACCTGGCCCAATCACCGTCCGGTGCTGGAAGCGGCGGGCCTCACCGTCGTCGAGTACCGCTATTTCGACCCCGCCACGCAGTCGCTGTGCTTCGACGACATGCACGCGGCGCTGTCCGCGGCGGACCCCGGCGACGTCATCCTGCTGCACGGCTGCTGCCACAACCCGACCGGCGCCGAGCTTGACCGGGGGCAATGGGACATCGTGGCCCAGCTCCTGGCCGAGCGCGGGCTGATGCCGTTCATCGACCTTGCCTACCAGGGCCTGGGCGGCGGCCTGGAGGGCGACGCCTACGGCACGCGCCGGGTACTCGCCGCCGTCGAGGAGGCGCTGGTCGCCTACTCCTGCGACAAGAACTTCGGCCTCTACCGCGAGCGGACCGGGGCGCTGTTCGCGCTGGCCCGCGATGCGGATGCGGCATCCGTCGTGTTCGGCAACCTGCTGTCGCTCGCCCGGGTGAACTGGTCGATGCCGCCGGACCATGGGGCGGCGGCGGTGCGGATCGTGCTGGACTCCCCCGAGTTGTCGCAAACTTGGCGCGCGGAGCTTGAGGGCATGTGCGGGCGCATCAACGCCGTGCGAAACGCCTTGGCCGCGGCCGATGGCCGGCTCGCCTTCCTGTCGCGCCAGCGCGGCATGTTCTCGCAACTGCCGATCACCCCGGAGACCGTGGCGACGTTGCGCCGTGACCACGGCATCTACATGGCCGGCAGCGGACGCATCAACCTCGCGGGATTGCAGATCGCTGATGCCGGAATCTTCGTCGATGCCTTGAAAGCTGTGGGCGGTTTGCCGGAAGAATGCTGAGCGCCATTGATCTTATACAGACGCTTGCGAGATTTCATACTGAGAGGATCACGTCTCAGTATAGACTGGGCAATAACGACTGGACTGCCGAACGATGATCTCCCGGGTTCTGCCTTGATCCCCATTTCCATGACTAGATAAATAGGAGTGCCAGCCTTGAACGAGATCCTGCCAAACAGCCTTCGCAGCGGCGCAGACAGCCGTGGCCGCTTTGGCACCTTCGGCGGGCGCTTCGTCGCCGAGACGTTGATGCCGAACGTGCTGGAAGTTCAGCAGGCCTACCACGACGCCCAGCGCGACCCGGCCTTCGAGGTCGAATGGCGCCGCCTGCTGAAGGACTACGTCGGCCGTCCCAGCCCGCTTTGGTATGCCGAGCGGCTGACCCAGCATTTCGGCGGCGCCAAAATCTACTTCAAGCGCGAGGAGCTGAACCACACCGGCGCGCACAAGATCAACGCCGTGCTCGGCCAGATCCTGCTGGCCCGGCGCATGGGCAAGACGCGCATCATCGCCGAGACCGGCGCTGGGCAGCATGGCGTCGCGACGGCCACGGCCTGCGCGCTGTTCAACCTGCCCTGCCTGGTGTTCATGGGCGCCACCGACGTGGAACGGCAGCAGCCCAACGTGTTCCGCATGAAGCTGCTGGGCGCTGAGGTGAACGCCGTGACCTCAGGTGCGGCCACGCTCAAGGACGCGATGAACGAGGCGCTGCGCTACTGGGTCGCCAACGTCGAGGACACCTACTACTGCATCGGCACCGTGGCCGGCCCGCATCCCTACCCCACCATGGTGCGCGACTTCCAGTCGGTGATCGGCGACGAGACGCGGGAGCAGATGCTGGCCGCCGAAGGCAAGCTGCCCGACGCCATCGTCTGCGCCGTGGGCGGCGGGTCGTCGGCCATGGGCATCTTCCACCCGTTCCTCGATGACGCCGAGGTGAAGCTGTACGGCGTTGAGGCCGCCGGCCGGGGCCTTGATAGCGGCGCGCACGCGGCGGCGATCAACGGCGGCAGCCCCGGCGTGCTGCACGGCAACAAGACCTACCTGTTGCAGGATCGCGACGGCCAGATCACCGAGGCGCACTCGATCTCCGCCGGCCTCGACTACCCCGGCATCGGGCCGGAGCATTCCTGGCTGCACGACATCGGCCGTGTCGATTACGTGGCGGCGACGGACAGCGAGGCACTGGAGGCGTTCCAGCTCTGCTCAAAGCTTGAGGGCATCATTCCCGCACTGGAGACGGCGCACGGCCTCGCCTACATCGCCAAGCTGGCGCCGACGATGAAGCCGCATGAGACCATCGTGCTGAACCTGTCGGGCCGCGGCGACAAGGACATCTTCACCGTGGCGCAGCACCTGGGCCAGGCGTTGTGAGCGGGGGCGCCGTGAGCGGAGGCGGCACCGGACGGATTGCCGCCCGCTTTGCACAGTTGAAAACGGAGGGGCGCGGGGCGCTGATCCCTTTCCTTGAGGCCTACGATCCCGATGGCGCCACATCCATGGAGATCCTGCGCGGGATGCCGGGGGCCGGGGCCGACCTCATTGAGATCGGCGTGCCCTTCACTGACCCGGCGGCCGACGGCCCGACCATCCAGCGGGCGGGCCAGCGGGCGCTCAAGGCCGGCGGCACGCTGCCGGGCACGCTCGACATGGTAAAGGAGTTCCGGCGCGGGGACGGCGAAACGCCGATCGTGCTGATGGGCTACCTCAACCCGATCCTCGCCTACGGACCCGAGCGGTTCTGCCGCGATGCGGAGGCGTCCGGCGTGGACGGCCTCATCGTGGTCGATATGCCGGCGGAGGAGGCGGATGAGCTGATGTCCCACATCGACGCGGCCGGCTTGGACCTGATCCGCCTGGTGGCGCCCACCACGGACGACGCGCGGCTGCCGCTGGTGCTCAACGGCGCCGGGGGCTTCGTCTATCACGTGGCCATCGCCGGCATCACCGGCACCCGGTCGGCGGCGGCGGAGGACCTGGCGCTCGCAATCCCCCGGGTGCGCGCCCATACCGACCTGCCGGTCGCCATCGGCTTCGGCGTCCGCACCCCGGCCCAGGCGGCGCAGGCGGTGCGCGTCGCCGACGCCGCGGTGGTGGCGAGCGTGCTGATCGAGACGCTCGCTGCGTCGCTCGACGAGCACGGCCATGCCCAGCCGGATACGGCGCGCCTGGTGCTGGACCAGGTGCGCGGCTTGGCGCAGGCGATCCGGGAGGCACGGGTCGGCGCCGTCGCGGCATAAGCATCGGCCGGACCGGCCCGCTGCCCTCCGCGGCGGCTCAGCTCCGGCCGACGAGGATGACGCCCGCGACCACCAGCGCAATCCCGATCAGCCGGGTCGGGCCGAGCGCCTCGTCGAACACGACGTAGCCGAGCGCCGCGGTCATGACGAAGCCCAGGCCCACGAACGGGTAGGCCTGCGACAACTCGGTCTGCGCCAGCGCGCGGAGCCATATCACGGTGCCGATGCCATACAGCGCCAGCCCGCCTAGAACGCCCGGGCGGAGCAGAGTGGCGATCACCGCGCCGATCAGCGACGGGTTGCCCGCAGCCTGGCCCGGCACCGGTGCCACGCCGAACTTGAACAGCACCTGCGCGCAGGCGGACAGCGTGACGCTGATGAGGATGAGCACGAGCGTGCCGCTGGTCATGGGGTGCTGCGCCATCTGCAGGGGTGGAGGCGCGGTGCGGCACGGCGTCCCGTGCAGCGTCGTGCCATTACGGGCTTGCCGGCAGCTCCGCTTCTGACGGCGCAGCCGCCGGGCGGCGGTTGTAGAACGTCCAGCAGGCGTTGAGAATGTGCGGCTCGAACTCGGTGTCGAGCACGGGCTGGAAGATCGTGCGGATCGTCGGCTCGCCGCCGGCTGACAGCACGCAGGTCGAGAGGAAGGCACCGTCGGCTCCGGCCAAATAGCGGGACGCCCCGGCCGGATCGAAGGCCGGAATCGTGCGGTTGACCTGGAGGGCCAGCATGACTCCCGGGACGGGCGTGAGGCCGAGCAACCGGGAGAACGGGTCGGTGAACGCCAGCACGGCGTAGCGCCGGGCGGTCTGCTCGAGGCCCTGAGCGCGGAAGGCCTGCGCCGCCTCCACTACGTCCTCGGCCCAGGCGACGGAAGCGGCGGGCGCGTTGCTGGACGGGTCGTTGTCGACGCTCCACCGCCTGCTCTGCACGTCGGAGATCATGGGAAGCCAGTCGTGCGACAACCGCCGGATCAGCTCCGCCCCGGCCAGCGTGGGGGCGGGCACGCGGATGCCGGGCGCCATGGCGCTGAAGCCGTGGTCGGTTGACCCGGTGCGCTCGCGCTGGGTGATCGTGATCGTGCGGAACACCGCCACGTCCAGGATCGGCAGCAGCAGCGCCGCGCCGAACAGGGTGGTCGCGATCAGCCGCTGGCGGCCCTGCCGCGCGATGTCGGGGTGGAACAGCAGCGCCGCCGCCGCGACCAGCCCGACGCCGCCGGTGTTCTGGCTTTCCACCGCCCAGGCCGCGCCGAGCAGGACGAGCATATCGACCGCAAACGCCTGCGCCTGCAGCGAGTGCCAGATGGTGGCGAGCATCGGCGCTGGGGTGTCGTGGCGCCATAGGTCGCGCAGCGCCAGGACGGCGATCCCGGCGCCGGCGGCCAAGGGCGCCCAGTTGCGGTAGGCGGCGTAGCCGAGCGCATAGGCGCCCTGCCCCCGGTTGACCCGCACCATGAACAGGATGTCCCGCCCATACGCCGAGAAGAACCCGGTCGCGGCATCAACGGCCACGCAGGCGACGGCCAGCCCGGCCAGCCCCAGGCCCACCTGCCGCCAGTGTGCCCGGCGCAGCACGCAGGCGGCGACCAGCACGCCGACCGCCGCCGCCGCCGCCGTCACCTTGAGCAGCAGCAGCAAGCCCACGAGGTAGCCCAGCACCGGCGCATCCCCGCGCGACTTCGGCAGCACGTACCAAAGCCCCACCAGAAAGAACAAGCCGACGGTGAAGCGGTTGTAGGAGGCGAAGTAGCTGATTTCCGAAAGGTTCGTCCGGTCCACCGTGAACGGGACGAGCACCATGAGCGCCAGCAGCGCCGCCGCCGCGCAGAACCGCAGGCCGCTCCCGAACCGTGGCGCCAGCGCCGCCAGCGGCGGCAGCAGCAGGAGCCACATCAGCGCGTGCATCCCGACGAAGGGTTGCCCGCCGGGAAACAGCCGCTCGGCCCCATAGGCCAAGTACAAGGTGAGCGAGCCGATCGGCATCATGAAGTCGAGGTGCGGCACCTGCCCCACCCCGATGCGGTACGCCCCGTCCAGGATGAACAGGAAGTCCCAGAACGCGCGCCCGAACGGGATGACCCGGATCGTCGCCGCGGCAGCGCATACGGCAGCCGCCGACAGCGCCAAGGCCAGCACGCGCAGGGCGGCGCCCCCGGATCGCGCGGGCGCCTCCACGCCGATGGCCGAATGCTTCATCCCGTCCATGCCCGGCGCTCAGACGGAGGCGGCGACGAAGATGCAGAAGCCGACCGCGCCCGCGAGCAGGCTGACCCGGTCCGTCAGCGCGAACACGACGGGATCGTCGTTCATCCGGCCGCGCTGCGACAGCATCAGCACGCGGCTGATCCAGAACAGCAGCACCGGGCACAGCAGCCAAAGCGCCTGGGGCGTGCGGTAGAGCGGCAGCACGTCGGTGCTGTTGATATATAGCGCCATGACCAGCACCGCCATGTAGCCGCTGGAGGCCGCCATGCTGTGCAGCATGTTCAGGTCCTCCAGGAGGTAGCCGCGCCCGGACACCTCCCCCCGGCCCGCGCGCAGGTGCAGCGTCAGCTCGCTCTGCCGCTTCACCACCGCAAGCGAGAAGAACAGGAACATCGAGAACGCGAGCAGCCACGGCGACACGGAAATGGATGTCGCGGCGGCGCCGGCGAACACGCGGATCGTGTAGAGCGCCGCGAGCATCAGCACGTCTGCCACCATCTGCCGCTTAAGGACAAACGAGTAGGACACCGTGCAGGCGTAGTAGATCACCAGCATCAGCAGGAACGACGCCGGCAGGAATGCGGCGAGGACCAGCCCGCCCCCAAGCGTCAGCGCAATCAGGGCGGGCGCCAGCGACAGCGGCAGCGTCCCGCTGGCGAACGGCCGCCGCCGCTTGGACGGATGCAGCCGGTCATGCGGCAGATCGACCAGGTCGTTCAGCAGATAGACGCTGGAGGCGCAGAGGCTGAACGCCGCGAACGCGACCGCCGCCCGCAGCTCCGTCGGCCGCGCGGCCTGATGCGCCGCCAGGACCGGCACGAAGATCAGGACGTTCTTGGCCCACTGGTGCACCCGCATCGCCTTGGCGATCACGCGCAGCTGCGCGACGGCGCCGGGCCGACGTCCGAGGGTCATGACGCCCGGGCACTCCGCCCTCACCTGCCGCGCCAGCTTGGCCGAGGGCAGCACCATGATGGCGCGCCGCGCCCGGCGCCAGACCGGCCGGTCCGCCTCCGCATCGCCCGCGTAGTCGAAGCCACCCTCCCCGAACTTGGCCGCCAGCAGCGCCGCCTTCGCCTCGCCCTTGAGGTTGACGTTGCGTTCCGAGGCGAACACGTCGTCGAACAGCCCCAGGTGGCCCGCCACGGCATCGGCCACCCCGCGGTCGGAGGCGGTCGCCAGGAACACCGGCCGGCCCGCCGCCCGCGCTTCCCGCGCCAGGGCCACGGCGTCCTCGTTGTAAACCAGCGTGGCAGGATCGAGCTGGACGGCGTCCGCCACCCGCCGCTTGAACGCCGCCCGCCCCCGCAGCAGCGTCGGGAGCAGCATGAGCAGCAGCAGCGGGTGCGTGGCCGCAAGGCGCAGCAGGGCCTCGATCAAGGTGTCCGTGCGGACGATGGTGCCGTCCAGGTCGAGGACGAGCGGGATGGATGCCCGGCCCGCCTCCTGTTGCGATCCCGGCCCTGTCTCAGGCGGCAGGGTCAGGACGGGCATGCTGTTGTTTCCTGCTGATCAACATTCAAACGGCGTCCGAAGACAACACGCTTATAAAACGATCTGTCGAGTTCTTCCATCTCTAAAGCAACCATGCGAATTTTTCGATATCACAACAAAGAGAATGGCTCAGCCCGGCCGGAACAGCATCTGGTCGGTGACGGCCTGCTGCTCCGGCTTGTAGTGGCCTAGGCCCCAGGCGGTCTGCACGCCGTCCGGCACGCCCTGGCCGCCCTCCGAGCCGATGTTCCACCAGGAGCCGCCGACAGGCTGCTGGCCGGCCGCGAAGGTCGGGCCGCTCAATGCGCCGTCCTTGCCGTTCATGTAGTCGAGCAGCGTCTTGGCCCAGGCCTGGCTGTCGGCCGACGTCATGTTCGACCCCATCTCGCCGATCCACACCGGGGCGACGCCGTTCTTCACCACGTCGCCCCAGGCATGGTTCATCTGCTGCACGAGCGCCGCGCCGGAGTCAATTTTAAGTCCGCTGATCTCGGTGGGGTATTCGTGCACCGAATAGACCATCTTGTTGGGCACGTTGAGCACGACGGGGTTGCCCGCGATGCTCGCCATCGTCACGTCGCCCTCGGGCGTCGCGCCGAAATAGTCCTGCGACGGCTCGCCGATGATCAGCGCGCCGGGGTCCACCGCCTCTATGGCGTTGCCCACGTCGGTGAACATCTTGCGGATGTCGAGCGGGCCGCCGCCGCCCCAGGACGCGCCGTGCGGCTCGTTGTCGAGGTCGAAGCCGATGACGGTCGCGTTGCCGGCAAAGGTCCGGGCGACCTCCACCCAATCGGCCTGGAAGCGCGCGGCATCGACCGTGCCCGCGACGCCCGCGCCGTCGGTGCCGTCGGTGCCCGGCCCCTTGTCGATCCATAGCCCGTTCGGCTGCTGCCCGCCCGAGCCGTCGTCGGTGTGGTGATCGAACACCACCTTGAGGCCGATCCGCCCGGCGGCGTCCACGATCTTCTGGAACACCTGCAAGGTGGTGAGGCCGCGCAAATCCGCGTTCTTCGACCAATCCACCCCACCGAGTTCGTTGGTGCCGGCAAACGGCGTGTGCAGGTCGGCGTTGGACCAGGGGATACGCACGGTGTTGAAGCCGTCGTCCTTGATCGACTGCAGGATGGTGGCGTAGCTCGCGGTCCACAACCCCTGCAGCGCCGAGCCGGCCGGGCCGTCCGTGCCGTACCAGCCGATGGACGCCACGCGCATGGCGGTGCCGCCCGCGTCCACGATCTGGCTGCCGCTGGTGCTGAGAAAGCCCGGCGGCAGCAGCGCCCCGCCCCGGGCGGCCGGGGCGAAGGCTTCGGCACCGGGACTGCCGGCCTGGACCGTGATCGTCGTCCGCGCGGCCGCGGAGGCGCCGACCGCGTCCGTGACGGCGTAGGCCAGGCGGGCCGCCCCAGCTGCGGTCCCGACATAGGAGAGCGTCGCGAGATCCGCATCGACCTGGGCCAAGGTGCCGCTCAGGCTGATCGGCTCGCCCGGCGATCCCGTCACGACGCCACCGGCGTGGCTGATCGTCAGCTTGCCCTGATCAACCGTGAGGGTCAGGTGGAATGTGCCCGAAGCGTTCTGATCGGCAACCGACACGCCCTTGACCGGCGCCGCGAAGTTGAGCGTGCCGGCGATGCCCGCCGGCGCGGTGATCTGCGGCCCCGTCGCCGCCGGCACGGACACCTGGATCGGCAGCACGGCGGACGTCGCCAGGCCGTCGGAGTCCTGCACGCCGAGCGTCAGGTGGGCGGTCCCGGCCGCGCCGCCCGTGTAGGCCAGGGAGGCAAGCGCCGCGTTGGCCTGGGCCAGCGTGCCGCGGATGCTGACGCCGTTCGGCGTGGCGGTCAGCGACGCCCCGGCCGGGCTGACCGAGACCGCGCCCTGGTCAACCGAGACGGTGAGCGTGACGACGCCGCCCTGGTTCGTGTCGGTCGCCTTGAGGCCCGGCACGGAGACGGCGACGCCCGGCGCGTCCGCAACGCCGGCCGGAAGCAGCAGCGCGGGGCTTGAGAACGGGCTTGCGGCGCCGCTCAGCGGCGACCAGGCGGACTGAGGAGCCGTCGTGGACCACCACAGCTTGTCGGCGTTCTCCTGCCAGATGACGCCGTTGACAATGGCGAGGGTGATGACCCGTCGCGTCGCCGGGTCGGCCTTGCCGTTGACGGCGACCTGGCCGCCGATGATGGACCAGGTGTTTCCGGCGGCGTCGCGGAGCGGCGGCGCGACCGGGCCGGCAATCGGGCTTGCGGCGGTGCCGCCCGGCGGCGACCAGGCAGATTGGGGTCCCGTCGTGGACCACCACCGGCTGTCGGCGTTCTCCTGCCAGACGACCCCGCCAACGTATGCCAGCTGGATGACGCGGCTTGTCGTGAGGTCGGTCCGGCCGTTCGCCACGACCTGTCCGCCCTGGATGGACCAGTCGTTCCCGTTTGAATCGAAGAAGGAGGCCGTTGAGGCGATGCTCGCCCTTGTAGCGGTTGCGCCGAGCGCGCCGCTTCTGTCAAGAGTTGTTGCTTGAGCGCCATCCACTTGGGATTCTGTATTGGCCATGGCGCATGGCTATCTGAGGCCAGTTCAGGATGGCGAGAGATTCTTCGTCATGAATTGTGCTTCTTCAATTTCACTACATACGGCCAACGAAAGAGGTGGGTAATACCAAATCTCTGAGAGCATGACTTACGAGGGTTCTCAAGGGACGGCTGATC
>CAXSHI010000032.1:0-30641 GCA_964236755.1 uncultured Acetobacteraceae bacterium
GTGCGGTGCAGAAGACCATCGGACGGCTGGCCGACAGCGACGCGACCGTGCTGATCACCGGGGAGACAGGAACCGGAAAGGAGGTCGTTGCCCGCGCGCTGCATCGGCACGGGCGCCGCGCCCATGGCCCGTTCGTCGCGGTGAACTGCGCCGCCATCCCAGCCGAGCTGCTGGAAAGCCTGCTGTTCGGCCACGTGCGCGGCGCGTTCACCGGAGCGGTCGCGGACCGCGCCGGGTCGTTCCGAGAGGCCGACCGCGGCACGCTGTTCCTTGACGAGATCGGCGACATGCCGCCGGCGATGCAGGCCAAGCTGCTGCGGGTGCTGGGCGACCGCACCGTGACGCCCGTGGGCGGGCGGCCGGTCGCGGTGGATGTCCGCGTGCTCGCGGCGACGCATCGCGACCTCCCGCGCGCCGTGCGGGAAGGCGGATTTCGGGAGGACCTGTTCTACCGGCTGGGCGTCGTGCCGCTGCATCTGCCGCCGTTGCGGGAACGGCTGGCCGACATCGTGCCGTTGGCCGAGCACGTCCTGGCGTTGTCCGCCGGACCGGGCGGCTCACCCAAGCGGCTGTCGGCGGCGGCGGCGGCGCGGCTG
The DNA here is from genome assembly GCA_964236755.1 of uncultured Acetobacteraceae bacterium. GTDB lineage: Bacteria > Pseudomonadota > Alphaproteobacteria > Acetobacterales > Acetobacteraceae > CAHJXG01. Next base: position 597 of record CAXSHI010000032.1, read on the forward strand.
ATCGAGCATCCCTGGCCCGGCAACGCCCGGGAACTGCGCAACGCCATGGAGCGCGTCGCGGCCCTGGTGCGCCATCCGGTCGTGTCCGCCGCCGACCTGGACTTCCTCGGTCCCGTGGCTCCCTCCATGCCCGAGGCGGCCGACTGGCTCGCCGGCGATCTGCCCACGGCGCTGGCGCGACTGGAGGCCGAGATGATCCGCCGGGCGCTGGCGGCCAGCCGCGGCAACCGGGCCGAGGCGGCGCGGCGGCTCGGCATCCATCGGCAACTCCTGCACACCAAGCTGACCCGGCTGGACCCGTCTGCAAACCGGACACAAGCCGTCGGCGCCGCAGACGCGGAGGACGCCGCCAACGAAAAATAACTGAGTCTAAACAGCGCCCTGCATTATGGCACGGCGGATGCAGAACATCGGGTGTGGGCACACCGCCCATGACGACGGAGAACATCATGGCATATTCGACCAAGCACCTTCGCCTGGCCCTGCTCGGCGCGACGCTGATCGTCGGCGCGGCGGCTGCGGCGGCGGTCGCGCAGACCGCGCCAACCTACGACCCGGTGCAGTTGCCGGCCATCAAGGGGCGTGTCGCCCAGTACAGCCTCACCCCGCGCGGCGACGTGGACGGCCTGATCCTCGATGACGGGACCGAGATCCACATGCCGCCGCACCTGGGCACGCAGCTCGTCTTTGCCGTGAAGCCCGGCGACCAGGTCACGGCTCATGGCCTACGCGCGCGTGACGTTCCGATGGTGCAGGCCATGCAAGTCACCAACGACGCGACCAATCAAAGCGTGACCGACACTGGCCCTGGCGGCCCCCCTGGCCCGCGCGGCCCTGGACCGGGCCGCCGTCCCGACGCGACGCGGCAGCCGCTTGAGGCTCAGGGCGTCATCAAGGCGCAGCTGCACGGCCCGCGCGGCAATCTCAACGGCGTGCTGCTGGCCGACGGCACCATCGCCCGCCTGCCGCCGCCGGAGGCGCAGCGGCTGGCCGCAACCCTCGCCGTGGGCCAGAGCGTGTTCGTGCGCGGCGACGGCGTGGCGAACGGGCTGGGTCGGGTGATCGGCGCGCGCGCCATCGGTCCGAACGCGCAGCAGCTGACGGAGATCGCCGGGCCGCCCATGCGCCGGGACGGTCCGGACGGGGCTGGGCCGGAGGGCGACCGGCACGGCCCGCGGCACGGCGGCCCGCGCGGTCCCGCGGCGCCGCTCTGATCGCGGCCTCCCGCGTCGGCCTCGGCGCGGGAGGCTGCTGGCTAGCCGGGGTCCTGTAACGGCGCTAAACCTTCTGTGGCCCATGGGGAAGAAACGCGGTGGCGAGGACCACGTCCGTCGAGCAGCTTGCAGCCCTGTATGGACCGGTCGGGGAAGCGTCCACCGCCAAGGTTGCTTATCGCGTGACCCCGCAATACCGCGCGATGATCGCCGCCTCGCCCTTCGCGGTGCTCGCCACCTGCGGGCCGGAGGGCCTGGACTGCTCGCCGCGCGGCGACCGGCCCGGCTTCGTGCGGGTGCACGACGACCGAACGCTGATGCTGCCGGACCGGCGCGGCAACAACCGCATCGACAGCCTGCTGAACGTCGTGCGCGACCCGCGCGTGGCGCTGCTGCTGCTGATCCCCGGCAGCGGCAGCACGCTGCGGGTGAACGGCCGCGGCCACCTGGACGCCGACCCTGGCCTGCTGGCCTCGTTCGCGGTCGAGGATAAGGCGCCGCGGTCCGTCCTGGTGATCGAGGTCGGCGAGATCTACTTCCAATGCGCCCGCGCCATCGTCCGATCCCGGCTGTGGGACCCAGCCGCCCAGGTGGACCCCTCGACCCTGCCCACCCCCGGCGAAATCCTGGCTGCCATGAGCAACGACCACGTCGGCGGCATCGAGTACGACCAGGCGTGGGGCGAACGGGCCAGGCAGACCATGTGGTAAGCCCGGCGAGATCGGCGTAAGGGACACTTATTCCCATCGGCAGGACGCAAAGATGATGAAGCTGAGCGCGCGCAACCAGATCAAGGGTAAGATCACCTCGGTCGTCAAGGGCCAGACCACCGGTCACGTGCACATCGACATCGGCGACACCACGATCCACTGCTCGATCACCAACGAGGCCATCGACGACCTGGACCTGAAGGTCGGGGACGACGCCATGGCGGTTATCAAGTCATCCGACGTCATGGTCGCGAAGTAGCCTATGCGGCAAGCGTCCATCCGCCGGGGCTTGGCCGCGGTCGCGCTCGCCGCGCTGCTTGCCCCGGCGGCGCCGGCCGCCGCGCAGGACAGCGCGCCGGCCGGGCTTGCCATCCAGGGCCGGGTCGAGCACCCCCGCGCCCTCGCGCTGGCGGATCTCCAGGCCCTGCCCCCGGTGACGCTGGAAATCGAGCACGCCACCGGCAAGGGCACCGAGCGGGACTCCTTCACTGGCGCGCTGCTGTGGCCCTTGATCACCGAGGCGCGCCCGGTGGACGAGCCGGGCGGCCACGGCAGCCTCCGGCATACCCTGATGGCACGCGGCCAGGACGGCTACGTGGTGGCGCTGGCCATCGGCGAACTCGACCCGCACTTCGAGGGCAAGCAGGTCCTGGTCGCCTATGCACGGGACGGCAAGCCGCTCCCGGGGCTGCGCCTCGTCGTGCCGGCCGACGTCCATGCCGGGCGCAGCGTGCACGACCTGGTCGCCATCGAGGTCCGCTGAGCCGCCACGGTCATCCGTGGTCGAACGCGGTCGATTTCACCACCGCGAACAGGGCCTGGCCGGGCGCGAGGCCCAGGGTCGCCACGGCGTCGCGCGTCAGCCGCGCCAGCAACGGCGTCGGCCCGACCTGAAGCGTGACGAACGCCTCGTGCAGGCCGGCCGGGGCGATGGCCGAGATCGTGCTCGGCAGGATGTTGTGGCTGCTGAGGCCGCGCGGCGCCTTCGTCGCCACCGCAACGTCGCGGGCGCGCAGGCGCAGGCGCAACCGGGTGCCCGCGGCCTCCGGCCGCAACGGCACCTGAAGCTCGCCGCCTCCAAAGACTAGGCGCGTCAGCCCGCGTGCCGCGTCATGCGCCTGCACGGTGCAGGACAGCACGGCGCCGGCGTCGCGCCGCCCACTGAGCGCCGGCAGGTCGGTGCGCGCGGCCAGCGCATCCAGCGGCCCGGCCGCCAGCACGCGCCCGGCCTCCATCAGCACAAGCGTGTCGGCCAGCCGGTCCACCTCGTCCAGCGCATGCGTCACGTACAGCACGGGGACGCGCGCCACGTCACGCAGCCGTTCCAGGAAGCCCAGGATCTCCAGCTTCCGCGCGCCGTCCAGCGCCGCAAGCGGCTCGTCCATCAGCAGCAGGCGCGGCCGGGCCAGCAAGGCGCGGCCGAGCGCCACCCGCTGCCGCTCCCCGCCGGACAGGGCGCGCGGGCGCCGGCGCAGCAGGGGCGCGATGCCCAGCAACTCGACCACCTCGTCGAACTCCGGCCCGGACGCCTCGCGGGGCGCCCGCCTGGCGCCGTAGCGGAGGTTGGTCTCGACCGAAAGGTGCGGCAGCAGCTTGGCATCCTGGAACACGACGGCGCAGCGCCGCCGCTCCGCCGGCACATCGACGCCGGCGGCGCTGTCCAGCAGCACGGTCCCATCCAGCGCCACCCGGCCCGCCTGCGGCCGCAGCAGCCCGGCGACGACCGACAGCACCGTGCTCTTTCCCGAGCCGGACGGGCCGAACAATGCCGTGACGCCCGGGGCCTGCGCGCTGAAGCTTGCGTCCAGAAAGAACGCGCCAAGGCGGTGCCGCGCCGAAACATCGAGCATCACATGCCAAGCAGCCGGCGCATGCGTCGGGCGATCAGCTCCGACAGCAGCAGCCCGGCGACGGCCAGCGTGAACGACACTGCCGAGAGCTTGGCCGCCGTCGCCTCGCCGCCCGGCACCTGCGTCGCGGCGTAGATCGCCAGCGGCAAGGTCTGCGTCTCCCCGGGAATGTTGGAAGCGAAGGTGATGACGGCGCCGAACTCGCCCAGGCCCGCCGCAAAGGCCACGACCGCGCCCGCCAGGATGCCGGGCGCCATCAGCGGCAGGGTGACGGTGACGAAGCGGTCCACCGGCCCGGCGCCGAGCGTGCGCGCCGCCGCCTCCAGCCCCGGGTCGATCCCCTCCAGCGACAGCCGCATCGCCCGGACCATCAGCGGGAATGCCATGACCGCGGTGGCCAGCGACGCGCCGGCCGTGGTGAACACCAGCCGCATGCCGAACCAGTCCTGCAGCAGCGACCCCAGCGGACCCCGCACGCCGAACAGCAGCAGCAAGCCCCAGCCGACGACCACCGGCGGCATCACCAGCGGCAGATGCACCAGCGCGTCGAGCACCGTCCGCCCGGCGAACCGGCCGCGCGCCAGCGCATAGGCGGCCAGCACCGCGAGCGGCAGGCCGAACGCCACGCTGCGCGACGCGACCACCAGGCTGACGCGGATCGCCTGCCACTCGTCGGGCGTCAGCCAGGAGGCGGGCGTCAGCCAGGAGAACGGGCTCACTCCCGGACGGAGAAGCCCAGCGATCGGTAGGTGGGGGCGGCGTCCGGCCCCGCGAGGAAGGCGAGCAGGGCCTGCGCCTCCGGCCGGTCGCCGCGCCGGGTCAAGGCGAAGGGGTAGCTGACCGGCGGATGGGTGTCTTCCGGGAAGGTGCCGACGACCCGCACGCCCCGGGACGCGGCGGCGTCGGTCGCATAGACGATGCCGAGCGGCGCCTCCCCGCGCTCGACCAGCAGCAGCGCGGCGCGCACGCTTTCGGCGCGGGCGAGACGTGGTGCTACGGCGGTCCATGCGCCCAAGGTCGTCAACGCCGCTTGGGCATACTTGCCGACCGGCACGCTGGCCGGGTCGCCGGTGGCGAGCCGCCCCTGCGCGCCCAGCCGCGCCAGCAGGTCCACGCCGGGCGTGAGCGCGATGTCGCCGGGCTGGTCCGCCGGCGCGACCAGCACCAGGCGGTTGCCGAGCGGGCTGGTGCGGCTGTCCGGCACGATGAGGTCGCGCTGCTGGAGGTAGTCCATCCACGGCTCGTCGGCGGAGGCGAACAGGTCGGCGGGCGCGCCCTGCTCGATCTGCCGGGCGAGTGCCGAGGAGGCGGCGAAGACGAAGCGCGGCGCCGGGTGGCCGCGGGCGGCCCAGGCGCTGCCGAGCGCCTGCAGGGCGTCGGTGAGGCTTGCGGCCGCCATGACCGTCACCGGGTCCGCCGCGCGGGCCGGGCTGGAAGCGAGGGCGGCGCAGAGCGCCAGCAGGAGGTGGCGGCGTTTCATGGTGCCGGAACCCTAGCGCACCCTCTTTGGCCCGGCAACGCCGCCCTGCCCGCACGGCGCAGCATTAGACGCCCAGCAGCGTCGAAAGCGGCAAGGAACGCGCCGCATCTTCTCGCCCGCGCCAATTTGTTTTGAGTTCATCATAAACAATAGCCGGGCACTCGGGGTGACAGATCATGTCCCTTGTCCTAATCCAACCCGTGCCTTGACCGTTCGTCGATGTTGGCTGCACACAATGCTGCCAGGTCTCCCGATCTCCCTTTGCTCAGTTTGGAATGCTGACTACGACATCCCTCAGGATCGTCCGGCACAGCCGGCGCCGCCGGCCGCGCGGGCGAGGGTGCGCAGACCCGGATCATATCGGACGCAGCCGGCGGTCCCACCCTGAACTTCAAGGTCCCGGAGCAGGGTCCGCCACCGAGGAGAGGACGCAACGGCCTTATGCAACGACACGTAGTCCTGGGCCGCCAGCCCCAACCCGACGCCCAAGGGCGGTCATGGGCGGGTGTGCAGACCCTGCCGGGCACAGCCGACGCCCTGAGCCTGGCCGGATACCGGCTCGCCTCGCGTTGGCAGGCGCTGATGCGGTTCTGGCTCTCCGTCCTGGTGACGGCCGCCGCGCTGGTCCTGTTCCTGGAAATCCTGGGACCGCCCGAGCGCAGCGACGACGCCGAGCCGCTGCCGGACGCGGCGCAAGCCCTGAAGCTCGCGCCCGCCGCGCTGCCGACGCAGCCGGCGGGCAGGCTTGTCGATCCGGAGCGCCCGCCGACCGCGACGCCGATGCGGCCCGAGCCTGATCAGCCCGCACCGCCGGCCGTCCCGTCGCCCGGCGCCGCCGCTCAGCCGGACGCCCCGCGGCCCCGGGTGATCCTGGTGCTGCACCCGGCACGGCCGGACGGCGGCGGGACCATCGCCAGCCGCCTGGCGGCGCAGAGCGGCCTCGCGCCGGACCAGATCGACATCGGGCCGGTCGCCGAGGCGCGGTCGGAGGCGGTCATCCGCTTCTACTCCACCGGCGACCATGCGCTGGCGCGCCGCCTCGGGAAGGAACTCACCCGCATGAACGTTCGCTGGCGGATCGAGAACTTCGCGGCCCGCTCCTGGGCCTGGAAGGACCAGGCTGTCGAGGTGTTCCTGCCCGACCGGTAGCTGGCCGCGCCGGCCGCCGGCCGCGCCCGCAATTGGGAAAGAAATTCTGCATTTCCTGATATGACACGGCCGGCTATCCATGCTGACTGCATCATGATGCCAGCCGTCGCACCCGGTCCCGCCCGCGCCGAAGAGGCCGACATCGCCGCCGCCGAGGCGTTCATCGCCCGGTGGGACGGCACCGCCATGGCGGAGCGGGCCAACTACGCCCCGTTCCTGTCGGAGCTGTGCGACGTGCTGGGCCTGCCGCGGCCCGACCCGGCCCATGGCAGCGGCGGCCCCTACCACTTCGAGCGCGGCGTGACCCACAACGAGGCGGACGGCAGCACCAGCACCCGGCGCATCGACCTGTACCGCCGCGGCTGCTTCGTGTGCGAGGCGAAGCAGGGTTCCACGCCGCACCGCCAGCCCGGCCTGTTCGGCGGCGACAGCGAGGCCCAGCACCGGGCCAACATCCGCAACACCCCGGCCTGGGTGCGCCACATGCAGAAGGCCAAGGGCCAGGCGGAGGGCTACGCCCGCGACCTGCCGGCCGACGAGGGCTGGCCGCCCTTCCTCCTCGTGTGCGACGTGGGATTCTGCTTCGACCTGTATGCCGACTTCTCCGGCACAGGCAAGCACTACGCCCAGTTCCCGGACCGCGAGCGGTTCCGCATCTACCTGCCGGACCTGCGCCGCCCGGACATCCGCGCGCTGCTGCGCCAGGTCTGGCTCGATCCCAGGTCGCTCGACCCGGCGCTGCGCCGCGCCCAGGTCACGCGCGACATCGCGGCCCTGCTCGCCCGGCTGGCGGCGGCGCTGGAGGGCACACCGGCCCGGCCGCGCCACGCGCCGGCCCACGTCGCGACCTTCCTCATGCGCTGCATCTTCTGCATGTTCGCCCAAAGCGTGGGGCTGTTGCCGGCGGGGAGCTTCAGCAAGCTCCTGGAACGGTGCCGGGCCAACCTGCCGGGGTTCGGGCCGGTGCTGGGCAGCCTGTGGCGGACGATGGACACGGGCGGCTTCAGCGTGGCGCTGGACGGCGCCGTGCCGCAGTTCAACGGCGGCCTGTTCCGTCCGGGTCCGCACGGCGGCGCCGACCCGCTGCCGGTCGGCCCGGACGAGCTGGGCCTGCTGATCCAGGCGGCGGGCAAGGACTGGGCGGAGGTGGAGCCGGCCATCTTCGGCACGCTGCTGGAGAACGCGCTGGACACACGGGAGCGCGGCCGGCTCGGCGCGCAGTTCACCCCGCGCGCCTTTGTCGAGCGCCTGGTGCTGCCCACCGTCATGGAGCCGCTGCGCGCCGACTGGGACGGGGTCCGCGGCGCCGCGGACCTCGCGATGCAGGCCGGCAGCGCCCCGCGGCGGCGGCCTTCGTCCGCGAGTTCCATGCCCGGCTCTGCGCCGTCCGCGTGCTGGACCCGGCCTGCGGCACCGGCAACTTCCTGTATGTCACGCTGGAGCTGATGAAGCGCCTGGAGGGCGAGGTGCTGGACACCCTGGCCGGCTACGCCACCAACGAGGCCGGGCGCCTGGACCTGGCGGGCGCGACCGTCGGTCCGCACCAGTTCCTCGGCATGGACGTGAACCCGCGCGCCGTGCCGGTGGCGGAGCTGGTGCTGTGGATCGGCTACCTGCAATGGCACTTCCGCACCAATGGCCGCGCACCCCCGGCCGAGCCGATCCTGCGCGACTTCCGCACGATCGAGGAGCGGGACGCCCTGCTGGACTACGCCCGCACCGAGCCGGAGCGGGACGCTGGCGGCCGGCCCGTGACGCGTTGGGGCGGGCGCACCAGGCTGCACCCCGTGACCGGGGAGCAAGTGCCGGACGAGGCCGACCAGCAGGCCGTGGAGCGCCCGGTGGACGCCAGGCCGGCGCCCTGGCCGGAGGCGGAGTTCATCGTGGGCAACCCGCCTTTCGTGGCCGGCAAGGACCTGCGGGCGGAACTGGGCGGCGGCCACGCGGAGGCGCTGTGGGCGGCGTATCCGAAGGTGCCGCCGTCGGCGGACCTCGCGATGTTCTTCTGGTGGCGCGCGGCGCAGGCAGTCCGGGCGGGCAAAGCCCGGCGGTTCGGCTTCATCACCAGCAACAGCATCCGCCAGGTGTTCTGCCGCCGGGTGATCGCGGCGGCAATGCAGGGGGCGGACCCGCTGCACCTGGCGTTCGCCATCCCGGACCATCCGTGGTCGCAGGGGGCCGGCACGGCGGCGGTGCGGATCGCGATGACGGTTGCGGCGCCGGGACTGGGACCGGGGCGGCTGTTGCAGGTGGTGCACGAGACGGCGGCGGCGGTGCCCGAGATTGTGCTGGCGATGCGGGAGGACGTGGTGAACGCGGATCTGACCGTGGGGGCCAACCCGGACGCTGCCCGGCCATTGCGTTCCAACGAGGGGATCAGCAGCCGGGGCATGTCGCTGCATGGCGCTGGCTTCATCGTCTCCCCCGCGACAGCGGCGGCGCTGGGGCTGGGCAAGGTGCCGGGGCTGGAGGCGCATATCCGGCCGTACCTGAACGGGCGGGACATGACAGGGCGCAGCCGGGGCGTCATGGTTATCGACCTGAACGGCTTGCTAGAGGCCGACATCAGGCAGCGGTATCCGGCGGTGTTCCAGCATTTGCTGCTGCACGTCAAACCGGAGCGGGACCAGAATAACGAGCCATACCGTCGTCTCAATTGGTGGCTGTTTGGTCGCAACAACGCAATGTTGCGCACGGCCCTGGATAGTTTACCCCGCTACATCGCAACGGTGGAAACCGCCAAGCATCGAGTGTTCGTGTTTCAGCACGCGGCGGTGCTGCCCGACAACATGTTGGTCTGCATCGCCAGCGATGATCCCTACCATTTGGGTGTCTTGTCATCCCGCATCCACATGACCTGGGCACCGGCAGCAGGCGGCTGGCTTGGGTTCGGGAACGACCCCCGCTACAGCAAGACCCGCTGCTTCGACCCCTTCCCCTTCCCCGCCGCCACCCCGGCGCAGGCCGCCGAGATCGCGGCCCTCGCCGAGGAACTCGACGCGCTGCGCAAGACCCGCCTCGCCGCGCATCCGCAGCTCACGCTGACCACCCTTTACAACGTCCTCGCTGCCCTGCGCGCCGGCCAGCCTCTGTCGCCCGCCGACCGCGACGTGCTGGACGCCGGCCAGGTGGAGGTGCTGCGCCACCTGCATGACCGGCTGGACGCGGCCGTCGCCGCCGCCTACGGCTGGCCCGCCGACCTGTCCGCCGAGGCGGTCGTGGACCGCGTGGTCGCGCTCAACCGCGAGCGCGTGGCGGAGGAGGCAGCGGGCCAGGTCCGCTGGCTCCGTCCCGCCTTCCAGGCCCCGGCCGAGGCCGCCGTGGCCGCGCGCCGGGAGCAGCTTGCCCTGCCGACCGACCTTGCCGCGGTCCTGCCGGACTGGCCCAAGCGGGTGCCCGAGCAGTGCGTCGCGCTCCGCGCCGCCCTCAGGCACGGCGGCCCGGCCGCGCCCGGCGACCTCGCCCGGCAGTTCCGCGGCGCGACGCGCGGCAAGGTCGCGGACATCCTCGCGACCCTGGCCGCCTTGGGCCAGGCCCGCGAGGCCGGGCCGGGCCGCTACGCCGCATAGCTGCGGTCCCGCGGCATGGCCGCGAGAGATGAGGATCATAGTCCTGAACCGGACTGACAGCGGCAGCGAAACACCGGATAGAGGCGCCTGTCACAGCAGCGGCTGCTCGACGGGAATTCGGCGCCTCAACCGAGGTCAGGCGCCATAGGGGAAACTTGCCATGGCCGCATCCATCGACGACACGACCGCGAACCCGGTCGTCACCGCCAGCGGAACGACGGACACGCCGTTCGGCAGCGTCGTCCTGAACGAGACGGCCTTCCCGGCGCTGGAAGTGGTGAGCGTGTCGCTGAGCGCCGGGCCGAACTACACGGGCGGCGACCTGGGCAGCCTCAGCGACCCCACGGGGTTCGGCCAGTTCAACGGCAGCACCGGCATCTTCGTCGAGTCCGCCTTTTCCATCGGCTCCCCGAGCGCCGCGACCAACATCCTGCAGCGGCTCGTTTACACCCCGCCGACGCTGGGCAACGGCACGTATGCCACGGTGGATGCCGCCATCAACATCGGCAGCGCGCAGCTTCCCCCCGTCCCCGGCGGTACGACCACCGTCGCCGACCCGAAGCCTGTGGTGCTGACGACCGTCACGCCGCCCGGCGTCAGCGGCACCGCCGCCGGGCAGGTGGCGTCCGGCACGGCGCTGCGTCCGTTCGCCTCCGCCCATATCACGGACAACACCCCGGGCTACGATGCGCAGACCAGCGGCACCATCACGGTGACGGACGGCACGGGCGCGCCGTCCGACGCGGGCGGCATGCTGGCCGGCCCGGGCCTGACCAAGACGGGCGTCGGCACCTACGCGCTCGCCGCCGGGTCCTACTATGCGATGCAGAGCAGCCTGCAATCCCTCATGTTCACCCCTGCGGCGGTGGCGGACGGCAGCGCCCAGTCCATTGGGTTCGACCTCAGCGTGAGCGACGCCGCGACCAAGCTGACGGTGAACGACAAGGGGGCCACGGTGCAGGTGGTCGGCCTGTCCGCGACGCCGACGGCGCCGTTCATCGCTGGCACCTCGGGCCAGACGGTGGCCGCCGGCAACGGCATCAGCCCGTTCAACGGCGTCACCGTCTCCGACAGCAACGCCAAGCCGCTGGTCAGCGCCACGCTGACGCTGAGCAGCGGCGGCACGCTCGCCGGCGCGGGGCTGGTGAGCGCCGGCGTCGGGATGTACACCCTGGCCGCCGCCGCACCCGCCGCTTTGACGGCCGCCCTGCAGAAGCTCACCTTCACCGCGCCGCCGCTGGCCGGGCAGGCGTCGGCCACGAGCACCATCAAGCTCGACATCGCCGACGGCGCGCAGGTCGCCAGCGACAGCCAGACGACCGTCACCGCGGTGGCCAGCCTGCCCGGGAGCAGCGGCGGCGCGAACTTCACGATCACCGACCAGACGACGGGCCAGCAGAATTTCATCAGCGGCGACAAGTACAGCGGCCCCGTGCAGGGCCTTAGCCAGCAGTTGACGCTGGTGACGCCAGACAACCTCAACATCACCGCGACCATGCCCAACGTGTTCATCCGCACCGGGAGCGGGAACGACGCGATCGACGTCAGCAAGGTCAACGGCAACAACGTCTTGGACGGCGCCGGCGGCTCCAGTTTCCTGACGGGCGGCACCGGCAACGACACGTTCTTCCTCGATGACCGCAGCCTGGCGTCGGATGCATACTCAACCGTGGTGAACTTCCACGCCGGCGACAACATCACGATCTTCGGCGTCGATCCGACGAACTTCCACCTGACGACGCAGGACAACCAGGGCGCTGCCGGCGCCAAGGGCCTTGCGTACACCTTCACCAGCGTGGGCAAGCCGAACGCCACCGTGGTCATTGCCGGCTTCGGCAGCGCCGACCTGGCGAATGGCCGCCTGACGGCGTCCTACGGCACCAACCCAGCCACGCCCGGCGTTGCCGGCAGCGGTGGATCATACTTCAACATTCACGGCAATTAGCCGGAGGATCTCGACCTGGGGCGGGTTGCCGGTCGGCGATCTGCCCCTTTGTATCTTGGTCCTGGCAGCCCGCATCCTCAGTTGGCGGGCGGATGGAGCACGCCTTTGGCGGTGGACAGGATCGAGCGGCGGTTTTGACCTCTTGCTGAACGTGTTGATCCAGCGGGCGTTCTCCAGCCAAGGGTCTTGACCAGGCATTTTCCTGACCCTTGCAGCCTTCATGGCGTGCCGGCCCGCCGGTTCGAGCGCGCCACCGACATCGCAGCCGCCATCGAGGCCGGCATCGCTTCTGGCCGGCATAACCTCGTGGAAGCGCCGATCAGCCCAGGCTGAGAAGCCACCTTCTGTGCCAATGACGATGAGACGCTGGCCCTGTGCGAGGCGGCTGGCCTGAAGACCCACACAGGCGAGCCGGGTCCGGCGTGCTGATGTGTCATGGCGGGCTTAGTTGGCGGGCTTGGGGCGGAGCATGACGGCGTAACCGAGCGCGTCGAGGCGGCGGACCAGGCGCCTGGCGCTGCGATGCTTGTCAACGCATTCAAGGCAATCGGCGCCGAGGTCGGCGAAGGCGATGGCGCGCTGCAGCATATGGAGGGCGGCGACCAGGACTCTGTGCGCGACGGCCACGCCTGCCGTCACGCCGCGCTTGTGGCCACTGCGCCGTGGCGCCCCGTCCATGAGACGCGCCCGGCGGCGATCAGGGCTGCGCGACCGTGCCAAGTGCTGAAGCTGAACCGGTGCAGTTCGTCGGTGGCCTATCCCGCTGCTGCCGGGCGAGCATGAGGTCAGGGCGCCACATTCAGCGCGACTGCGACAAGCTCGGCGAGATACGCGCCACCCAGGCGCACGAGCGGCGGCGATAAGCCAGCACTATTACCCGCTTCCCGTGCAGGACGATCCGACTGGGCCAGCAAGGTGCCCTGGGCGTCGGGGCCGGCCATGCGGAAGCAGCGTAGCAGTCTACCCAACGCCGCCGCGCAGGACATCGGATCCTCTGCCGTCCAAGCCAGCCGCAGCTTGGCGCGCATCTGCGCGGGGTGCCCTTCCAGCACGGCCCAGGACGGCAGGCTGTCGCCGAACGCCAACATGCCTGCGCACCCCACGGCCGCCTGCCCAAACACAAGGCGCAGCGCCGTGTCCTGCGCAGCGCCGATGCCGGCCAGCACCAGGCGTGATGAGGCGAGGCCTGCCTGCTCCACCCTGCTGGCAATCCCCGCCAACGCCTCCTCGGCCTGGTCTCCGCCCGAGGCGCGCAGCGTTGACAGAAGCGCCGCGGGAACAGCTGACGACCAGGTGCGCGCCAACCCGAGCGCGACAGCCTCGGCACCGTGCGGATGTAGCAGGATCACCAGTGCCGCATGCGTTCTCGCACGCTGCCGATCCGGAGCAAGAAGGGGATGGTCCATAAAGGCCCCGTCGGAGACGCCTCGCCGTGAGGCGCTGCACGTTCAAGCTGGACGTTGCCGCGCCGCGCCGCTCATGCGCGTCCGTCACCATGACATGCCGGCCGAGCAGTGGATGTCGAGCTGGCACGGCACGGCCTGGCCCGCCGCGTGGCGCTGCGCGCGCCGCTGCCGTTTTCATCGCCGCAACTGGTGACGGCCATGCTGTGGCACCGCCGGCTGGACGACGTGCCGGCGCACCGCTGGCTTCGAGACCTGGTGCTGTGCGCGGCCCGCCTGGCATAGTCCCAGCTTCCGAGGCTCGTCCGGCGTCATGCCGGGCCGGCATGTTGCAGTGCCGACCCCGCATTGGTCCTGCGGGGCCGCCCGGTGTTGTCTGATGGCGGCGGCAGTCCTGTCGCAGCAACACACGGAGCTTCCACCATGAACACCTCGGCACGCATCGCACTGGGCGGCCTTCTGCTGCTGCTGGGCACGGCGCCCTCCTTCGCCCAGGGCGTCTATGAGACGCTGCCTGCGCCAAACTCCAGCCAGTCCATGCCGCAGCCGCCCGACAGCGCGCCGCCGGGCGCGCGGACCCTGGCGCCGGGTTCAACCGGCCAGCAGCGGGTGGGGACAGTCGGCAGGACCCGCGTGCAGCCGGCGGCGGCGACGCCCATGGCGTCCAGGACGCCTGCGCCAGCCCGACGCTGATGCCGGTGCGGCGGCCGGTCCCGGCCCAGGCCGCCGCAGCGTCCTCGCCCGGCCCGCAGGTCCGATCTGGAACCGGTCGCTGGGCGTGCCAGGGAGTCCTACACCTGCCGCCTCTGCCGGAATGCTGCCGGCCCCGCCGCCTGCTGCCGCTCGCGCCCAAGCGGCAGAACACGAGGATTGATCATGCAACTTGCCGCCAAGATCGGCCTGCCCCTGGTTGCCATCACGGGGAGCGCAGCCCTGGCCATGCACCTCATGGCACGCCCCGCGCCGCCGCCAGCCCCGCCCGCACCCGTTCCCGTCGTGACGGCGCCGGTGCAGCAGGGGGACGTGCCGATCATCCTGAGCGGCCTCGGCACGGTGCAGGCGCTGAACACCGCCACGATCCGCAGCCAGGTGACGGGCCTGCTGCAATCCATCGACTTCGTGGAAGGCCAGCAGGTCCGCCGCGATGGCACCCTCGCGCAGATCGACCCCCGGCCCTACCAGTCGCGCCTCGCGCAAGCGGAGGCGCAGCTCAGCCGCGATCAAACCCAGCTTGCCAACATCGAGACGAACCTGAACCGCAACCTGCCGCTGCTCAGCAAGGGGTTCGCGACGGACCAGCAGGTCACGGACCAGAAGTCGCAGGCGGCGCAGACGCAGAGCGCGATCAAGTCCGACCAGGCCGCCATGGACGACGCGCAGACCCAGCTCAGCTACGCCACCCTGACCGCGCCGTTCGACGGCATCACCGGGGTGCGGCAGATCGACATCGGCAACATCATCCATCCCACCGACAGCCAGGGACTGGTGACGATGAACCAGGTGCAGCCGATCGCCGTGCTGATGACGCTGCCGGCGGCCGATATCGCCCAGGTGCAGGGCGCGCTCTCGGCGGGCAAGGTCGAAGCCGTGGCCTATGACCAAACCGGCAGCAAGGCGCTGGACACCGGGCAGTTGCTGCTGGTCAACAACCAGGCCGACCCGGCGACCGGCACCGTGCAGCTCAAGGCGCTGTTCCCAAACCTGCAGCGCCGCCTGTGGCCCGGCACCTTCGTCAACGTCGAGCTGACGACCTCCATCGCCCAGACCGCCCTGACCGTCCCCGCGGACGCGGTGCAGCAGGGTCCGCAGGGCGCCTTCATCTACGTGGTCGCCGACGGCAAGGCGGAGGTGCGTCCGGTGCAGGCCGGCCAGCAGCGGCGCGACGTCGCCGTCATCGCCAAGGGGCTGAACCCGGGCGAAACCGTCGTCGTGCAGGGCCATTACCGCCTGACCGCCGGCGCCGTCGTCGTCCCGTCCAAGCCAGCGGACGTCCCCAGCTCGTCCACCGCGACGGCGGGGCTGCTGCCATGAGCATCTCCGCAGGCTTCATCCGCCGGCCGGTCGCGACCTCCCTGCTGATGGTTGCCGTCGTGGCGCTGGGCGTCGCCGGCTACATGCATCTGCCGGTGGCGGCGCTGCCGAACGTGGGCTTCCCGACGATCCAGGTCACGGCGCAGCTGCCGGGTGCCGACGCCAAGACGACCGCGTCCTCCGTCGCGACGCCGCTCGAGCGGCAGTTCGGCCAAATACCCGGCATCACCCAGATGACGAGCAGCAGCGGCAGCGGCTTCACGCAGGTCACGCTGCAATTCGACCGGTCCCGCACGGTGGACTCCGCGGCAGGCGACGTGCAGGGCGCGATCAACGCGGCGGCCGGGCAGTTGCCGGCCAGCCTGCTGTCCCCGCCCATCTACCGCAAGACCAATTTGGCCAACGTGCCGATCCTGCTGATCGGCCTGACCTCCGACACCCTGCCGATCACCACGGTGAGCGACTATGCGAACTCGATCTTCGCGCAGAAGATCTCGCAGCTGCCCGGCGTCGGCCCCGTGGGCATCGGCGGCCTGCAAAGCCCCGCCATCCACGTCCAGCTCAACCCGGCGCAGCTTGCCGCCGCCGGCCTCGACCTGGAGGACGTGCGGACCGCGCTGACCAACGCCACGGTCAACCAGCCCAAGGGACAGCTTTACGGCGGGCAAACCGCCTACTCCCTGCAAACCAACGACCAGCTCATGACCACCGCGGGCTATGCCGACACCATCTTGGCCTACCGCAACGGCGCGCCCATCCGGGTGCGGGACGTGGGTCGGGCCGTGATCGCGCCGGAGAACCCGACCCAGGCAGGCTGGCTGAACGAGAAGCGCGCCGTGCTGGTCGCCGTGCAGCGCCAGTCCGGCGCCAACGTCATCGCCACGGTGGACGCCATCAAGCAGGCGCTGCCGCAGCTGCAGGCATCCCTGCCGCCGAGCATCAGGGTTGAGGTCGTGTCCGACCGCACCCAGACCATACGCGCGAGCGTCGCGGACGTGCAGTTTACCCTGCTGCTGACCATCGCGCTCGTGGTGGGCGTGATCGCGCTGTTCCTGCGCAAGCTGTGGGCGACGGTGATCCCGGCCATCTCGGTGCCGATCTCGCTCATCGGCACCTTCGCGGCCATGCTCGTGCTGGGCTACAGCCTGGACAACCTGTCCTTGATGGCGTTGACCATCGCCGTCGGCTTCGTCGTGGACGACGCGATCGTCATGGTGGAGAACATCGTCCGCCACATGGAGGACGGGGCGACGCCGATGCAGGCGGCGCTGGACGGGTCGCGGGAGATCGGGTTCACAATCCTGTCCATCTCCGTCTCGTTGATCGCGGTGTTCATCCCGCTGTTCCTGCTGAGCGGCGTGGTCGGGCTGCTGTTCCGCGAGTTCGCGGTCACGGTCGCGGTGTCCATCGTCGTCTCGGTATTCGTGTCGCTGACGCTCACGCCCATGATGTGCGCCCGGCTGCTCAAGGGCGGGGATCAGCAGGCCAGGAAGCCCGGCCGCGTGTCCCGCGCGCTGGAGCGGCTGCTTGACGGGCTGGTCGCGGCCTATGACCGGGGCCTGGTCGTGGCCTTGCGCCACCGACGGATCACGCTCGGGGTCATGCTGCTGACGGTGGCGGCGACCGCGGGCCTATTCGCCGTCATCCCCAAGGGGTTCTTCCCGCAGCAGGACACCGGGCTGATCGTCGGCATCACGGAGGCGGCGCAGGACATCTCGCCGGCCGGCATCATGCAGCGGCAGCAGGCGGTGCTCGCCGTCGTGCGGCAGGACCCGGCGGTCGCGTCCGCCATCGGCTACGTCGGCGCGGGCGGCGCGACCGTGGCCGGGAACAACGGCCGCATGTTCATCACCCTCAAGCCCTCGGGCCAGCGCAGCGTCACCGCGGACCAGGTTATCGCCCGGCTGGGCACGGCCCTGCAGCAGGTCCAGGGAATGCGGCTCTACATGCAGGCGGCGCAGGACATCAACATCGGCGCGGCGGTGTCCAAGACCCAGTACCAGTACACACTGACGGACGTGGACAGCGAAGAGCTGAACCACTACGCGCCGCTGCTGCTGCAGAAGCTGCAAGCCCTGCCGCAGCTGACTTCGGTGGCGAGCGATCAGCAGAGCACCGGGCGGACCCTGAGCGTGGACGTTGACCGCGCGGCGGCGTCGCGCCTCGGCATAGACCTAGCCCGGGTGGACTCGACGCTATACGACGCCTTTGGCCGCCGCCACGTGGCGAAGATCTACACCACGCTGAACCAGTACTACGTCATCTTGGAAACCGACGCGGCGTTCCAGGGCGGGCCGGCGGCGTTGGGACGCATCTACGTCAAATCGCAGAGCGGGACGGAGGTGCCGATCAGCCAGATCGCCACGATCCGGACGACGCTGGCGCCGCTGGCGGTGAACCACCAGGGGCAGTTCCCGTCGGTCACCATCAGCTTCAACCTGGCGCCGGGCGTGGCCATCGGCCAGGCGGTCGCGGAGGTGCAGAAGGCGGCGGCGGGGCTGCACCTGCCGGCGTCGCTGGCGGCGAAGTTCCAGGGCAACGCGCAGGCGTTCCAGAGCGCGCTCAGCAGCACGCCGCCGCTGATCCTGGCGGCGCTGTTCGCGGTGTACCTGATCCTGGGCATGCTGTACGAGAGCACGATCCACCCGCTGACGATCCTGTCCACGCTGCCCTCCGCCGGGCTGGGGGCGCTGGCGACGCTGATGCTGTTCGGCCGGCCGCTCGACGTGATCGGCATCATCGGCATCATCCTGCTGATCGGCATCGTGAAGAAGAACGGCATCATGCTGGTGGATTTCGCGCTGCAAGCCGAGCGGGAACGCGGCCTGTCAAGCGAGGAGGCCGTCCATGAGGCCTGCCTGCTGCGGTTCCGGCCGATCCTGATGACGACGCTCTGCGCGCTGCTTGGCGGGGTGCCGCTGATGCTGGGCACGGGAACAGGTTCGGAGATCAGGCAGCCGCTCGGCTATGCGATGGTGGGTGGGCTTCTGGTCTCGCAGATGCTGACGCTGTTCACGACGCCGGTGGTTTACCTCTACATGGATAAGCTGAGCCGGATGCTGGGCGGCGACCGGGCCAAGGCCGTCCCGGAAAGGGAGGCAACTCGCGTAAGGGAGGTGGCCGCTGCTGAATAGCGCAGGCTGACGCTGCAAGCCCAAGCACGCGCAGGTCCCGCTCCGGGCCAATGCGCCCCGGGGTGGGCCGGCTCATTGACAGCGAACACGCGATGCTGGTTGTGACTAATACGGGGCGTCCAAGAAGGCTTCGGCGTCGGCGGGCGTAGCGCCGCAGCATCGCGGCCAAGCAGGCGAACTGCCAGGCCCTCGTCTCGCTCACGCTGGCACAGGGCGAGGCGCCCGCGCCGGTCGGCCAGCGCCTGTTCCTGACGGCGGCGAGCGCAAGCTCTGCCTCAGCAACCTGGCCCTGCGCACGTCGCTGTGCGCCCTGGCTGCCGTCATCAAGGCGCGCCGGGCGTGCGAGCAGGCCCGCCAGCAACTCTCAAAGCAGGCGGTGGCCTCGGCGGTCTCGAGGGCCGCTCCTGGACTGGCCTGCACCGCCCCGCGCTGAGGGCGCACACGCATGCGCGCCCTAGAATGCCGAAGCAGTGCTATGCAAAGCCGCCATAACAATCTTATGCGTGCCCCCTAAGGGTTGCAGGCTGGAGCGGGCGAGCTTGGGATGCTGCCACGCAGGCAACCGTGCGCATCATTTTGGAAGGAACGCCGGACGTCATTCCAAGAGAAACGCCGGACGTCGTCGAGCGGCAGCAGGATGCGGCGGCATGCGACCACCATCATGTTCTCAGCCGGCACCAGCACAATATCGTGGGGAGCGCCCGGCTCCATCGGCGCCTCCTCTCCCACTCGGCTCGAAAACAGTGTCACGACCCCTAAGACAAATAGCTAAGGCGTCGCGGCCAGGACCGCTGGGGCGCCGGGCAGTTTTTCCTCGCTGGGGACCGGCGGGTTTACACCGTTATCACTCACATGACCCGAAAGTATAGGGATCGGGCCAGACATGCAGCCAGTGACCAGCAAGGCGGCGACGCCAGCGATCAGCGCGGATTTCGGCATCGTGGCCCCGAGAAATCCGCTCCTATCCAAGCCATTGCGGGTTCTGCACCGTGCCGTCGAAGTGGGTCGAAACCTTATACCGCTCGGTCCTCCCATCCCGCGCGACCGCCTCCGTGCGGGCCAGCAGCTCCGTGCGCTGCTCCGGCGTGAGCGGCGCGTAGCTGCGCACGGCGATCAGCGCCTGCTGCAGGATGGCCAAGCTGTCGATGCCGCAGACCTGCAGGCTGATCGGCAGGCTCATCGGGTAGTGCAGCATCTCGAGCGGCGTCGCGACCTTGGCGTCCAGGATGAACGGGTCGCCGAACGCCTTCATGCCTAGCACCCCGGTGCCGTGCGCGGCGGCCACCGGCAGCACGCCCTGCTCGAAGCTGTCGAAATGCGCGTCCATGACGTTGAGCGGCATCTGCACGGTGTCGAAGTGGAAGCCGTGCTGGTCGGCGACCTCGAACATGTGGCGGTGGATCGCCGGGCTTTTGTGGCCGGTGAAGCCGATGTAGCGGATCTTGCCCTGCTCGCGGGCGCGCAGCGCCGCTTCCAGCGCCCCGCCTTGAGCGAACACGCGCTCCGGGTCGTCCATGCGGATGATCTCGTGGAACTGCAGCAGGTCGATGTGGTCGGTCTGCAGGCGCTGCAGCGATTCGTCGATTTGGCTAGCCGCGGCCGTCGCGGTGCGGCCGTCGATCTTGGTCATCAGCAGCGTGCGGTCGCGCCAGCCGCCGGACAGCGCGCGGCCCAGCCGGATCTCGCTCTCGCCCTTGTTGTAGTCCCAGCAGTTGTCGCAGAAGTTGATGCCGGCATCGAGCGCGGTGTGCACGATGCGCATCGCTTCGTCGGCGCTTGGGCCGCCGGGCTTGGCGAGGTGGAAGCCGCCGAGGCCCACCAAGGAGACCCGCTCCCCGGTGCGGCCCAGGGCGCGGTATTTCATGTCCGCGTGCTCGGCGATCTTCGATGTCACCGGGCCGGTCGGCTTGATCTGGCCGCCCTGGGCGGTTTGCCCCATCACGTCCGCCGGGGCGCCGACCGCCGCGGCGGCCACGCCCGCCACGGTCGCCTTCATCAGGTCGCGTCGTTCCATGGTGCTCTCCTATGCCTTGCCGATGACCCGCAGCGCGGCGCAGGCCGCGCCGTAGCCGTTATCGATGTTGACCGTGACGATGCCCGGCGCGCAACTCGCAAGGATGGCATTGAGTGCCGCGTGCCCGCCAGCTGCGACGCCGTAGCCCACCGAGGTCGGCACCGCGATGACGACGCCGCCAATCAGCCCGCCCACCACGCTGGGCAGCGCCGCGTCCATACCGGCGGCGACGATCACCACCCGCATCCCGCGCAGCTCGTCCACCCGGCGCAGCAGCCGCCACAGCCCGGCGACGCCGACATCGGCGATCAGCTGAGCCTCCTGCCCCTGAAAGCGCAGCGTGCGCGCCGCTTCCTGCGCCACGGGCACATCCGACGTGCCGGCGGTCAGCACCGCGACCTCCGCCGGGCCGGCGCTGGGCTGTGGGTCGCCGGAATAGGCGGTGCGGGACACCAGGTCGTAGTCGAGCACGTCCCGCTGCGAACGCGGGAGGGCCGCGAACCGCTCGGGGTCGAGCCGGGTGAGCAGCATGGGAACGCGGGCAGCATCGAGGATCGCCGCAATCTGCTCGGGCGACTTGCCGGCGCAGAACACCGCTTCCCCGAAGCCGAGGCGCTGCGTCCGCGCCTCGTCCAACACGAATTCCGGCTCTGCTTGAGTCATGCCGGCATCAGAAAGGCGCTGCCGTTGCGGTAGGCGGCGAAGCGCACCGGCGCAGGCAGCCCGGCGGCGTCGGCCAGACGCTGTAACTCCGCACGCATACCCTGCGCCGTGTCCAACGCCGCGAGCGCGGCCGGGTCCAGCTCGACTACCACCCCGTTCGCCCGCACCCGGCAGCGCACGGTCCGGGGCGACAGCCGCGCCGCCACGAGCGTTTCCGCCGCGTGCACCATGGCGAGCACTGGCGCCTCGATGCGGATGCCAGTCTCGATCCGGCTCGACAGGCAGGGCGCGGAGGGCAGCTCCGCAAGCGTGCCCAGTCCGAGTTCGGCGGCGAGCGCGCGCACGGTGCGCTTGTCGATCTCGGCCTCCACGAACGGGTGGCGCACCGCGTGCGCCCGTGCCGCTTCCAAACCCGGGCGATACTCGCCGAGGTCGTCGAGGTTGGTGCCGGAGACGATCTGCCGCGACGTGCGGCCTGCGACCGCACCGTAGAGGCTGGTCTTACAAAAAAAGCAGCGGTTGACGGGGTTGGCGCGGTAGGCCGGGTCGGCGAACTCGCCCGCGTCGAACACGTCGAGCCGCCACCCCTCCGCCGCAGCCAGGGCGCGCGTGCGTTCGGTGGCCTCGGGCGGCACGGCGGGCGAGGTGGCGTGGTGCATCGTGACGCCGCCCGGGACGGCGCGGTGCGCGGCGGTGGCGAGCGTCAGGCTGTCGATGCCGCCGCTCACCGCAACGGCGATGCCGCTCATGTCGCCCAACGCCGCGTGGAGGCGATCAGTTGGTGTCATGTGTCCTCCGGCTCCCGGCCCGCCGCCAACTGCTCGGCCTGTTGGCGCAAGCGGGCACGGGCGGCGTGGGAGGAAACCGGGCGTAGGTGGTCAGACTCGGCCTTGCCCGTCAAGGTCTTGGCGCCGTCCCCGCCCGGGCGCTCCACCAGCTTCACCGTCATCTCATGCCCTTCGACTTCGACGGTCGCGAACCGCCGGGCGAGAGCGCGGCCTTCCACTACGTGAGTGCGCAAGCCGATCGTGGTGGTTTCCTGGAAGCAGGCGTCCACGACGGCATCCAACACATCCGGTGCCACCAGCACCTGAACATGCACCACCAGGCGCGACTTCTTGCCGAACGCTGCTATCTGCAGCACGTCATGCACCCCCGGCAGGGCGCGCAACCGGTCCAGCCCGGTCGCCAGGTCCTCGCCCGACTGGTCGTCCACCTCGAAGCTGATCACCGCAAGCTCCCTGTGGCCCGGCGCCGCGGCCGCGCCTTCCACCTCGAACACCAGGGCGCGCAGGCAGTTGCTGAGGCCCGGCAGGCGGCGTGTGCCGAAGCCGTATCCGGAGCAGCGCAGCGTGCCGCGGACCGGGGCCGCCGCGCCGCATTCGAGGTAGCGCAGGATGGCGGCGCCCGTGGGGGTGACGCGCTCGCCCCCGATCCCGTCGTCATGCATCGCGAACCCTTCCAGCAGCAGCGCGGTGGCCGGGGCGGGCACCGGCATCGTCCCGTGCGCGGTCTGGACAGTGCCGCCGCCGAGCGGCAAGGACGCCACGCTCCAATGCGCCGGGGACAGCGCGGCGATGAGGGCAGCGGCGGCCACGATGTCGGCGATGGAGTCGGCCGCGCCCACCTCATGGAACGTCACCGTGTCGGGCGGCACCCCATGCACCCGGCCTTCCGCCTCGGCCAGCACGGCGAAGATGCCGACGGCGTGGGCGCGGACCGACGGGGCGAGCGGCGAGGCCTCCAGCCGGGCGCGGATGTCGCGCCAGTGCGCGTGGTCGTGGCCATGCCGGTGCGGCGCATCGTTCACCACGAACCGGCTGCCGGTCAGCGTGCCGTCCTCATGCGGGACCAGGCGGCAGCCGACCTGCGCCAAAGCCTCCGCCGCCTCGACGGCCGCCGCGCGGTGCTCCGGAAAGGCGTCGAGCAGGCAGGCTACGAACATGTCGCCCGCCGCGCCGCCGAGCGGGTGAAGATGGATATGCCGCATGTACCCCCGCTGTCTGCGCTCCGCAACGCCGCAGACGGCCGGCGGTTCGGTAATGTCGCGACGCGGTATTAGGACAGGGCGCGCCGCAAGGCGAGGCCAAGCAGCCCGGCGCCGAGCACCAGCGCCGAGGCCGGTTCCGGCACGCTGGTAGGCGGGTCGGCGGTGCGGATGCCGTCGAGGGCCAGGGCATTGAGGCCTTGCTGCATGGCCGTCTCGCCGGGTTGGAAGACGCCCTGGAACACCACCGACGTCAGCTCGGTGAAGCCGCTCGGCAGGATGGATGTCGAGAAGGCGGAGGAAAGGCCGAAACTGGCCTGCACGGTCCCGCCGCCCGCCTGCTGGCCGGTCACGGTGACCTGGTCCGGATTGGCCGCCGAATTGGCGGCGTTGGAGAAAGACAACGCCGACGCGAAGGAGACAAGCCCGAACGTGCCGCCGTCCGCAGGTGCCATGACGACGCGGGCGGGGCCGTCGGCGCTCGAAAGGTAAGGCGTGCCGTCGCTGGCGCAGCCGCCGAAGCAGCCGCTCGGGTCGGTAATCGAGAACAGATAACTTGAGGAGAACGTGAACCCGCCGTAGGCGAAGGGTGACGGCAGGAAGGGGTTGGGGTTGCCCTGCAAACCGCCAAGATCGTCGAAGGTGAGCAGGCTGGCCTTTGCGGGCGCAGCGGCGAACAGGGCAGCGATGGCGGTGGCGGTCAGCATGAGGCGACGCATCTCGCATCCTCGCTTGGGGAAGAGATGCGAAGCCTAACACCGTTGATGTTTTCAGGTAATGGCAAAACATCAGGCATTCACCAACCCGCCGGAGCCGATTTCGTTTTGGTATCGAAGCGCCCGTCGGCGCGCTTTTGCAAAACCTTGCCAGTAAGCGAAGGCATTTCATTGCTTATCCAGAACCTGTCCATTCAAGGCTATTAAGTTTTGGTAAAGCAACCACAGCCCTGAGCTGCCCTATGCTTCGCCGCCAAGGCATCGCTGCCTGCTAAGCGCCGCCCTCCCGTCCCTGCATGACGGGCAGCAAGGCCTGCAGGTCGGGCACTTCGAGGTCCGGAGCCTCGGTCAGCAGCCGGGCCGAGCGCCCGTTGCGGCGCACCCAGACCGTGGCGCAGCCAAGATGCCGTGCCGGCGTGATCTCCGTGACGCCTTCGGCCACGTGCGCCACCGCGCCCGGTGCCACGGCGAGGCGGCGGAGGGCGTCCTCGAAGATGGCGGGCTGCGGCTTGTAGCAGCGGCTTTGCCCGGCGGTGACAACGGCGTCGAACGGCACCTCAAGCTGCCGGGCGGAAGCGGCGAACAGGTCGTCGTCGATGTTCGAGACGATGGCGAGCCGGTATCGGGCGCCAAGCGCACGCAGCGCCGGCACGGTGTCGGGAAACGGCGTCCAGGACGGAATCGAAGCCGCCAACATCTCCCGGTCCGCGGGCCTGACCGGAACGCCGAAATGCTGCCCAAACCCCTCGACCACCCCGGCCAGCACCGCCCGATACGTCCGGTAGGGTGGCTTGCACAGCACCCCGTCGAGGGCCTGGAAGATCGCGACGATTTCGTCATCCGACGGCGCGGCGCCATGCCGGGCAAGCAGCGGACGCAACGCCCGGATCGCGCCCGCCTCCCAGTCGATCAAGGTGCCGTAGCAGTCGAAGGTGAGGGTGGTGACGGGGGCCGGGTCGAAGCGGGACATGTCGGGCGACCTCATGGAGTCCAAAGGTCCAGACTGGCGCTGGACGGCCGATGCAGTCCAGACCTTTGGGCCGCGTCTCCTACCGGTGCCCGCCGAACCGGCCGCCGCCGTGCCCGAAGCCCCCGCCGTATCCGCCGCCAAATCCTCGATGCCCGTAGCCGGCATAGCCCCGGTATCCGTAGCCGCCAACCCCCCGGTAGCCATAGCCATAGCCATAGCCATAGCCAAAGCGGCCGAAGCCGTAACCGAAGCGCAGCGCGAACACGTCGTCGTAGAAAAAGGGGTAGCCGAAACCGATCCCAGCATAGACCGGGTAGGTCGGGTAGTAGGCATAAAGCGGCACCGGCGGCGCAAGCGGCTGCACCAGGTTCTGCCGCGCCGTCATGCAGCGCAGGTAGGCGACGCCAGGCGGCAGCGCCTCGGCTGGGGGCGGCGCAACGTTGCCCTGGGCTGCCGCCTGGGCCGCCCGGACCTGCTCCGCGGTCGGCTGGCTCGGCGCGTCCGGCGGCAGCTCGGCCGTGGCGGCCCGGCAGGCGGCGTCGTCCTGGCGGAACTCCGCCTCCGTCTTGGCCGGCCCCGGCACGGCGACCAGGGGCGCCTGCGCCTGCGGTGGGGGCGGCGCCACGCACCCGGCCAGCACGCCCGTCAGCAGCAAGGCGCCCCACGGAATGGTCCTGTTCATGGCGATGTCTCCTTTATTGCACACAGATTCGCACAGGCGCCGCGGATGCAAGGCCACCCCGCCTGCAACCGGAGGCCGGGCGCCGCGTCCCCTTTCAGCCCAACCTTGCCACAGGACCGCAGCCCATGCCGGCCACCGCGCAGATCATCTATCAACCCTACGTCGCCGGGCCGCGCGGCGCCTTGAGGCCCGGCACGCCGGTGGCCTGCCGCACGCCCGAGGAGGGGTTGCGCCGGGCGGAACGCGCGCTGGCCGGTGGCTCGATCCTCGGCGCGCGGGTGGTGCGGGTGTTCCACGACGACGCGGCCGACGAGTTCGGCGCCCCGGAATACCTGGGCGAGTTCGGCCAGGTGCCGGAAGAGGCGCCGTAGGCCCTGCGGCCTACCGCCGCCAGACCGCCGCGCAATCCTGGACGAAGCACCGCAGCCCCATGGGCGGCCGTCCGAGAAGCCCCGCCAAGTCCGGCGTGACCTCCGCCGCCAAGCCGAGCCGGGCGACGGTATAGACCCCCGTCATCACCAGGCCGAGGGCCAAAGGCTGCCCCGACCCGCGCGTGTGGCGCAGGAACGCGGGGATGCCCGGGTTGCGGTAGGCGACAGGACGGCCCAGCACGTCGGACAACAGGGCCGCGACCTCCTCCAGATCGAATGCCCGGCCCCCGGTCAGCGTGTAGGCGCGGCGCCCGTGCCCCGGCTCGGTCAGCGTCCGCACGGCGGCCTCCGCCACGTCGCGCGCATCGACGAAGCTGGTGCGGCCCCGTCCGGCCGGCGCCCAGATCTCGCCGCGGTCGCGGATGTCGGCGCGGTGCACGGTCGCGAAGTTCTGCATGAAATCGTTGGGCCGCAGATGCGTCCAGGCGAGGCCCGACGCCTCCAGCAGCCTCTCGATGCCGTGATGAGGCAGCAGCGGGTTGCCCGCGGCGCCCCGCACCGACAGGAACACCACCTGCCCCACCCCGGCCCGCCGCATGGCCTCGACGAACGGGCCGAAGTCGCGCCGCGGCCGGGCGAGTCGCGGCGGGCGCAGCAGGAACACGCGCCCGACTCCGCGCAGCGCCGCCTCGAAGGTCGAGGGGTCGCGGAAATCGAAGCGGACCCGCTCGGCCCCCTCGGCGCCGCCGGCCGGGTCGCGGAGCGCCAGGCGCACCAGGGCGCGCCCGGCAAGCCGGCTGGCCACCTCGCGCCCGACCAGGCCGCTGCTTCCCGTCACCAAGATCATGCCGTCCCCGCGCTCCCGCCCGGACGGCACATGGGGCCGATCGGGTGCACGGGCGCCGGCGCACGGCCTCGCCTCGGCCGCCACGTCATCAAACCTTCGCAAGCGTCAGTAAAGAAGCGACAGGAGCTTCGTTGCGATCCGACAAAGCAACGTCTAGCATGGATGCCGGCCGCGGCAGGATCGAGGCGGCATGTCGGGGCAGCCGCCGCAGCATAGAAAGGGTAGGAGAAACGATGCATCATTCCCGTCGGAACTGCGCTGGGCGGCATTGGGGTTGGGCGTGGCCGCTCGCGGTGGGCTGCGGCATGGCCTTGGCGGCCCCCGCGGCACGGGCGGCGACCGCGTGCGGCGTCGGCGGGATCGAGGCTTTGGAGGTGAGCGGCGTCACGGTCGTGTCCGCCACCGCGGTGCCCGCGTCCGGCGCGACGCCCGCCTTCTGCGACGTGGTGGGCCAGCTCAACACCAGCGGCGGCGACGCGCCGCCGGGTTCGGCCGGGTTCGAGATGCAGCTTCCGGATGACTGGAACAAGAAATTCCTGTTCTTCGGGGTGGGCGGCCTCGCTGGCGCAACCTACCCCGATGTCTCGGCCAACCCGGTGGACCGGCAGGGCGCGCTCGCCAAGGGCTATGCCACCGCGATCACCGATGCCGGGCACCTGGCGGGCGGCACCGATGCGAGCTGGGCGCTGCTTGCCCCGGGCCAGCCCGACGACGCCAAGCTCGCCGACTACTATTACCGTGCCACCCATGAAGTGACGGTCGCCGGCAAGCGGCTCGCCCGGCGCTTCTACGGGCAGAAGGTCGAGGCGGCGTATTTCGACGGCTGCTCCAACGGCGGGCGGCAGGCGCTGGTGGAGGCGACGCAGTTCCCGGACGACTACAACGGCATCATCGCCGGCGACCCGTTCTTCGACATCCGCTCCGTCATCGTCGCGGCGCGGTTCGCCAAGCAGCAGCTTTCGCCCGCGACCTACATCCCGGCGGCGCTGCTGCCGGTGATCGACGCGGCGGTCAACGCGAGCTGCGCCAAGGCGGACGGCGTGGACGACGGGCTGATCCAGAACCCGGCCACCTGCGCCTTCGACCCCTACAGCCTCGTCTGCACGCCCGGCCAAGAAGCGGGCTGCCTCAGCACCGGCCAGGCGGACACGCTCAATGCCTATCTCAGCGCGACCCGCAGCACGCTCGGCAGCCTGGCCTATCCCGGCTTCTCCGTCAGCAACTTGTCCACAAGCGCCAACACGGTGCTCGGCGGCGCGGGTGCCGACGGGTGGTCCACGGGCACCGTGCCGCCCACGGACTTCAACGCGCCGGAGCCGTGGGGCAACAACGGGTTCAGCCCCTCCCCGCTCGGCTACCAGTTCGGCGATCACATCATCAAGGACATCGTCGTCCAGGACCCGAGTTACAACATCCGCGACTATCCGGTCTCGGCGGACGGCTACATCGGCGACGGCGCGCTCGCGACGTTCGACGCGCGGACCGGCGCCGGGACGGCGTCGAACCCGGACGCCTATGGCCGGTTCATCCGCCGCGGCGGCAAGCTGATCATCTACCACGGCTACAGCGACCCGGCGCTCACGCCGTTCCGCACCACCAACCTGTACGACCAGCTCGCCGCCGCCCATGGCGGCTACGGCGCGCTGCAGGCCTCGGTGCGGCTGTTCATGGTGCCGGGCCTGCAGCACTGCGTCGGCGGCCCGGGGCCGGACGTGTTCGACACGCTGACGCCGCTCGACGCCTGGGTGGGGCAAGGGGCGCCGCCCGACGGCATCCCCGCCGCCCACTACGCCAACAACGACCCGGCCCAGCCTGTGGACCGCACCATGCCGCTCTGCCCCTATCCGACGCAGGCGACCTACGACGGCGCGGGGGACGTCAACGCCGCCGCGAGCTGGAGCTGCGCGCCCAACCAGCAACTGCTGCAGGTCGGGCCGAACGGGGCGCAGGCCGGGCTGGTGGAGCGGTAGCCGGCGCTGCCCCTGCCTGGGCAAGGTCAAGCTGCATGCAGGAAACCGACCCGCTCCTCATTGAAACGCCCATGCCGATCCGGACCCCGCGGCTGCTGGTGCGGCCCGGGCAGCCCGGCGATGGCGCCCAGCTTCTCGAAGCCAAGCGCGAGAGCTGGCCCGAACTCGGCCGCTGGATGCAGTGGGCGAGCGGGTCGGCGGAGGCGCTCAGCGAGCGCAAGGAGGAGGCCTTTGCCCGCAGGAAAGCGGCCGAGTTCATCCTGCGTGCTGATGAGGTCTGGCTGCCGGCCTTCAACCGCGACGAGGGCTGGCTCTTGGGCGCCGGGGGCTACCACGCGATTGACTGGCAGGGTCGCCTGTTCAGCGCCGGCTATTGGATTCGGACAAGTGAAACCGGAAAGGGCCTGGCAACGGAGCTGCTGAACGCCCTCACCCGATATGCATTCGGGGCGCTCGCCGCCAACCGGCTCGCCATCAGCCATGCCGACAACCACGAGCGGAGCCGGGGGGTGATCGAGACGCTCGGTTTCGGCAAGGAGGGCACGACGCGCAAGTCCTACGTGCTGAATGGCGTGCTCGTGGACTCTCACCACTATGCGCGCTTCAACTGCGACGGCCTGCCGGAGCTGGACGTGTCCTGGGGCTGACGGACGCGGGAAGAAGCCCCAGGCAGGGTCAGTGCCAGCTCAGCCGCCTCCGCCGATCACCCTGTTCCGCCCGGCGAGGGCACCCGCCGCCGCGGCCCCTACCCCGGCCACCGCGAACAGCCACCCGGCGCCGCCCCAGCCGCCGCTCCGGTCGTGCAGCACGCCCACGAGCAGCGGCCCGGCGGCGGCCATGGTGTAGCCCACGCCCTGCGCCATGCCGGACAGCCGCGCCGCCCCCTTGCTGTCGCCTGCGCGCAGCATGATCAGCAGGATGGCCAGCGAGAACCCTGCGCCCTGCGCCAGGCCCAGCACCGCCGCCACGGCCCACTGCCACGACAGCGGCGCCGCCAGCAATGCGACGAAGCTCGCGGCCGTCAGCAGCATGGCCGCCGCCGCCGGGCCGCTCTGCCGCCGCAGGCGGGCGGCGAGGATCGGGGCGGGCAAGGAGGCGATGATCTGGAACACCACCGACACGGAGACCACGAGGCCCGCCGTCACCGCCGTGTCCCCGCGGCTGCGCAGCATCGGCGCCATCCAGCCGAACACCACGTAAGCCAGCATGGATTGCAGCCCCATGAACAGCGTCACCTGCCACGCCAGGGGATCGCGCCACAGCCCGGCGCCGCGTCGCACGGCGGGAGCTGCGGCGGCCTCGCCCGGCCCGCGCCCGAGCCGCCCCGCCCACACCGCGCC
>CAXSHI010000033.1:0-30111 GCA_964236755.1 uncultured Acetobacteraceae bacterium
AGAACGCAGCACCTGGGGCTTATCCAAAGACCTTGAAAGGGGTGGCTCTGAGATGTCGAAGTTGCTCTTGCCGGTCATCGCATCCATGCCGGCCTAGCCGTGGATGTTCGATTTCTCGGGCACGTTCTTGCTGAGCAATGCGCTCAGCTCGGAGCTTGTCACCCATGGCGGGTTTCCAAGGATCAGCCAGCGGTCACGCCCTCCGCCCAGCACCGCTGGCCAGTCAACCTTGAAGAAGTCGCCCTCGATCAGATCGACACGGCCCTGGGCATGCCCGCCCTCGACCACGCTGCGCGCTCGGTCCAGATGGGCGGAATTGATGTCGACACCCACGATGCGGCGCGCGCCCGGAAACTCCTGTGCGGCGGCGGACACGAATGTGCCGCGCCCGCAGGTCGGCTCCAGCACGCAATCCGGCGAGGCGCCCATGGCGGCCAAAAGCGAGCAGACCCGTTGCGCCAGGGCAGGCGGCGTCTGGAAATCGCCGAATTCCCAAACGTCCCTTGGCTTATGACGGGCCATCCGGCTCAGCGACCTTCGCCAAGCCGGAAACACGACCAGCATACGTGATCACCCGGCCATATTGGGATCGCCACTGCAAAGCGTTGGAGATGGTGAGGTAGCCCTGTTCCGGCGGGTTCTGAAGCACTTCCTCGGCGATGTTCCTGGCCTCGATCTCATCGACTGGCAAGTCTCTGTCCAGCATGAATGCAACGAGGTCTTCCACATTGCCATCATTCTGCACAATCTCGCGCAGCCCGCGCGTCATCTGGTAGTCGCCGGTCCGAATCCGCTCCACAAAAATCGTGTGCAGCATATCCAACCGAGCCTTTGCCGCCGAGTGGTCGTCTGTCTTGTCGTACACGAACACGAGTATGTTGTAATCCAAGCCGTAAACCTTTTGCCGGGTGGATGTAAAAGGCGAGGACGATTGTGGCTGGCGAACGCTCGTGACTTTGAGATCCACGTCCAATGCGGGTAGATCGATTCCGGAAGCGGAATTCCCTAACCCGAAAACGTAGTTGAGTCCCAGGTATCTCTTGAATTTATGTTCGAGGTAAGTTCCAACCTTTTTTCCATCGGTTACTCCGTACAAGGTGGGTTTGTCGTGTTGGCTCCCCAGGGCAGCAAATTCGGTGGCTTCGTCGAGAAGCGAGTCCAGGGTGAGCGTCGGCCTCATGATGCTTCTCTGCCATGTATCTCCCACTTCTCCGAGGCTTGAACCCTGTCCGCAAGTTCCCGTGGCTTGGCCGTCATTGCCGGTGTGCAACACGATGCCCAGTGGCGGCAGGGCGGCAGCGCCCCACATGCCTCCTCATGGACCGCAGATTCCCGATGACCCGCCCCGCCGGGTTGGCCCGCCTCGCCGCCTTCACCCCTGGCATGGGCCGCGCCTATGCCGACGGGCGTAACACCGACCACGGACCGGAGACGGACACCGCGACCGCCGCCCTTTCGCCCTACCTGCGCCGCCGCCTGGTCCTGGAGCAGGAGGTGGTGGATGCGGCGCACGCGGCGCATGGGCCGGGCGCCGAGAAATTCGTGCAGGAGGTGTTCTGGCGCAGCTACTTCAAGGGCCACCTTGAGACGCGGCCGGAGCTGTGGTCCGACTACCTGCGCCTGGCCGCCGAGGGTCGCGCCCGGCTCGCCGCCAACTCCGGGCTGCGCCTCGCCTTTGAGCGGGCGGTGGACGGCCGCACCGGCATCGACGGCTTTGACGATTGGGCGCGTGAGCTGACGGCCACCCACTGGCTGCACAACCACGCCCGGATGTGGTTCGCCTCGATCTGGATCTTCACGCTGCGGCTGCCTTGGGCGCTCGGTGCGGACCACTTCATGCGCAACCTGCTGGACGGCGACCCGGCGAGCAACACCCTGTCCTGGCGCTGGGTCGCCGGGCTGCACACCCGCGGCAAGCCCTACGCCGCGCGGGCGGAGAACATCCGGCGCTTCACCGACGGCCGCTACGACCCGGCCGGCCTGAACGAGGAGCCGGCTGCCCTGGAAGAGCCGGACTCGCCGCCGCCTCGCCCGTTGCCGCCGGGCGACGCCCCGCCTGAGGGCGACGTGGCGCTGCTTCTGCACCTCGACGACCTGCATCCCGAGAGCCTGCCGCTCGGCCGTGCGCGGGTGGCGAGGGTCGGCGGGCTGCTGGCCCATGCCGAGGGCGCGGCCGACCGGGTCAGGCAGGCCGACCGGGAAGCGATGGCTGACGCGCTGACCCGGGCGACGGCGCATTTCGACTGCCCAGCGGGTCTGGCGGAGGCGGGCTGGGCCGCGGGCCTTCCCGTAGTGACAGCGTGGGCGCCGGTCGGCCCCTCGGCCACAGCACTGCCGCCGGCGCTGCGTGTGCGCCGTCGCTGGGACGACGCGGCCTGGCCCCGGGCGACGCGCGGCTACTTCCAGGTGAAGGCAGCCATCCCTGCCATCCTGCAAGCGGCAGGCATGGAAGGCTCCGCCCGGTAAGGCCTACAGCATCCCGGCCGCGATGTTCACGGTGAGCGCCACGATCACGGTGTTGAACAGGAAGCTGAGCAGCCCGTGCAAGAGGGCGAGGCGGCGCAGGCGCCGGGCCGTGATCTGCACGTCGGACACCTGGAACGTCATGCCGATCACGACGGAGAAGTAAAGGAAGTCGATGTAGTCGGGCTGGTCGTCCGAGGGGAAGTCCAGCCCGCCCTTGGTCTGGCCGTGCCCATCGAGGTCGTACCACTCATGCGCGTAGCGGAACGTGAACACGAAGTGCGTCAGCAGCCAGGACAGCATCAAGGTCGCGGCCACCAGCGCGACGTGCAGGCCGCGCTCGACGCGGGGCAGATCCTTGAGGCCGGAGAACTCGCCCGAAAGCGCCGCGAAGCTGAAGATGGTGCCCAGCAGCATGACCCAGAAGAGGGTCCACTGCCCTTCCTCTTGCGCCTCCGCCTCCGCGGCCATCCGTTCCGGCGGGCGG
The DNA here is from genome assembly GCA_964236755.1 of uncultured Acetobacteraceae bacterium. Taxonomy (GTDB): domain Bacteria; phylum Pseudomonadota; class Alphaproteobacteria; order Acetobacterales; family Acetobacteraceae; genus CAHJXG01. Next base: position 2,951 of record CAXSHI010000033.1, read on the forward strand.
ACGGCGAAAAGGTGCAGGGCGAGCGCGATGAAGGCGAGGGCGCCGGTGTCCCAGCCGGCGATGGCCCGGGTCTGGGCGGGCCAGCCCGGGGCGGCGGCGCCGATCACCGCCCAGACAGCCAGGCCGATTGCCAGGGCGGCGAAGGTTCGCGGATGCCCGGCCAGCACCCGGCCCGGCAAGGCAAGGGAGGCCATCAATGGCCGCCAGCCCGCTTGGTTGCGTCCAGCCTCAAGCCTTCGCCTGCCGTCATCCGCGCAATCCATGGAACGAGTTCGATGCAACCGGACATAGCGCGTCGGTCCGCCGGGTGCGAACTGGGCGACGCGCGCCCTCCGGGTCAGGCAAGACCCGGGATCGGCACCCCGAACGTTTGCAGCAGCAGCAGCAGGTTGAGCGCCAGCACGAGCGCCGTCGCGGTCGCCGCCATGATCCCGGTCAGACGGCCCGTGCGGTAGATGCTCATCACGTCCGCCCGGCGCATCAGCAGCAGCAAGGCCACCATCGGCACCGGCAGCACGAGGCTGAGCACGACCTGGCTCACGACCAGCGCCTGCGTCGCGTTCACCCCCCAGGCGACCACCGCGAAGGAGGGCGCCATCGTGACCAGGCGCCGAAGCCACAGCGGGATGCGGAAGCCGACGAAGCCCTGCATGATGACCTGGCCCGCCATCGTGCCCACCGCCGAACTCGACAGGCCCGAGGCGATCAGCGACGCCATGAACACGCCTGCGGCCGCGCCGCCGAACAGGGGCACCAGCGTGTGGTAGGCGGTCTCGATCTCCGCCACGTCCTCATGCCCGCCATGGAAGGCTGCGGCGGCCATCATGACCATCGCCATGTTGACCAGCCCGGCGATGGCCAGCGCCACGACCACCTCGATGTTCGAGTAGCGCAGCAAGGCCCGGCGTTCCCCCTCGTCGCGCGCAGGCGCGCGGTCCTGGGTCAGGCTGGAATGCAGGTAGATCGCGTGCGGCATCACCGTCGCGCCGACGATGCCGACCGCAAGCGTCAGCGCGCCGGAGTCGGCGAGCTGCGGCAGCACGGCGCCGATCCCCGCGGCGCGCCAGTCCGGCGGCACCAGGAACAGCTCGATCAGGTAGCTCAAGCCAATGGCGCCCACGAGGCCGCCGATGATGAGTTCAGCCGGCCGATAGCCTCGGTTCTGGAAGGCCAGGATGGCAAAGGTTACGATTGCGGTGACGACCATGCCCCAGAGCAGCGGCATGCCGAACAGCAGCGACAACCCGATGGCGCCGCCCAGGAACTCGGCCAAGTCCGTCGCCATCGCCGCGGCTTCGCTCACCACCCACATGGCCCACACCGCAGGCCGCGGGAAGTGTTCGCGGCACAGCTCGGCGAGGTTGCGGTTGGTGACGATGCCGAGCCTGGCCGACAGGCCCTGGAACAGCATCGCCACGGCGTTGGCGAGCAGCACGACCCAGAGCAGGCTATAGTTGTACTTCGCGCCGGCCTGGATGTTGGTCGCGAAGTTGCCAGGGTCGATATAGGCGACCGAGCAGATGAAGGCCGGCCCGGCGAAGGGCAGCACCGCGCGCAGGCCGCGGCGGCGCCCTGCCAGGGTGTCGCGGATCGCGGCCGTGGTCTGGTCGGTCAGGCTGCCATAGCCCTGCACCTTGCTCATCGCATTCCATTCGCTCATTGCCTGGACCTGATATAGCCAATGCTATACATTCTGCAATGTGGCTCGTATTTGCGGTTTGACGGGACCATTGCGGCGGTGCATCAAGGCCGCATGGCAAGCGCGCATCCCCATGGGGGATGCGTCCGCGTCCCTGCCCTCGCCCTACGCCTCCTTACGGGCTGAGCCGGGCCGCGGGCCTGAACAGGAACCGACTTGATGCCAGTGAAGCAAACGCCGGGACCATCGAGCCAGACCGGCATGCCGCAGGAGCCGGCGCAGGCAAACCGGTTCGGCCGGGCGCGGCAGGCCCGCTCGGCCACCTTGCTGGAGGACTACGCCGAGCTGATCGCCGACCTGCTGGCATCGGGCGGCGAGGCCCGCACCGTGGACGTCGCCCGGCGCATGGGCGTCGCGCACGCCACGGCGGTCAAGACCATCAGCCGGCTCAAGCGCGAGGGGCTGGTCACGGCCCTGCCCTACCGCGGCGTGTTCCTGACCGCGGCCGGCCATGCGCTCGCCGACCGGGTGCGGGCGCGGCATCGCCTGGTGGTGGAGCTGCTCGTCGCCGTCGGCGTGCCCGTCGAGGACGCGGAGGCCGATGCGGAGGGCATCGAGCACCACGTCTCCGACAGCACGCTGGCCGCCTTCGCCGGTTTCCTCCAGGCCCGCAAGTGACGCCGGGCGGTTGACCGCGGCCGGGCCATCCCGCACGAACACGGCGATGGCGCATGGCCGCATCCTGGTGATCAAGCACGGGGCGCTCGGCGACCTGATCCAGGGCCTGGACGCCTTTCAGGCGCTGCGCCGTCACCATGCGGCGGCCGAGCTTGTGCTGATGACCGCGCCGCCCTACGCGGCGTTTGCGCAGGCGATCCCGTGGTTCGACCGGGTTTGGCTCGACCGGCGGCCGCCCCCGCACCAGCTGGCAGCCTGGTGGGCGATCCGCCGCAGCTTCCTGCTGGAAGGGTTCGACCGGGTTTACGACCTGCAATGCTCGTCCCGCACCGCGCGCTATTTCCAGATGATGCCGCGGCGGCGGCGGCCGGAATGGGTGGGTGCTGTGCCGGGCTGCTCGCATCCCAACCCGGACTTCTCCGGCAGTCCTTCCAACCGGCAGAAGATGGCGGCGCAGCTCCTGGGCGCCGGCGTCCCGGCGCCCGGGCCGGCCGACCTGTCCTGGCTCACGGCACCCATCGGCCATCTGCACCTGCCGGAGCGTTTCGCCCTGCTGATCCCCGGCTGCTCGCCGCATCTGCCGCACAAGCGTTGGCCGGCGGACCGCTACGCCCGCCTGGCGCAGCGTCTGGACGGGCAAGGCCTTGCGGCCGTCGCGGTCGGCACCGGCGTGGACCGGGACGCCATCGACGGGGTGCGCGCGGCGGCGCCCGGCGTGGTGGACCTCGGCGGCCGGACCACGCTGTTCGAGCTGGCGGCGGTGGCCCGGCGGGCTGCGGTGGCAGTTGGCAACGACACCGGCGCCACCTTCCTCGCCTCCGCCGTGGGGACGCCGACGCTCATGCTTATGTCGTCCCACACCGACCCGCTCGTCTCGGCGCCGTGGGGGCCGAGTGCCTGCTGGCTGAAGCGCGACGCCATCGCCGACATCTCGGTCGACGACGCGCAACGGGCGCTGCCGCCCGCGGCGTGATGCGTCAGCCGAGGATCTCGCGGCGGAGCCGGTCGAGCGCCGCGGCGCCCACGCCGATGTCGAACGCCCGCGCCCGCTCCAGGCCCGCGGCGCCCAGCGCCGCCCGCCGCGGCCCGTCGCGCGCCAGGGTCGTGATCGCCTCCGCGAGCGCGTCCACGTCGTCGGGATCGACCAGCAGGGCGGCGTCGCGCACCAGATCGGGCAGGTTGCCGCGCGGCGAGCAGATCAGCGCCGCGCCGCTTGCCATGGCCTCCAGCGCCGTGAGGCCGAACGGCTCGGGCCAGCGGCTGGGCACCACGACGATGGCCGCCCGCGCCATGGCGGCCAGCACCTCCGCATGCGGCCGGTGCCCGGCCATCCCTACCCCGGCAGCCGCGGCGGCGCGCGCCAAGGCGCCGGAGTAGTCGTCCCCGGCGCCATCCGGCCGCAGGCGGCGCGCGCCGATGACCTCGGCCCGCCAGCCCGGCAGGCCCGGCAGCGCGCGGGCGCAGGCCGCGACGAAGCGGTCTGCGCCCTTTTCCGGCACCAGCCGCCCGGCAAACATGATCATGCGGTCGCGGCGGCCATGCGGCATGGCCGGCGGCACCGCCGCGAGGTCGATGCAGTTCGGCTGGACCACCGGCGGCAGGCTCCACTCCGCCAACCCGTCCATCAGGCGTTCGCTGACATAGGGCGACACCGTGACGACGCGGGCGAGGCAGCGCAGCCGCAGGCGATGCGCGGCGCTGGCCGTGCCGCGCATCGCCTGGGGATCGTTATGCAGGACCAGGACGGTCGGCACGTCCGGAAAGCGCTGGGCGAGGCGCAGTGCGATCATCGGCCGGTTGTGCACCTCGACCAGGTTCGGCCGCAGCTGCCGCAGGCGGCGCGCCACGCCCCAGACGTATCGCGTGGTGCGGCTGGCAGGCAGCCATGCCGGGAGGTGGGCTGCCTCGAAGCACGGGGTGGCGAAGGGCTGGTGCCGGAGCGCCGCGCCGACCACCACGGTGCGCAACGCCGCCGGCCGGCCGGCGCCGAGCCGTTGCGCCATGAGGCCGATGGCCCCCACCGCCTCGGGGCTGAACCCTTCGTTCGGCGGCAGCACCACGGCGACCAGCCGCGCATCCGTAGCCTCGGCAGGGCAGCCGTGGCTCATGGCGGCCTAGGCGCGCGGCGCCATCTTGGGCCGGGGCAGCGGCCCCTCGTCCCGCAGGCCGTGCCAGGACAGCACCGTCTCCGCCAGGAACGCCGTCAATGCGCCGATGGTGCACGCGACCGCCGCGCCGAACATAAGGAACAACGCCCACGCCACGGCCGCGTTGCGCAGCGCGCCCACGAACAGGGTGAACGTGGCGACCGCGGTCGCGCCGCCGCCGACGGCGCCCAGCGCCACGGCGACGTCGAGCGCGAACGTCCGCCGCCGCAGCCGGTGCAGGTGGCCCCGCAGCGTCGCGACGTTGGGACTGTTGGGCTGGGCGAGCAGCAGCTCCTCCGCGTGTTCCATGTGGTCGGTGATGCGGGCCAGGCGGGCGGTGAACACGTTCAGCAAGGTGCCGATCCCAGACAGCAGGAACACCGGCGTCAGCGCGACCTGGATGACGTGGGCGACGTTTTCCAAGGGCACGCCCATCGCAAGACCGGGCATGAGGTCAGGACGGTGCACGGGAGAGCATCGCAGCAACATGCCCCACTTGGGCGGGCCGGGCTAGCCGGCCGGCGTGGCGAGGGCGTCTGCAAGGGGCGCCGCCGGCCTGCGAGCCGCGTGTCCGCCTTATTATGCCGTTCCGTAACTTGGCGAACCCGGCCGCGCGCTCTAATGCACCCACCGAAGGAGTCCATCCATGCAGCCCGTCAGCACAGACGCCAAACGCTACGATCCCACCACGATGTTCTTTCACTGGGCCACCGCCGTGCTGGTCGTCTCCCAATGGCTCGGCGCCCAAACCATCGACTGGTTCCCGCGCGGCCCGCTGCGGGTGGACGCACGCTCGGTCCATATCACCTTGGGCGTGACGCTGGCCGTCCTGGTGGCGGCGCGGCTGCTGTGGCGCGTCACGCGCGGGCGTCGCCTGCCGCTGGCCGACGAGGGGGCGCTCAACCTGGTCGCCAAGGGAACGCACTGGGGCCTCTATGCCCTGCTGGGGGCCATGGTGCTGGCTGGCCTGTTCCTGACCTGGACGCGAGGCGACAGCATCTTCAACCTGTTCAGCATCCCCGCCTACGACCCCGGCAACCCCGGGCTGAAGGACGAGGTGCAGGAGGTGCATGCGACCATCGGCTGGCTGATCCTGGCGCTGGCCGGGCTGCACGCCGGCGCGGCGCTGGTCCATCGCTACCTCTGGCATGACGGCGTGCTCGGCCGCATGCTGCCCCAACGCTAGAACCGGCCGCCGGGCATGGCGTGCCATGCCCGGCGGCTCAGGCGGGGCGACGGCGGCCCCTGCCCCGTCACTCCGCCGCCATCGGCAGCCCGCCGAGCACCTTGTCGAGCGTGATCGGCAGGTCGCGCACCCGCACGCCCGTTGCGTTGAACACGGCGTTGGCGATGGCCGCGGCCGTGCCCACGATGCCGATCTCGCCCACGCCCTTGATGCCGAGCACGTTCACATGGTCGTCGCGCTCCTCCACGAACAGCGCCTCGATGTTCGGCACGTCTGCCTGCACCGGCACGTGGTACTCGCCGAGGTCGCGGTTCACCCACTGGCCCCAGCGCGGGTCAAGGATGGTCTCCTCCGTCAGCGCCTGGCCCAGGCCCATGGTGATGCCGCCCAGCACCTGCGATGTCGCCGTGCGCGAATTGAGCACGCGGCCGATGCCGAAGGCGCCCAGCAGGCGGCGGGTCCGCACCTCGCCGGTGTCGATGTCCACGCCCACCTCGGCAAACTGCGCACCGAACGAGTGCATGGACCAATGCTTCGCCGCGTCGCCAGGCTTCTCGTCATGGGTGGCCTGCAGCCCGTCCTCCGGGGCGGCCCGGGCCAGCAGCGCCGCCAACGTCTCGCTGCGCGCGCCGTCGTCGCGGTGGCTGACCTTGCCGCCCTCGAACACGATGGCGTCCGAGTTGAGGCCGCGCAGCGGCGAGCCGCCATCGCCGCGGGCGAGGTCGGCTACCTGCTGGCGTATGGCCAGCGCCGCGCCGGTCACGGCGGAGCCGAAGCTCAACGCGCCCGTCGATCCCGCGGAGCCGAAGGCCATCGGCAGGTCGCTGTCGCCGATCTCCACCGTCACCTGGCCGAGTTCCAGCCCCAGCGCCTCCGCGGCGACCTGCCGCAGGATGGTGTAGGTGCCGGTGCCCAGGTCGGTCGCCGCGAGCTGCACCAGCGCCGTGCCGTCCCGCCGCAGGGTGAAACGCGCGGAGGTCGGCAGCAGCATCACCGGATACGTCGCGGCGGCAACGCCCATGCCCACCATCCATCGCCCGTCGCGCTTCGTGCCCGGCGCCGTGCACCGGTCCCAGCCGAACCGGGCCGCGCCCTGCTGCAGGCAGGCGGCCAGCGAGCGGCTCGACCACGGCAGGCCGCTCTCGGGATCGACCGGCGGCTCGTTCGCGAGCCGGAGCGCGATCGGGTCCATGCTCAGCGCCACCGCCAGCTCGTCCATCGCGCTCTCCAGCGCGAAGCTGCCCGGCGTCTCGCCCGGGGCGCGCATGAAGGACGGCGTCGGCATGGTCAGCCGGGTGATGCGGTGCGTGGTCATGCGGTCCGGGGCGGCGTACATCACCCGGCTCATCACGCCCGAATTCTCGACGAACGTGTCGTGGCTAGAGGTCTGCGCCAGGTTTTCATGGCCGATCGCCAGCAGGTGCCCGTCGCGGTCCGCGCCGAGGCGCAGGCGTTGCCGGGTGCGGGCACGCTGGCCGTGGCCGGTGAACACCTGCTGCCGGGTCAGCGCCACCTTGCAGGGCCGGCCCGTCACCTTGGCGCCGATGGCGGCAAGCACGCTATGCGGGAGGGCGCCGAACTTGCCCCCGAAGCCGCCGCCGATGAAGCGGCTGACGACCCGCACCTGCTGGGGTTCCAGCTTGAAGGTGGCGGCGAGCGCCATGGCGCAGATGGACGGCCCCTGGTTGCAGTCGTGCACCACGAGGCGCCCGTCTGCCCACTCGGCCACCGCGGCGTGCGGCTCCATGGCGTTGTGGTGCTCGTAGGGCGTGTCGTAGGTGGCATCGATCTGCACCGGCGCCGCCGCGAAGGCCTGCGCGAAGTCGCCCTCCGCGGTGTCCGGCGGGCCGCCCCCGGTGATCGCGTTGGGCTTGAAGGCCGCCGCCTGCGCCGCCTCGAAGTCGAGCGTCGTGGGCGTGCCGTCCACCTCGACCGCAACCAGGCTGGCGGCGTCCCGCGCGGCCTCAAAGGTTTCGGCGACGACGAGGGCGACGAACTGGCCGTGGAACATGATGCGGTCGATGGCCAGGGCGGGCTTCGCCCCCATGACCTGCACCATCAGATCGTCGCTTTCCGTGAAGGGCGCCTGTTCCGGCGCGTTCCTGTGCGTGACGACGGCGACGACGCCGGGCACGCGCTCGGCGGCCTCCGTGCGGATCGCGGCGATGCGCCCGTGGGCCACCGTGGACGGCACGGGGAAGCCATACAGCACGCCCGGCGGGTTGTGCTCGGCCGCGTAGCGCGCGGCGCCCGCGACCTTGAGCGGGCCGTCGGCGCGGGGGGAGGACAGGCCGATATGGCCGCCGCGGTTCTCGGTGATGAATTCGGCAACTGCCATGGCGTCAGGCTCCGATGGGGGGTTGGGCCAGCCCGGCCAGAATGGGTTTAGTCAAGGTCAGCTCGGTCAAGGTTCGGGCGATGACGCGGCGTGCCAGCGGCAGCTTGAAGTCGTTGCCGCCCCAGCCGCGGGCGCCGTCGAGCGCCGCGTCGGCGGCCCGCAGGAACGCGGCGTCGGATGCGGGCTGCCCCACGAGCGCCGCCTCCGCCTGCCGCGCGCGCCAGGGCTTGTGCGCGACGCCGCCCAGCGCCAGGCGGGCGCCGACAACCAAACCGTCCGCCACGTCCAGCACGGCAGCAACCGAGACCAGCGCGAAGGCGTACGATGCCCGGTCCCGCACCTTGCGGTAGCGCATCCGGCCGCTTGGCGCCGGCGGCAGCTCGACGGCGGTGATCAGCTCGCCGGGTTCGAGGGCGTATTCCAAATGCGGCGTGTCGCCAGGAAGGCGGTACAGCGCATCGACCGGCACCGTTCGCGGCCCGGTCGGCCCCTGCACGTGCAGCACGGCGTCCAGCGCCTGCATGGCAACCGCCATGTCGCTCGGGTGGGTGGCGATGCAGTGCTCGGAGGCGCCCAGGATGGCGTGGATGCGGTTGTGCCCGCCGACCGCGCCGCAGCCGCTGCCGGGCGCACGCTTGTTGCAGGGCCGCGCCACGTCGTAGAAGTAGCCGCAGCGGGTGCGCTGCATGAAGTTGCCGCCGGCGGTGGCCTTGTTGCGCAGCTGCCCGGACGCCCCAGCCATGATCGCCTCCGCCAGCACGGGGTAGCGGCGCCGCACCGCCGGGTGCGCGGCCAAGGTGGTGTTGTCCGTCATGGCGCCGATGCGCAGGCCGCCTCCTGCGGTGTCCTCGATGCCCGCCAGCGGCAGGCGGGAAATATCGACCAGGCGCGCGGGCGTCTCGATCTGCAGCTTCATTAGGTCGAGCAGGTTGGTACCGCCGGCGATGTAGCGCGCGTCGCGCTGTCCGCCATGCGCCGCGACCGCGGCGTCCGGCGTCGCGGGGCGCTGGTAGGTGAAGGGCTGCATCGCTCAGGCCTCTCCAGCTTGGGCCGCGACGGCGCGCACCGCGGCGACGATGTGCGGGTAGGCGCCGCAGCGGCACAGGTTGCCGCTCATGCGCTCGCGGATCTCGGCATCGGTCAGCTCCGGCGCCGCGGCCACGTCCGCCGCCGCGTGGCTCGGCACGCCGTCGCGCAGCTCCGCCAGCATGCCGGCCGCCGACAGCAGTTGGCCCGGCGTGCAATAGCCGCACTGGAAGGCGTCATGCTCGATGAAGGCCTGCTGCAGCGGGTGCAGCCCGCCATCCGTGCCCAGCAGGCCCTCGACGGTGGTGATCCGGTCCCCCTCGTGCATCACCGCCAGCGCCAGGCAGGCGTTCGCCCGCCGGCCCTCGATCAGCACGGTGCAGGCGCCGCACTGCCCATGGTCGCAGCCCTTCTTGCTGCCGGTCAGCCCCAGGTGCTCGCGCAATGCGTCCAGCAGCGTGGTGCGCGCGTCGAGCGTCAGGGCGCGCACCTGTCCGTTGACGGTGAGCGTGACGGGCATCATCACCGGCGCGTGCCGGTCCAGCGCAGCATCCGACATCGTTGGTTCCTTTCTGTTCAGCCGTGTTAATGGCCGGCGCCCTGGGCGGGACCGGGCGAGGGCACCCTTTGAGGCTGGGCAGCACTGCAAGCAGAAACGAACGATTCCGCTGCGTCGCTGCTGAACCTGAGCGCCACAGACACATTCCGCAAGGGTGATGGGCGGAGCCTGGCAACATCTCCGTGCCGGCAGGCGATTGATAGACGGTCTGGGCCGCCCATCCGTCGGCGCCTGGTCTCAATCTCCGCGCGCTAACCCTGCCCTGCCATGTCGATCCTCTTCCCGGCCGCATGCCCGGCGTCGAACGCGGCGGCGTTCACCGGGCGCTCCGCCGGGTTGCGGGACCGGAAGCGCAGGCCGAGCTTCGCCATCTCCGCATCGACGACCCCCGCCTTTGCAAGCACCAGGTCCCGGCCGGCCGGCGGTCGCAGCGCCGCTTCGCGCTCCGTGCGCAGCGCCATGAGCTTCGCCTGGATGCCGTGCGACAGGCCGAGCACGAAGGAGGTGTGCAGCGCCCGCCGCCGCCCGCCGCGGCCCCGCAGGTACTCCGGCCCGGCGCGGAATCGGTTGGCCTCGGTCTCGAAGGCCTGGGCGATCAGCGGCATGAGGACCCCCGCCCCCTGCACGTCCGCCGGCAGGCCGAAGAACACCTGGGTCAGCCGGCCGTCCGCCTCGGTTTCGAACCAGAACCGGCAGTCGAGGAACGCCGCCACCGCCGGGGCGCACTCGTCGAGCGGCCCGATCCGGCTTCGCCCCGTCGGCAAAGCCAGGCGGCTGCAAGGTTGCGCCCGCAGTTCGAGGTCGGACATCGACAGGCCGTGCCGGTCCAGCAGCGCCGCCACCTTGGCCGCCGCCGCCATCGCCTCCGGCTCGGTGCAGCCGCGGTCGGTGGTCTTGCTGCGCAGGGCCTCGATGCGGGCCAGCAGCGCCGCGTCGTCAGTGCTCATTGCAGCCTATTCAGGGAGTGGAATGAACTCGGCATCGCCCGCCACCCGGTCGAAGCGCCCGGCGCGCCAGTCGGCTTTGGCCTGCTCGATCCGCTCCCGCCGGCTGGACACGAGGTTCCACCAGACGTGCCGCGGGCCGTCCATCGGCTCGCCCCCCAGCACCAGCACCCGCGCCGCGGTCTCGGCGCGCAACGTGATGGGATCGCCCGGGCGCAGCACCAGCAGGCGCCCGGCGCCGTACGTCTCGGGGCCGACCTGCACCGACCCCTCCAGCACGTAGGCGGCGCGCTCGATGTGCTCCGCCCCGATCGGCAGGCTGGCGCCCGCATCCAGCGCCGCGTCGGCATAGAACATGTCGGAGAACGTCTTCACCGGGGAGCGCGCGCCGAACATCTCGCCCGCGATCACCCGGACATGCTTGCCCTCCCCCGACACCTCCGGCAGCGCGTCGCGGCCGACGTGGACGAAGTCCGGGGCCGTTTCCTCATGCGCCTGCGGCAGCGCGACCCAGGTCTGGATGCCATAGAGCCGCTTCTCCAGCGGGCGCAGCTCCGCCGCCGTGCGCTCCGAATGCACGATGCCGCGCCCGGCGGTCATCCAGTTCACGGCGCCGGGCTGGATCGCCTGCACGGTGCCGAGGCTGTCCCGGTGCATGATCTCCCCGTCCAGCAGATAGGTGACGGTCGCCAGCCCGATATGCGGATGCGGGCGCACGTCCAGGCCGCGCCCGGCATGGAACACCGCCGGCCCCATGTGGTCGAAGAACACGAAGGGGCCGACCATCTGCCGCTCCTTCGACGGCAGCGCGCGCCGCACCTCGAAGCCGCCGAGGTCACGCGCGCCCGGCACGATGACGGTCTCCACCAAGGGGCCGTCCGGCCCCAGCATTGGCTCCGCGTCGTCTCCGGCAAGGCGGCTCATGGCATATCCCCTTCGTGATGCGGTGATCCCGGCAGGGACATGGTGTGCTCGTCAGGGAGGCGCCAGGAAGGCCCCGAACGCCCGCGGGCTTTCGCCCACCTTGATCTTGCGGAGCACCTTGCCGGCGGCCACGTCGATCTCCGCCAGCCGGTTGTCCATCCAGACCGCGACATAGGCGCGGGCGCCGTCGGCGGACATGGCGATGCCCTCGGGATAGTCGCCGACTGCGATGTCGGGCAGCACCGCAAAGGCGCCGTCGAACACCGAGAGCGTGCCGGCGTGCTGGTTGGTCACCAGGATGCGCGACCCGTCCGGGGTGACGGCGACGGCATAGGGGAAGTCGCCGACCTTGAGGCGCCGCGTCTCGGCCAGGGTGCCCGCGTCCACCACCGACACGTCGCCCGACTGCACGTTGGCGACGAAAACCCGGCCGCCCTGGATTGTGACCCCGAACGGCGCATGGCCGACCGGCACCGTCGCGAGCGTGCCGAGCGTGTCGAGGTCGATCACCGACAGCGTGTCGCTTTCCCGATTGGCGACGTAAAGCCGCGCGCCCGCCGGGTCGATGGCGAGGCCGGAGGGCGACTGGCCGACCTTGACCGCCTCCGCGCTGGGCTGCCCGGCCGCATCCAGCACGGCCACGGTGTCGCCATACCAGTCGGCCACGAACACCCGCCCGTCCCGCGGGCTGACGGCGATTCCGAGCGGCCCGGCGCCCGCCGGCACCTCCGCGACCGCCGACAGGCGGCCGTCCCGGCGCTCCAGGATGCTGACGCTGCGGCCCTCGGGGTTGGTGACATAGACGTGCCGCCCGTCCGCCGCCACCGCGACCCCGGCCGGCTTCGCGCCGACTCCCACCGTCTGCACGATGGCGCCGGTCGCCGTGTCCACGACCGAGACGCTGTCGTCGCCCTGGTTGGTGACGTAGGCCAGCGCCGCCCGGGCCGGCGGCGGCACGGCCAGCAGCAGGAGGCAGGCCAGGGCGAAGGTGGGGGCCAGCCTCAACCAGCGCGCTCGGCGAGGACCTTGATGTTGTCGAGACCGGCGCGCAGCACGCCCGTGACCGCCTTCGACGAGGCGGCGTCGTTCAGCTCGGGCGGCGGATCGTTCAGCGGATAGCCGCGGTAGAACGCGGCCCGCCATTCGATCGTGCTGCCGCCGGCCGGGTTGTCGGACACCTCGAACCACGCGCTGTAGTTGGTGACGGGCAGCACCTTGGGGTCCACCTTCTCGATCCGGTACATGTAGCTGTGGGCGGCGGCGTCGTACTTGGCCAGCTCCTCCTCGAAGTGCGGCTCACCCTCCGCCTTGAGCGTGAGCGTGCGCTTCGAGCCGACGGCGTTGCCGTGGTCCGCGGGGCTGGAGGCGATCAGCGGATGCCAGCGGGCGATGGAGTCGAAGTCGCCGACGATGGCCCAGATCTGGTCAGGCGTGCGGGCGACGTCGACGGTCTGCGTGACCTTCTGCCGCGTCGGGCCGTGCGCCTCTGCCCGGTGGGCCGCGAAGCCGGCCGCGGCGGCCAGGGTCGCGACGAGGCGTCGCCGGGGAATATGCAGCATGAGCCGTCCCTCCATCCCGCGCATCGTGCGCGCGCATGGCAGGATCACGCGGAATGGCGGACGGCGCCAGGGGCCTTCTGTTGACTATGCCGCCAGCACGCCGGTGCGCTTGGCCACATGGGTCGCGATCGCGTCCATCAGCGGCGGCGACAGGCAGTCGTAGGGTTCAAGACCGAGCTCGCGCAGCCGCCCGCGCACCGCGCCCATCTGGTCGGGCTTGGCGCCGGACTCGATGATGGACGACACGAAGGCGGCGAACTCCGGCGCAGCCCAGCCCTCCTCATGCGACAGCTCGGTGTGGACGAAGTCGAGGCCGTGGAACGGGTGGTCCTTGTTCTCGATCCGCCCGTACATGTGCGCGCCGCAGCCGCTGCAGGCGTAACGCTGGATCGCCGCAGTGTCATCGACGATCCTCAGCTTCTCGCCGTGCTCCGTCACGCGGACCTTGTCGCGCGGCGCCACGGCGACGACGGAGAACACCGAGCCTTGGGGCTTCCAGCACTTGGTGCAGCCGCAGGCGTGGTTGAACGCGGCCTGCGCGGAGACCTCGACCTTCACCGGGTCGGTGGCGCACTTGCAGGCCAGCGTGCCGCCGGCAAAGCCTGGTGCTGCCGGCTTGATGCCGTTGTCCACGGACGGATGGATATGGATGGCGCTGTCCATGACGGTTCTCCCAAAGGTGCCGGTGCGTCCCGGCTTGATGTGCTGATGCCGCGGCAGCCCGGCGTCGGAGCGAAGCGCCGCCGATCAACTCTACATGATCGGCCCGGCCGCACAACGGCGTGCCATCCGGGGTCAGGGCTACCTGCAATCCGTGAGGTCGCTGTCGGACAGGGAAAACGAGTACTTGCCGCCGCCCTTCACTTCCACGTCGCGCACGGTGCAGACCCGGCCGGGCTTGGTGGTCAGCCGCACGTCGTAGCGGCCGGGCGCGACGCCAACGAGGCGCAGCCGCTCGTCATGGTCCACGGCGCCGTCGCGGTCGTTGGCGCACTGGTTGGGACCGAACGGCCCCGCGGCTGCGCCCTCCGCGCCGGCCGGCGCCATGACCAGGTTGGTGATGGTGGAGGAGGTCAGGTTCCAAAACGCCATGCGTTCCTGCGCCGTGGCCGGGCGCACGGCGCCGCAAAGCGCCAGCAGGACCAGCAATGCCCGCATCACGTCACCCGAGCAACTGTCGCGCGTGGTGCACGATGTGGTCGCCCATGAAGGTCTGGATGAACCAGTAGCTGTGGTCGCCGGGCTGCCGCCGCAGCGTCAGTTGCTGGCCCGAGGCCTGCGCCGCGGCTTCCAGCGCCTCCGGGTGCAGTTGGCCGGCGAGGAATTGGTCGTCTTTCCCTTGATCGACCAGGACCGGCCCGGGATACGGCCGGGCGCGCATCAGCAGGCTCGCGTCCCACGCCGCCCAGGCCGCCCGGTCGGGGCCGAGGTAGCCGGTGAACGCCTTCTCCCCCCATGGCACCGCCACGGGGTTGGCAATCGGCGCGAAGGCGGAGACGGAGTGCCAACGCTCCGGCTCCCGCAGTGCCGTCACCAGTGCGCCGTGCCCGCCCATCGAGTGGCCGAACACGCCGCGGCGGTCGGGGCGCACCGGGAACTCCGCCTCGACCAGCGCCGGCAGCTCCCGCGTCACGTACTGCGCCATGCGGTAGTGCCCGGCCCATGGCGCGGCGGTCGCATCCAGGTAGAACCCGGCGCCAGCGCCGAAGTCCCAGCTTTCCGTCTCTCCCGGCAGGTTGAGGCCGCGCGGGCTGGTGTCCGGCATCACCAGCACCAGCCCGTGCTCCGCAGCATACCGCTGGGCGCCGGCCTTGATGGCGAACGTCTCCTCCGTGCAGGTCAGCCCGGCGAGGTAGTAGAGCGCCGGGCACGGCCCCTGCTGCGCCTGCGGCGGCAGGAACACGCCGAGGCGCATCTCCGTCCCGGTGGTGGCGGAGGCGTGGCTGTAGAACCCCATGGTGCCGCCGAAGCAGGCGTGCGTGCTCCTGGTGTTCATCGGTCAGGGTGCTGCGTCGAAGAAGTTGAGCGATGGGGACCCGTCGTAGAACTTCGGGATGTCGGCGAAGATCTCGGCGCCATGCTGGTCGGCGGCGGCCTTGAGATTGTCCATGGACACGAAGGTCATCAGCGTCATGACCACGTAGGACGGCGCCGCGCCGTCCGGCCCCGGCTGGCCGCGCATCACCTGGTCATGCTGCAAACCCATCGGCTCCCACAGGCGGCGCACCATCGGCATGTGCGTTTCCTTGTAGTAGGCGTGGTCGAACCGGGTGCCGTCGCCGCCCGGATACATCACAGCCACCATCAGCATCGCGTCCTCCTGGTCTTGGTTGCGCCCACCCTACGGTGCCGGCGACGGCGTGGGAACGGGGCCGCGCCCAGATACTTCGAGACCGCCGCCCGGCCGGACCAAGCGGGCGCCTCCGGCCTCGACATTCCCCCGCAGGGTCCCATAATCCTTGAAGGCTAATGCCGGCACGGCATGGCGATTGGGGAGAGACAATGCGTTATCAAGCGGGGCGTTACCTGGTGGGATTGGCGACAATGGCGGCCGTGACCCTGGCGGTCGGCACGGCCCGGGCGGATGGCGACCCGGCGCTCGGCAAGACGGCGTTCAACAAGTGCGCTGCCTGCCACTCGGTCAAGGAAGGCGAGAACAAGATCGGACCCAGCCTGCACGGCGTCGTCGGCCGGCCGTCGCACAGCATCGAGGGCTTCAACTATTCGGAGCCGATGAAGGCCTACAACGTCACCTGGGACGCCCCGACGCTTGACCATTACTTGACCGACCCCCGCGGCGTGGTGCCCGGCACCAAGATGATCTTCGTCGGACTGAAGAAGGACGACGAGCGGGCGAATGTGATCGCCTATCTCGAAACGCTCAAGTAAGCGCGGCGGCGACGCGGGCGCCCTCGGCGATCCCGCGCCGCCGGCTGCCTTTGGGCACCACAAGCTCGCGTGTCACCCGGGCCGGCCCTTCGGACAGCAGCAGAATGCGGTCGGCGAGCGACGCGGCCTCCGCCAGATCGTGCGTGACCAAGAGGGCGGCGCAGCGCCGGGTCCGCCATGCGGTCGCCAGGACCGCCCGGCCCTGCTCCGCCATGGCGGGGTCGAGCGAGACGAATGGCTCATCCAGCAGCAGCAGCGCCGGCTGAACGGCGAACGCCCGCGCGATGGCCGCCCGGCGCGCCATGCCGAGCGACAGCGCCGGCGGGTGCAGGTCGGCGTAGGGCGAGAGGCCCAGCAGCGTCAGCAGTGCCTCGGCCGCCGCCGGGTCGGGCGGGCGGACCAGGGCGATGTTCTGTCGGACCGTGCGCCAGGGCAGCAGCCGCGGCTCCTGGAATACCGTGCCGATGCGCGGCGCGACGCCGCCGGCCCAGGCGATCCGGCCTTCATACCGGACATCCAGCCCGCCGATGATGCGCAGCAGCGTCGTCTTGCCGCAGCCGGACGGGCCGACCAGGGCGACGATCTCGTCCGGCTGCAAGGCGAAGCGCAGATCCGCGATCACCGTGCGCGGCCCGCCGCGCGCCGGGACGGCTTTGCGCGCGACCTCAACGTCGAGCATCACCGCCACGAATTGGCCCGCCGCTCCAGCGGCTGCAGCGCCAGCCATTCGATCAACTGCACCACGACGATGAAGGCCAAGGTGTAGGCGAGGATGCCGGTCACGTCGAACAGCTGGAAATACACCTGGATCTGGAAGCCCACGCCGTCGCTGCGGCCCAGCAGCTCCGCCACCAGCACGATCTTCCAGATCAGCGCCAGCCCGGAGCGCGCCGCGCCGAACAGATAGGGGTAGAGTTGCGGCAGCACGACGTGGCGCAGGATAGCGCTGCGGCCCATGCGGAAGCTGTGCGCCATGTCGATCAGGCCCTGGTCCAGCGCCCGCGCGCCCTCCCGCACCGTGACGGCGGTGCTCGGCAGCTTGTTGAGCGCGACGGCGGCGATAGCGGTCGCCTCGCTCAGCCCGAACCAGACGTAGATCAGCACGATGCCGACCAGCGCCGGCAGGTTCAGCAGGCCGGTGACGAGGCTGTCGAGCGCCTGGTCCACCCGGCGCCAGCGTCCCATGGCGACGCCGAGCGCCGTCCCCAGCGCCATCGCCACGGTGAACGCCGCGGCGACCCGCGCCAGGGTCACGCCCAGGTTGTGCAGGAGGCGTCCGGACGCGGCCTCCTGCCCCAGGGCGGCGATCACCGTGCTGGCCGGCGGGAACAGACGGCTGCCGATCAGCCGCGCCGCCAGCTCCCAGCCGGCCAGCAGCGCCAGCACGGGAAGCAGGCGCGCGGCCCAGCCCATCCGGGAAGGGCCTAACCCGGCGTCCAGAGCGTTCCGGGCGAAAGGTGCGCTGCAGGGCCGACCAGGGCGGGACCCCCGGCCGCCGCCAGCACGTCGTAGAGCCGCGCCGTCGCTTCCAGGTTCCAATGCTCAGGCGCGCCGCGCCGGTACGCATCGCGCAGCCGCGCGAGTTCGCCCGGTTCCGCTGCCCCAGTGAGCGGCGCGATCCGCTCCCACTCCGCGTCCGAGGCCGCGAGGATCGCCCGCGCCCGGTCCGAGGCCGCGACGAAGCCCTGCACCGCCGCCGGGCTGCGCGCCGCGAAGGCGTCGGAGAACGTCCAGCCGACGAACGGCACGCCGCGCGGGATGCCCAGCGCCTCGACCGCGTCCTCCATGGCCAGCACCCGGCGCTGCCCCGCCGCCTCCGCCCGCGCGGCGAAGGGCCAGTAGGTCAGCACGGCGTCGAGCCGCCCTGCCGTCAGCTGCTCCGCGATCAGCGGGGGCGGGCCGAAGCTCTTGTCGGCGGCCTGGTCGAGATCAAGGTCCAGCGTCCGCCGCGCGTAGGCGCGGAGCAGCAGCCAGCTCTTGTCGAGCGGGCTGCCGGCGATGCCGAGCCGCCGGCCACGCAGATCGGCCACCGTCCGCACCGGCGATGCCGTTGGCGCCATCACTGCGCCCAGCGCGCCCGAAGTGGGAGACAGCGTCCAATCGGCGCCCATTGCCCGCTGCCGCGACACCCACAGCCAGTCCTGCACCACCGTATCGACGCGCCCGGCCTGCAGCGCGACCTGCGCCGCCTGCGTGGCGGCGAACTCGACCGCTTCCACTGCGATGCCGGCGTCCAGCCCGTGCGCCCGCATCACGTCCAGCTCCCAGGCGACCGAGCCGAAGCGCAGCGTGCCGACGCGGATGGCGGGCGCCTCGGCGGCCCGCGCCGCGGCTGCCGGCAGTGCGGCGAGCAACGGCGTGACCAGCAGCGTGCGGCGTCCGATTTCCATGCGGCCCCTCCCCGGGCAGTGTCTTGGCAGCAATGCGCGCACGCCGCCGCCGCTTGTCAATCATGCGCCACGCAGGGGCGTCCGCGGCGGGGGCTGACAAGCCGGGGTGCACGGGCCACACTCTATGGGGCCGCACGCGCGAAGCGGTGTGCCTGGGGGGAACCGATGCCGGCACGTCCCGGTCCGATCGCATTGCTGCTGATGCTGCTCATGGCGCCCGCCATGGCCGCGGACCCGGTGGCCGTGGGAATCGGGTATCTTGCCCTTGCGCCGAAGCGTGCCGGGCCGCAGGTGGCGCTCGACCCGCCGCCGACCGACGAGGGCGTGCAGGGCGCTCGGGTGGCGTTGGCCGACAACCAGACGACCGGCCGCTTCCTCAACCAAAGCTTCGCCCTGCACGAATCGCTGCAGCCCGACGCCGACGCCGTGCTGGCCGCCGCCCGCGCCATGCTGGGGAGCGGCGAGCGCGTGATCGTCGCCGACCTGCCCGCGCCCCTGCTGCTGCAGGTGGCGGACCTGCCGGAGGCGCGCGACGCCATCCTGCTCGACGCGACCTCCGAGGACGACCGGCTGCGCGGCGCCGACTGCCGGGCGCGCGTGCTGCACCTGCTGCCCAGCCGGGCGATGCTGGCGGACGCGCTGATGCAGTACCTGGCGGTGAAGCGTTGGCGCAACGTGCTGCTGGTTCAGGGACCCGGCGAGGCCGACCGCGACTACGCCGACGCGCTCCGCCGCTCCGCCCGCAAGTTCCAGCTGCGCATCGCCGCCGACAAGCCCTGGACCTTCGAGCCTGGCGCCCAGCGCACCGACACCGGCCATGTCACCATCGGCGCCGAAGTCGCGCGCTTCACCCAGGGGCTGTCCTACGACGTGCTCGTGGTGGCGGACGCGGCGAATGAGTTCGGCGACGACCTCGCTTATCGCACGACCGACCCGCGGCCCATCGCCGGCACGCACGGCCTGGTTCCCGCCGCCTGGGCGCGCCCGTTCGAGCAATGGGGGGCGACGCAGCTTCAGGCGCGGTTCCAGAAGCTGGCCGGCCGGCCGATGACGGCGCGCGACTTCGGGGCCTGGATGGCCGTGCGCGCGGTAGGGGAGGCCGCGAGCCGCGGATCCGGCGCCGATCCCGCGGCCATCGGCGCCTACCTGCGCGGCCCGAAATTCGAGCTGGCCGCCTTCAAGGGATCCCGCCTGACCTTCCGTCCCTGGGACGGCCAGCTGCGCCAGCCGGTGCTGCTGGCCGACACGCGCAGCCTGGTGTCCGTCAGCCCGCAGCCGGGCTACCTCCACCAATTTTCCGAACTCGACACGCTGGGCATCGACCAGCCGGAGACGACATGCAAGCTGTGACGCTCGCCCCAGCCATGCTTTTGGGGGCGGCGCTGCTGCTGGCCGCCCCGGCGGCGCGGGCCGAGCGGCTGTTCGTGTCGAACGAGAAGGACAACACGATCACCGTGATCGACGGCGGAACGCTCGCCGTCACATCGACCATCAAGGTCGGCGACCGCCCGCGCGGCATCGTCGCGAGCCGGGACGGCCGCAGCCTATACATCTGCACGAGCGACAGCGACCATGTCGAGGTGCTGGACCTCGCGACCCTCGCGGTCACCCGCATCCTGCCGAGCGGCCCGGACCCGGAGCTGATGACGCTCAGCCCCGACGGGACCACGCTGTACATCGCCAACGAGAACGACAACATGGTTTCCGTCCTCGACGTGCGCGCCGGGCGGGTCGTGACCGAGATCCCGGTGGGCGTGGAGCCGGAGGGCATGGGCGTCAGCCCCGATGGCCGCGTGCTGGTCAACACGTCGGAAACGACGAGCATGGCGCACTTCATCGACACGGCGTCGCACCAGTCCATCGCCAACGTTCTGGTCGGCAGCCGCCCGCGGGTCGCGCGCTTCACCGCGGACGGCGCGCAGGTCTGGGTCAGCGCGGAGGTCGGCGGCACCGTGTCGGTGATCGACGCCGCCTCCCACGCCGTCGTCCACACCATTCCCTTCACCATTCCCGGCGTGCCGGCCGAGAGCGTGCAGCCGGTCGGCATTGCGATCACGCCGGACACCAAGACCGCGTTCGTGGCGCTCGGCCCCGCCAACCGCATCGCCGTCGTGGATACCAAGACCTATGAGGTGCGCAAGTATCTGCTGGTGGGGCAGCGCGTATGGAACCTGGCGTTCTCGCTCGACGCCAAGCGGCTCTACGCGACCAACGGCGTCAGCAACGATCTCTCGGTCATCGACGTGGACGCGCTGCGGGTGACGAAGTCGGTGCCGGTCGGGCGGCTGCCCTGGGGCGTGGTGGTGACGCCGTAATGCCGGACAGCATCGCGCATGAACCCGCCGCCTTGGAGGTGGACGGGCTGACCCACCGGTTCGGGCCTCGCCGCGCGCTGGACGGCGTGGGCTTCCGCATCCGGCCCGGCGACTTCACGGTGCTGCTGGGGCAGAACGGCGCCGGCAAGACCACGCTGTTCGCGTTGATCACCCGGCTCTATCACGCCCACCAGGGCGGCATTGCCGTGTTCGGCCAGCCGTTCCGCGCCAACGCTTCCGCGGCTCTGGCGCGCATGGGCGTGGTGTTCCAGCAGCCGACGCTAGACCTCGACCTCACGGTGCAGCAGAACCTTGAGTACCACGCGGCCTTGCACGGGATTGCCGGCACTGTCGCGGCTCCGCGCATCCGGGACGAGCTGGCCCGGGTGAACCTCCTCGAACGCGCGCGCGACCGGGTGCGCCTGCTGTCCGGCGGGCAGCGGCGCCGGGTCGAGCTGGCGCGCGCCCTGGTGCACGAGCCGTCGCTGCTGCTGCTGGACGAGCCGACGGCCGGCCTCGACATGGAAAGCCGCGGCTTCCTGCTGAACCACGTCCGCCGCCTGTGCCGGGAGCGCGGCCTCGCCGTGCTGTGGGCGACCCACCTGATCGACGAGGCCGGCGAGGACGCGAGCGTCGTCGTGCTGCACAAGGGCCGCGTGCTGGCGTCCGGCCCGGTCCCGGCCGTTGTCGCCCAGGCTCACAAAGAGTCCGGCGCCCACACCCTCAAGGACGTATTCGAGCACCTGACCCATGCTGCAAACTAAGCTCCGCCCGCTGCCGCCCGCCGCCTATGCCCGCTGCATGGGCGGCATCGTCCGGCGCGAGGGCCTGCGCTGGGTGCATCAGCGCGGGCGTTTCGTCTCGGCGCTGGTGCGGCCCCTGGTATGGCTCGCGATCTTCGCCGCCGGGTTCCGCTTCGTGCTGGGCGTGTCGATCATTCCGCCCTACGAGACCTACATCCCATACGAAGTCTATATCGCGCCGGGCCTGATCGCCATGATCGAGCTGTTCAACGGCATGCAGAGCAGCCTTTCGATGGTCTATGACCGCGAGATGGGCAGCATGAAGACGCTGATGGTCAGCCCCTTCCCGCGCTGGTTCCTGCTGCTGTCGAAGCTGCTGGCGGGCGTCGCGGTCGCCGTCGTGCAGTCCTACATCTTTCTCGGCATCGCTTGGTTCTGGGAGATCGAGCCGCCGGCCGTCGGCTACCTCGCCGTGTTTCCGGCGCTGGTCGTGTCGGGCCTGATGCTCGGGGCGCTGGGTCTTGTGATGTCGTCGTTCATCCGGCAGCTGGAGAACTTCGCCGGGGTCATGAACTTCGTGATCTTCCCGATGTTCTTCGCCTCCTCCGCCCTGTATCCGCTGTGGCGCGTGAAGGAAAGCAGCCTGTTCCTGTGGTGGGTGTGCCAGTTGAACCCTTTCACCTCGGCGACCGAGCTGATCCGCTTCGCGTTGTACGGCCGGGTGGACTGGGGGTCGGCCGCCATCGTCATCGGCTGTACTATCGCGTTCATGGCGGCGGCGGTCGCGGGCTACGACCCCGGCCGCGGGCTGATGGCGCGGAAGGCGGGGCCAGAATGATGGTGCTCAGGGCTGCGGCGCTTGGGCTGCTCGCGCTGGCGCTCGGGGCGGCCGGGCCGCCGCCGGCCGACCCGGATTGGCCCTGCGTGCAGCGGCTCGTCCCCAAGCTGACTGCCGGCACACTCTGGGGCGGACACGATGCGGCCGGCGACTGGCGCGCGGATCCCCAGGTGGCTGCGATCGTCGCCACCGTGGCGCCGCGGGGCGTGTCGGCGCAGGACGGCGCCGGGCAGCTTGAGCGGTTCGTGGCGACGCTGCCCGGCGCCGACCGGCCGGCGCGGTCCGCGCTGCTGTTCGCCGGGCTGGTGGACGAGACCAACCAGCAGCGCGCCCAGGTCATCGACCGCCTGCGCGGCACCGCCCGGCGGCAGCGCGCACTGACCGAGCTGACGTCGCAGATCACCGCCGAACTCCGCGCCCTGCCGGCCGATGCGCCTCCCGCGCAGCGCGAGGAAATCGTCAGCCGCCGGGCGTTCCTGATCCGCGAGTATGAGGACATCGAGCGCACCATACGCTACGCCTGCGAAATCCCCGTGCAGATGGAGGCGAAGCTGGGCGCCTTGGCGCAGGCGTTGCAGCGCGGGGCGGTGGATTAGGCCAGGACAGCCGCGCCGCCGCTCGCCTCAAGCTCCTGCGGTCGAGGAGCGGCTGGGGTCGTCCGCACCACCCTTGTTGCGCCGGCCCAGTTCGACGAAGCCCTGCTTGATGCGGTCCAGTTCGTCCGCCTTCATTTCCTCAAGGTTCAGCAGCGCCAACCGCGCTCCTTCCGTCACGCGGAGCAATTCGTCGATCTTGACCTGCAAGGCGTCCGTGTCGCGGTTCTGCGTGTTCTGGATGAGGAACACCATCAGGAAGGTGACGATGGTGGTGCCGGTGTTGATCACGAGCTGCCACGTGTCGCTGAACCCGAAGATCGGCCCGCTGATGCCCCACACGACGACAAGGGCAACTGCGACCATGAAGGTGAGGGGCCGGCCCGCGCTGCGGGCTACGGCTTGGGCGAGTTTGTCGAAGTTCATTCATCCGATCCCTGAAGGCGCTTCTACTCGGACTCCTCGGGCACGATGTCCTGCGTCGGCAGGCCGAGCGCCTGCCAGCCGTCCACTCCTTCGGGAAACCAGGCGGCATGGAACCCCATCGACCCGGCGCGCCGCGCGGCGTTCCAGCTCATCCAGCAATCCGCGAGGCAGAAGAAGACGACCAACCGTTCGGAGTCACCTTGCGTGACGTCGCGCAATCTCTGCCGCAGGCGGGCCTGCGCCTGCTCCGGCAACGCGCCGCGACCGATCTCCGGCCACCATAGGCTTCCGGGAAGGCTGGGGTGGCGGGCGGGCAGCCACGGCGTGCCGGGACGCATGCCGGGCGGCCTGCGTGGCGCCGGCAGCACGTCGACCAGCACCGCGTCGCGCCGGGCCACCCGCTCCTGCATGGCCGGGACATGAAGCACCCCGGCGCCCGGCACCGTGTCGGGCACCGGCGCCCGGTACTCATCGAGGCGATAAGCGTCCGGCACCGGCACGTTCGGATCTGCATGGGCCGGCGTGGCTCCCAGGCTGATGACCAGCGCCGCAGCCGCAGGTCTCAAGGCGTGGACTGGCCCGGTTCGTCCAGCATCGGAACCCCGTAATCCGACAGCACCGCGGCGATGTCGGTCTTGTGCTTACCGATGGCCTGGTTGATCCGCCGCCGCCATTCCGGCTCGTTCGCGCGCACGCCCATGGCGATGCGGTAGTCGAGCCGGGGCGCGTTCGGCTCCGGCTCGATGAACGCCGCCGTCAGCGGCAAGTGCTCCCGGGTGATCGCATAGCCGGCCGGCGGCCCCCAGACCAAGGCGACGTCGATGACGCCGTCCACGAGGTCCTGCAGCATGGCGCGCGGCGGGTTGCTGATCCGGGTGTCGACGCGGAGCGAGTAGGCGCGGACCTGGCCCATCAGGTTGTGCCGTAGCAGCAGGTCGGTCGGCGGCGTCGCGGCGATCACGCCGAATTTCTTAGCCGCCAAGGCGGGATCGCCGACCGACCGCGCGGCGATGGCGTCCGCGGTGCGGGTCACGAGCATGTAGCCGGTGTGGTAGTACGGATTGGTGCCGTCCACGATCCCATCGCCGCTGACGGTGCCCATGATCAGGTCGCACTCCCGGGCGCGCAGCGTGTTGCGCACGAAGCCGGTGACTTGCGGGAACCAGACGTAGCTGACCGGCAAGCCGAGGTCGGCGCCGACGATCTCGGCGATCTTGTTCTCGAAGCCGTCACGCGCCTCGTCGGAAAACGGCAGGTTGTGCGGATCGGCGCAAACACGCAACTCGGTGCGGGAGATCAGCTCGGCACGCTGGGCATATGCAGGCATGCAACCGAGCAACACCCCCGCCATAGCCAAGCAAACGGCCCAAGCCTTCTTGCAGCCGATCCGGCCAAGGAGTCTTCCTTGGCCGGATGTTCGATCAGCTGTCATCGCCCACGCGCTTCGGGCGTCCGCGCGGCAGCTTGTCGTCCGAGCGAGCCTTCAGATACCCGTAAATGTCATCGAGATACAGGATAACGTCCTCCGTCGTGCCAAAGGCCGGCATGACGTTGTTCTGCGCCTTGGTCACATTCTGCCGTCCGTTGACGATGACGTTGGCGAAATCCTCATAGGACAGATGCTTGAGCGACTCGGTCAGGCTCGGCGCGTAGGAACTGCCGGCGCCGTCAGGGCCATGGCACCGATGGCACGACTCGCCGTAGCGGCGGTAGCCGTTGAACGTGTGCTGGTCCACGCGGCCATCCTGGACCATATAGACCGGGTCGTTCTCGGCCTTGGCTCCGGACGACCCGGCGACGCCCAAGGCTACTCCGGCGCTGACCAGTCCCGAAAGGGCCAGCAGTGATCTGTATCGCATTCGTCGTCTCCGGTCGTCTCTCCGGCCGCGGGCGTGCCGCGGCCGGAGCCTGCTGAGGTCGGCTTAGTCGAGGCCGAACACGGTCATCACGCCGCCCAACTGCGTATAGTTGGACAGCTGCTTGTAGGCGCCGACGGCGCCCAAGCCGTCGGTATCGTTGCCAAGCCCAGCCGCCATGCCGATCCCGGCCCAGCCGCCGACGCCCGACAGCACGGCGATGAACTGCTTGCCGTTGTGCGTGTAGGTCGTGACGTTGCCGATGATGCCGGATGGCGTCTTGTAGCGGTAAAGCTCCTTGCCGGTCTTGATGTCGACGCCCTTCAGGTAGCCGTCGAGCGTGCCGTAGAACACGATGTCGCCCGCGGTCGCCAAGGCGCCCGACCAGACGGAGAACGGCTCCGGGTCAGACCAGACGATCTTGCCCTGGCCGGCATCCCAGGCAATGAAGTTGCCAAGGTTGTTCTCGCCCTTCGGCGGATACATCGAGAGCGTGGCGCCCACGTAGGGCTGGCCCGCGGTGTAGGACACCTTGAACGGCTCGTAATCCATGCAGACGTGGTTGGTCGGCACGTAGAACAGGCCGGTCTTCGGCGAGAAGGCGGCCGGCTGCTGGTCCTTGGAGCCAAGGGCGGCCGGGCAGATGTTGCGGCTGTTCTTGTCCTCGCCATTGGCCTGCGTCGAGTAGGCAGGCACGACCTGAGGACGGCCGGTCTGCATATCGACGTGGGTGGCCCAGTTCACCGCCGGGTCGTACTTTTCGGCGACCAGCAGCTCGCCCGTCTCGCGGTTCAGCGTGTAGCCGAAGCCGTTGCGGTCGAAGTGCACGAGCGCCTTGGTCATCTTTCCCTTCACGGGGATGTCGGCCAGGATCATCTCGTTGATGCCGTCGTAGTCCCACTCGTCGTGCGGGGTCATCTGATAGACCCACTTCGCCATGCCGGTATCGGCGTCACGCGCGAAGATGGTCATCGACCACTTGTTGTCGCCGGGGCGCTGCGTCGGGTTCCAGGTGCTGGGGTTGCCCGTCCCATAATAGATCAGGTTGGTGGCGGGGTCGTAGGAGTACCAGCCCCAGGTGCTGCCGCCGCCGGTCTTCCACTGGTCGCCCTGCCAAGTGGACACCGACGAGTCCTTGCCGATGGGCTTGCCCATCACCGTCGTCTTGACGGGATCGACCAGCATCCCCTCGTCCGGCCCGACCGAGTAGGCGTTCCAGGCGAGCGAGCCGTCCTTCAGGTTGTATGCCGTGAACCGGCCTTGCGTGCCGAACTCGCCGCCGCTGATGCCGACGTAAACCTTGTCCTTCACGATCAGCGGCGCCATGGTCATGGTCTCGCCCTTGGCGGGGTCGCCGTTCTTGACGTGCCAAAGCTCTTTGCCGCTCTTGGCATCGAGCGCGACCGTCGTGGCATCGGCCTGGTTCAGGATGATCTTGCCTTCGCCGTAGGCGACGCCGCGGTTCACCGTGTCGCAGCACATCACGGCGATGACGCTGGGATCCTGGCGCGGCTCATACTTCCAGATGATCTTGCCGTTGTCGTTCAGGTCGAGCGCGAAGACGTTGTTCGGGAATGGCGTGTGCACATACATCGTATTGCCGATGACCAGAGGCCCACCCTCGTGCCCGCGCAGCACGCCGGTCGAGAACGACCAGACCGGATGTAGCTTCGACGCATTGGTGGCGTTGATCTGATCAAGCGTGCTGTAGCGCTGGTTGGCATAGTTGCCGGTCGGCATGACCCATTGGTTGGCGTCGCCTTGCAGCTTCTGCAGTTCGTCGTTGGCGGATGCCGGCGACCCCGCGGCGAGCGCGGCCATGCCTAGCATCATCGTGCATCCGAGCAGCGTTTTCCTGAGCCTCACGTCAATCCCTCCTGAATGTGGCCGATCATTGTGGCCGACTAGTTCTGCTCATCGGCAGACCGTTACGTTTCATGCTGAGACTTGCGGCTCGGCAGCGGAACGCTCGGTCTTGAGCATATGCAGGCAATGTGCATCCCGGCAAGACGCAACGGGGACCGAAAACTCGACCTGGCGCACGAATCTTTCTATGCTGCGCTGCAGCAAGATATTTCAGGTCCAGGCAGACCCTCAGCGGGACTGGATTC
>CAXSHI010000034.1:0-29885 GCA_964236755.1 uncultured Acetobacteraceae bacterium
CGTCACCAGCCGGATTGGGCACCGGACCGACCCGGCGTGGTTCGCCGGCCACGTGGCGAGCCTGCTGGGCCGGGCGCCCCCGGCGGGGTTGCAGGTCGCCGCCGGGTCGGACCCGGCCGCGCCCGCCGCGGTGGGGGCGGACGACCTTTGGCTCGCGACCCATTGGACGACGGCCCAGGCCGTCCGCCCCGTGCTGCCCCGGATGCGGCGTCCCTGGTTCCTGTACCTGATCCAGGATTTCGAGCCGGGCTTCTACGCTTGGTCCAGCAACTACGCCCTGGCGCTCGAAACCTACGCGATGCCGCACCGCGCCATGGTCAACGAGGCGTTCCTGGCCGGCCACCTGCGGCAGCAGGCGCCGGGCTGCTACGCCGACCCGGCGTTCCTCGACGCGCGGTGCACGGTGTTCGAGCCTGCGGTGGACCGCCGCGTCTTCCACCCGCCCGGCGCCGGCCCGTCCGGGCAGCCGCGCCGGCTGTTGTTCTATGCCCGGCCGACCAACGCCCGCAACATGATGGGCCTGGGCCTGCAGGCACTGCGGAGGGCGGTCGAGCAGGGCGTGTTTCCCGGCGCGTGGGAGTTCGTCAGCATCGGCGGGCGCGGCAGCCTGCCGAGCATCGCGCTCGGCGGCGGGCAGGCGCTGCGCCCGGCGCCCTGGGCCAGCTACGCCGGCTATGCCGACAGCCTGCGCCGGGCCGACATCCTGCTGTGCCCCATGCTGTCGCCGCACACCAGCTATCCCGTGCTGGAGATGGCGGCCTGCGGCGGCGTCGTGGTGACCAACAGCTATGGGCCGAAGACCGCGCAGGCGCTCAGCGCCCTGTCGCCGGAGATCATCGGCGCGCCGCCCACGGTGCAGGGCTTCGTGGATGGGCTGCGCGGCGCCGTGGCGCGCTGCGGCGGGGCGCGGCGGGACCGCCTGGCGCTCGCGTCCAATTGGGACGAGGTGCTGCGCCCGGTCGCCGCCTGGGCGGCGGCGGCGGTGCGGGAGCCTGCGCCATGACTCTCCTGGAACGGCAGTTTTGGACCGATCAGCGTGCTGCGCATGGCTGCCGGCTGGCCAGCAAACCGCCACGAGCGGACTGCGGGTCGTTAGAATCAACCATTGATTTTGCCAGCTGGGGTGGTCAAACGAGAAAGAGTACGGATATGTAGTTTGTTTTATGCGGTTTAGCGCAGAGTTGGGCCATACTGACCAGTGGATGACGCCAGGCGCCGCATCCAGAGTGTTTGCAGACGGTAGGAATCAGTGATGCCGAACGGTTCGAGCCTCAGCCTAGACGTTCTGCGCCCTGGACAGGGCGAGGACGGGCGGCCTGCCGCAAAGGGGGAAACGGATCAGCGCGGGGCCGACGTCGCCCCGCCCACCGACGAGGACATGTCGGCTGGCTTGCCGCCGGCCTCCAAGGACCGTACCTCGACCAACCGGCGGGAGCTGGAGCGCGACTTGCGGGAGGCGCTGGACGCCGGGCAGTTTCACCTGCATTGGCAGCCCATCGTCAACTGCCTGACCGGTGTGCTGCAGCGGTTCGAGGCGTTGGTGCGGTGGAACCGCCCGGGCTGCGGCAAGGTGTCGCCCGGCACCTTCGTGCCGATCGCGGAGGCACTCGGCCTTTACAAGCAGCTCGACACCTGGGTGCTCCGCGCCGCCTGCGCCGAGGCGCTGCGCTGGCCACAACCGTTCCGCGCCGCGGTCAACGTGTCGGCCTATTGGTTCGAGGGCGAGGACCTGTCGCATGCCGTGGAAGCCGCGTTGCAGGAAACCGGCCTCAATCCCAGCCGGCTGGAAATCGAGGTCACGGAGCGCGTGTTCATCGACAATGCCGGCAACGCCCAGCGGGAGCTTGCGCAGTTGAAGGCGCTGGGCGTCGGCCTTTCGCTGGATGACTTCGGCACCGGCTACTCGTCGCTGAGCTATCTTCGGACCATTCCGTTCGACAAGCTGAAGCTCGACCGCCTGTTCATCGAGAACCTGGGCACCTGCCGGCGCACCGAGGTCATCACCCGCGCCGTGCTGCAGCTGGGCGCCGGGCTGGACATGGCGGTCTGCGCCGAGGGCGTCGCGCACCAGACGCAGCTTGAGATCCTGCAGGCGTATTGCTGCGACGAGGTCCAGGGTTACCTGATCGGGCGGCCCGGCCCGCTCACGCCCGAACGCTTCGCCCTGCATACCAGGCTGGACCGAAGCTCGTTGTTCATGGGGCCTGAACTGCTGGAGGCCAACGCCAGGAGCTTGGCGTGACCGCCCCGGCGATCCATGCCGCCCGGACCGACAGGTCGTCGTCCAGCAGGACCATGTCCGCCCAGAACCCCGGCGCGATCCGGCCCCGGTCCGCGTCGAGCCGCAGGAACTGCGCCGGGTAAAGGCTCGCCATCCGCAACGCCTCCGCAAGCGGCTGGCGCAGGTGCTCGACAGCGAAGCGGACCGCCCGGTCCATGGTGAGGTCCGACCCCGCCAGCGTCCCGTCCGCCAGCGTCAGCCGCCCGTTCCGCCGGGTCACTGCCCGGCCACCCAGCATGAACGTGTCGCTGCCCGACCCGGCCGGCGGCATCGCGTCGCTGACCAGGAACAGCCGCGCCGGTCCCTGCTTGGCCCGCAGCGCCACCCGCAGCGCCGCCGGGTGGACATGATGCCCGTCGGCGATCAGCCCGGCCCACAGCCCGCCATGGTCCAGCGCGGCGCCGACCAGGCCGGGCGCGCGGTGCCCAAGCTGCGACATGGCGTTGAACAGGTGGGTGACGCCGCGCGCCCCGGCGTCGGCCGCGGCGGTCGCCGCCTCGTAGGGCGCGTCGCTGTGCCCGAGGCTGACGATGACGCCCCCCTCCGACAGCCGCCTGATCTGCTCCGGCGAGGCCGCCTCCATCGCCACCGTAAGCAGCACGGTGCGGAGGCCGGCGCCGAGCAGCGCATCGACATCCGCATCCGTCATCGGGCGGATCAGGGCGGGATCGTGCGCGCCCTTTCGCGCCGGCGCCAGGAATGGGCCTTCGAGATGGATGCCGAGGATGCCCGGCGCCCCCGCCGCCACCGCCGCGCGGACCGCCGCCACCGCCTCCGCCCGGCGCTCCCCGCGGTCGGTGATGAGGGTGGGCAGCAGGCCGGTCGTCCCGTGCCGCGCATGCGCCCGGGCGATGGCCGCCACCCC
This sequence comes from uncultured Acetobacteraceae bacterium, assembly GCA_964236755.1. Taxonomy (GTDB): domain Bacteria; phylum Pseudomonadota; class Alphaproteobacteria; order Acetobacterales; family Acetobacteraceae; genus CAHJXG01. The sequence goes on from CAXSHI010000034.1 coordinate 3,147, forward strand.
CTCGGCGGTGCGCGTCTCGTTGAACAGCACCCCGCCGCCGCCGTTCACCTGGGCGTCGATGAAGCCGGGCGCCAGGGTTCCGCCGGGGAGGTCGTGCCAGGGGCATCCGGCCGGCACGTCGGCCACCGGCAGCACGTCGAGGATGCGGGCGCCGTCCACCAGGACCGCGTGGCCATGGAGGAACTGCTCGCCGGTAAAGATGCACGCGCCGCAAAGGACGTGGGGGGCCATCAGACCGTCTCCGTCACCTTGCGCAGATGGGACGGCCGGTCGGGATCGTGCCCGCGCGCCCGGGCCAGCGCCTCGGCGAAGGCATAGAAGGAGAGCAGCATGGCGAGCGGATCGAGCGCCGGGTGCCCCGTGGCGGCGACGGGCAGATGGTCGGGCCGTCCCGCGCCGTCCGGCGCAACCTCGAACACCCGGCCGCCCAACGCCCGCAGCCGGCCGATGCTGTCCGCCATCGCCTGCTGAGACAGGTCGGGCTGGCGGAACGCGATCACCGGGAAGCCCGGCTGGAGAAGCTGCAGCGGGCCGTGCATCACCTCGGCGCCGGAAAACGCCTCGGCGTGCAGCACGCAGGTTTCCTTGAGCTTCAGCGCCGCCTCCGCCGCGACCGGCAGGGCGGGTCCGCGGCCCACAACGTAGGCGGACTGCGCCGCCTCGAACGACGGCCGGGCCGCGTCCCAACGGTGGCCGAGCGTCGCGGCCAGGGCGTCCGGCAGGCGCGCGACGGCCTGGCGCAGCGCCGCGTCGTCCCGCCACTCGGCGATGAGCGCCACGAGGGCCGCGGCGGAGGCGATGCAGCTCTTGGTCGCAGCTATGCTGGCCTCCTGGCCCGCATGCAGGGGGATGACCGCGTCCGCCGTCCGCGCGAGCGGCGAGTCGGCCTGATTGACCACTGCGATGGAGAACGCCCCGGCCTGCCGCGCCGCGGCCTGCAAGGCGACGATGTCCGGGCTTTGGCCGGACTGCGAAACGGAGACCACCACGGCGCCCCTGAGCTTCAAGGGCGCCTTGTACACCGAGGCAACCGATGGGCCGACCGACGCCACGGGCACGCCCATGAGGATCTCGGTCAGGTACTTGAAATAGGCCGTCGCGTTGTCCGACGACCCGCGGGCGCAGGTGACGATCACGCCCGGGTCCAGCGTCCGCAGCCGGGCGCCCAGGCCCCGGAGCGCGCCTGCTTCCCGCGCGATCAGCCGCGCCACCGCGTCCGGCGTTTCGCGGATTTCGGCGGCCATGTGGGTCTCGGCTTGGTCCGGCATCGGCTCTGCCCCGGGTTGAGGTCCGCCACGAGATCATAGGCGCCTCGGCCTGCTGTGGGCAAAGTGCAGGCAGCATGCGCGGCGCTGGCGCACGGGGTGAGGTCATGCCAACATCGGCCGAGCCAGCTTCGTCGGCTTGCCCGACGCGCCCCAGCCATTTGCACCGCACGTCCATCGCCGCGACGGAGAACACAGAATGAGGATGACGACCAGAGCCGCCGCCGCCTGGGTCCTGTTCGGCATGGCACTTGCCATGGCGGCCCCGGCTGCCGCAGACACGACGCTCACCATCGAGAGCTGGCGCAACGACGACCTGCCGACCTGGCAGGAGAGGATCATCCCGGCTTTCGAGAAGACCCATCCCGGCATCAAGCTCAATTTCCAGCCGACGGCGCCCAAGGAATACAATGCCGCGCTGAACTCCAAGCTCGATGCCGGCACCGCGGGCGACATCATCGCCTGCCGCCCGTTCGACGCCTCGCTGGAGCTGTTCAAGAAGGGCCAGTTGACGAGCGTGAACGCCGTCCCCGGCATGAACAACTTCACCGCGGTCGCCCGGGCCGGCTGGTCCACCGACGACGGCCAGACCGCCTACTGCGTGCCGGCCGCGGCCGTGCTGCACGGCTTTATCTACAACCAGGACGCCTTTGCCAAGGCCGGCATCACGCAGCCGCCGAAGACCTCCGACGAGTTTTTCGCAGACCTCGACAAGCTCAAGAAGGACGGCACCTACGTGCCGCTCGCCATGGGCACGCCCGACCAGTGGGAAGCGGCGACGATGGGCTACCAGAACATCGGCCCCAACTACTGGCACGGGGAGGACGGCCGCAAGGCGCTGATCGCGGGCCAAACCAAGCTGACCGACCCGGCCTGGGTCACACCGTTCCGGGAGCTTGCCAAGTGGGGGCCATACCTCGGCGACGGCTACCAGGCGCAGTCCTACCCGGACAGCCAGAACCTGTTCACCCTGGGCCGCGCCGCGATCTACCCGGCCGGCTCCTGGGAGATCGCCCAGTTCGAGACCCAGGCGCAGTTCAAGCTGGGCGTGTTCCCGCCGCCGGTGCCGAAGGCAGGCGACCCCTGCTACGTGTCCGACCACCCCGACATCGCCTTCGGCATGAACGCCCGGAGCAAGAACGCCGACGCTGCCAAGATCTTCCTGGCATGGGTGGCGTCGTCGGACTTCGCCAAGGTGTACTCGGATTCGCTGCCGGGCTTCTACAGCATGCAGACGCAGTCGGCGCCGGTGACGGACCCGCTGGCCCAGCAGTTCCTCGCGTTTCGCACAGAGTGCAAATCGACCATGCGCTCGACCTACCAGATGCTGTCCCGCGGCACGCCCAACCTGGAGAACGAGGTCTGGGTCGCGTCGGCCAACGTGATCAACGGCACCGAAACGCCGGAGCAGGCGGCGCAGAAGCTGCAGAAGGGCCTTGATAGCTGGTACAAGCCGGCGCAGTAGCCGCTCCAGCCGGCATGGGCGAGGTCCGCATGGACCAGATCGAGACGCTCGCGGCCGACGCGTGCCCGCTGCCGGCGGCGGCAGGTGAGGCGGCGCCGGTCCGCACCCGGCGCTGGCACATCGCCGTGTTCCTGGCGCCGGCCCTGCTGGTCTACACCGCCCTGATGATCGTGCCGCTGGCCGACACGCTGCGGCTCGCGCTGTATCGCAGCGTCGAGCACGCGCCGGTCTTCGTCGGCCTCGACAACTTCCGGGTGCTGCTGACCGACGCGCGCTGGTCGGAGCATTTCTGGGCGGCGCTCCGTCACAACTTCATCTTCTTCGCCTTCCACATCCTGCTGCAGAACCCGGTCGGCATCGCGCTCGCGGCCCTGCTGTCGCTGCCCCGGCTCCGCGGCCAGGCGTTCTATCGCACGGCGTTCTTCCTGCCGACCATGCTGTCCTTCGTGGTCGTGGGCTTCACCTGGAAGCTGATCCTCAGCCCCCTTTGGGGTGTTGCGCCGTCGCTGCTGGGCGCCGTCGGGCTGCGCGGATGGTTCCACCCGTGGCTCGGGCAGGAGGCGACGGCGCTGACCACGCTCGCCCTGATCTCCGTCTGGCAGTACGTCGGCATTCCCATGATGCTCATCTATGCGGCCCTGCTCGCCATCCCGGGCGAGCTGATCGAGGCCGCGGAACTCGACGGGATCACCGGCTTCGCGCAGTTCCGCAAGATCAAGCTGCCGCTGATCTGGCCCACGGTCGGCATCTGCTCGATCCTGACGTTTGTCGGCAACTTTAATGCCTTCGACCTGATCTACACCGTGAACGGCGCGAACGCCGGGCCGAACTTCGCGACCGACATCCTGGGCACCTTCCTGTTCCGCACGTTCTTCGGCAACCAGCTGCAGCTCGGCGACCCCAACATGGGCGCCGCCATCGCGACGATGATGTTCCTGATCATCCTCATCGGCGTCTCGGCCTACCTGTTCGGCGTCCAGGCGCGGATGCGGCGCTACGCGCTGTGAGCCGCGCCCTGGCCCCGGCCCGGGCGTGGCCGCTGCGCCGGGCGGCGGTCCACCTCGTGCTGATGCTCTACACGGCGCTTTGCCTCGGCCCGGTGCTGCTCGTCCTGGTGAACTCCTTCAAGTCGCGGGCCAGCATCTTCGGCGCCCCCTTGAGCCTGCCGGGCGCCGCGAGCTTCGACCTGATCGGCTACAAGACGGTGCTGGGCCAGGGCGCGTTCCTGCGCTACTTCGGCAACAGCCTGATCGTCACGGCCGGGTCGCTCGCGGCGGTGCTGCTGTTCGGCGCCATGGCGGCGTTCGCGCTCAGCGAATACCGGTTCCGGGCGAACCGCCTGCTCGGCCTGTTCCTGGCGCTCGGCATCATGGTGCCGATCCGGCTCGGGACGGTGGCGATCCTCAACATGATGGTGGCGGCCCACCTCGTGAACACGCACCTGGCGCTGATCCTGATCTACACGGCGCAGGGCCTGCCCATCGCGGTGTTCATTCTCAGCGAGTTCATGCAGGGCGTGTCGAAGGACCTGAAGGACGCCGGGCGCATCGACGGCCTGTCGGAGTACACGATCTTCTTCAGCCTCGTGCTGCCGCTGGTCCGCCCGGCAATTGCGACCGTCGCCGTGTTCACCATGATCCCGATCTGGAACGACCTGTGGTTCCCGCTGATCGTGGCGCCGGGCGAGGCCACCAAGACGGTGACGCTCGGTGCCCAGGTGTTCATCGGCCAGTTCGTGACCAACTGGAACGCCGTGCTGGCCGCGCTGACGCTGGCGGTGCTGCCGGTGCTGGTGCTCTACCTGCTGTTCTCCCGGCAGTTGATCCGCGGCATCACCACGGGCGCCGTCAAGTGAGCGCGCTGCGCACCCTGGTCGTGGGCCTTGGCCAAATGGGCATGAGCCATGCGCTCGCCTATCACCGCAACCCCGGCTTCGAGATCATCGGCCTCGTCAACCGCTCGCCCGTCGCCCTGCCCGACGAGCTGCGGCGCTATCCCGTCCTCCCGGATTTCGGGGCCGGGCTGGCGCTCAGGCCCGGTCTCGTGTCGGTCAACACCTACACCGACAGCCACGCCGCCCATGCCATCGCCGCCATGGAGGCCGGCGCCCACGTCTTCGTGGAAAAGCCGCTCGCGCCCACCGTGGCGGAGGCCGAGCGCGTCGTGGCTGTCGCGCAGCAGACAGGCCGCAAGCTCGTGGTCGGCTACATCCTGCGCCATCACCCGAGCTGGATCGAGTTCATCCGCCGGGCGCGGCGGCTCGGCCCGCCCTTCGTGATGCGGATGAACCTGAACCAGCAATCTTCCGGCGCCGCCTGGGCGATCCACAGGCGGCTGCTGGACAGCACCAGCCCGGTCGTCGATTGCGGCGTCCACTACCTCGACGTGATGCTGCAGATCACCGACAGCCCGCCCGTGCAGGTGCGCGGCATGGGGGTAAGGCTCTCGCCCGAGATCGACCCGGCGCAGGTGAACTACGGGCACCTGCAGGTCCTTTTCGAGGACGGCTCGGTCGGCTGGTATGAGGCCGGCTGGGGTCCGATGATCTCGGAGACGGCGTATTTCGTGAAGGACGTGATGGGGCCGAAAGGCTCGGCCTCCATCATCATGGAAGAGGGCGCGGCGTCCTCCGACGTCGATACGCACACAAGGACCGCGCGCATCCGCCTGCACCACGCGGAAACCGGGCCGGACGGCGCCTTCCTCGCCTCCGACGAGCTTCTGTCCATGGCCGACGAGCCTGGCCACCAGGCGCTGTGCGAGCGCGAGCAGGCTTTCGTGCTCGATGCGATCCGGGGCGACCGCGACCTCGGCCGCCACATGCAGGACGCCGTCCGCTCGCTCGGCGTGGTGCTGGCCGCCGACCGCTCCATGCGCGAGCGCCGCGCCATCGACCTTTGAGGGCGGGCCGCATGGGGTCCCTCACGCTCTCGGCCATCCGCAAGAGCTTCGGCGCGGTCGATGTGCTCAAGGGCGTGGACCTCGATGTGGCCGCTGGCGAGTTCGTGGTCTTCGTCGGCCCCTCCGGCTGCGGCAAATCGACGCTGCTGCGCATCATCGCCGGGCTGGACGAGCAGACGGGGGGCGACGTGCGGATCGACGGCCGGCTGATGAACGGCGTGCCGCCGGCCAAGCGCGGCATCGCCATGGTGTTCCAAAGCTACGCGCTGTATCCGCACTTGACGGTGGCCCGAAACATGGGCCTCGCCTTGTCGCAGGAGGGCGTGGCCGCGGCGGACATCAAGCGCCGGGTCGAGACCGCGTCCGGCCTGCTGCGGCTCGACGCCCTGCTGGACCGCCGCCCGGCCGAGTTGTCGGGCGGGCAGCGCCAGCGCGTCGCCATCGGCCGGGCCATCGTGCGCCAGCCGAGCCTGTTCCTGTTCGACGAGCCGCTGTCGAACCTTGATGCGGCGCTCCGGGTCGGCACCCGAATCGAGATCGCCAAGCTGCATCGGCAGCTCGGCGCCACCATGGTCTATGTCACCCATGACCAGGTGGAAGCCATGACGCTGGCCGACAAGATCGTGGTCATGAACGGCGGCGTGGTCGAGCAGGTCGGCCGGCCGCTGGAGCTGTATGCCCGGCCGGCCAACCGGTTCGTGGCGGGCTTCATCGGCTCTCCCACCATGAACTTCATCGGCGGCGACGCTGCCGCCCGGCTGCACGCCGCGACGCTTGGCGTGCGGCCGGAACACCTCGTCGTCGCGCGCGACGGCGCCTGGACCGGCGCCGTGTCGCATGCCGAGCGCCTCGGCGCCGACACGATGCTCTACGTCGATGTGCCGGAGGCCGGGATGCTGACCGCACGCATCCTCGGCGACATCGACCACGCCGTCGGCGACCGCGTCGGCCTCACGCCGCAGGACGGCAAGGTTTACCGGTTTGACGGCGACGGGAACTCCATCGCGGCCTGACGCGGCGCGGGCACGGCCCAGGCCGCGCCCTCATGCGCCAGCAGCCATCGCTTACGCTCCAGCCCGCCGCCGAAGCCCGTCAGCGCGCCGCCGGACCCGATGACCCGGTGGCACGGCACGACGATGGAGATGGGGTTGGCGCCGTTCGCGAGGCCCACGGCGCGCATCGCCGTGGGCCGGCCTATCCGAGCCGCCAGGGCGCCGTAGCTGACGGTCTGCCCGACCGGGATTGCACGCAGCGCGTCCCACACCAGGCGCTGGAAGCCGGTGCCGCTGGTCGCCACCGGCAGTCCCACCAGGCAGCCCGTATCCCCCTCGAAATAGGCACGGAGTGAGCGACGGGCGGCCGAGGCGCGCGACGCCGCCTGGAGCCGTATCACGTCCGCGCCGTATTGCCGCCGCAGGAGCTGGTGCAGGCGCCGCTCGTGATCCTCCCAATCCACTGCCCGCAAGCGGCCATCGTCGTCGGTCACGACCAGGATGCGGCCGGTCGGAGTGTCGAGGCGTTCCACCGAGAAGGCGTGAGCCGGCATGATGATCACTCCTGAAAACGGCGCATAAGGACTTTGGCCCGGGCTGGTGCTACGATACGAGAAACGCCAAGCCTCAGCATCAAAAACAAATCACATAAACCACAAATGATAGCACATGCTCAGACTTAGTTGATCCATGAAGCCGGTTGCCAATGTCGGTTTCTGACCGAATTCTCTTGTCCAATGCTTAAGCAAATCTCTTTTGTTATAGCGCAACTTGGTTGATATGGTAACTATCCTTATGCAAAGCCGATTGTTGTTGCTTTCGGCTTACGCCATGTGCAAAGGACGCAAAGTGGGGACGGCTGCACGCCCGCTGTTCCCAAGTGCCGGACGGCTGCGGCAACCATGAGGCTGCTTCTCCCGTCTGGCCCAGCGCACCTCACCTATTGCACCAACGTCCACCGCGGCGAAAGCTGGCCGGACATTTTCGCCGCGTTGCGGCGGCACCTGCCGGAGGTGAAGCGCCGGGTCTCGCCGCAGGCCCCGATGGGCGTCGGGCTGCGGCTGTCTGCCATCGCCGCCGAGGCGTTGGAGGCGCCGACCGAGCTTTGCGCCCTGCGCGAGTTCCTGGTCAGCGAGCAGCTTTATGTCTTCACGGTCAATGGGTTCCCCTACGGGCCGTTCCACGGCGAGCGGGTCAAGGAGCAGGTTTATGCCCCCGATTGGCGGACACCGGAACGGCTGGCCTACACCGACCGCTTGGCCGGCCTGCTCGCGGCGCTGCTGCCCGGCGACCAGCCGGACCTCGCCGGCAGCGTCAGCACCGTTCCGGGCGCGTTCCGGGCCGCCGCCGGCGCCGATGCGCGGGAAGCCATCGCCGAGGCGCTGCTGCGGCACGCCGCCCACCTCGCGGCGCTGGAGGACCGGACCGGCCGCCGCGTCACCCTGGCGCTGGAGCCGGAGCCGATGTGCCTGATGGAGACGACGGCGGAGGCGGTCGGCTTCTTCGAGGAGTTCCTGTTCACCGCGGAGGCCGCCGCGCGCTTCGCTGTCCTGTCCGGCCGCGCGCCCCGCGCCGCGGAGGCGCTGCTGCGCCGCCATCTCGGCCTATGCCTCGACGTCTGCCACGCCGCCGTGGAGTTCGAGGCGCCGGCGGACAGCCTCGCGGCGCTGAGCCGCGCCGGGGTCGCGGTGATGAAGCTTCAGCTTTCCTCGGCTTTGGCGGTGCCGCGCATGGACCATGCCGCCGCCGAGTTGCTGCGCCGCTTCGACGATGGCGTGTACCTGCACCAGGTCGTCGAGCGCCGGCCGGACGGGCTGACGCGCTACCTCGACCTGCCGGAGGCGCTGGCCGCCTGGCATGGCGGCACGGCGCCCGGGCGGGAATGGCGCGTACACTGCCACGTCCCGGTGTTCCATGACGCCCCGCTCGGCCAATTCGCCACCACCCAGCCCACCCTGCTCGACATGCTGGCCCGGCAGCGCCGCGACGGCATCAGCCCGCACCTTGAGGTCGAGACCTACACCTGGGACGTGCTGCCGCCCGAGCTTCGGACGGGAGGCCTCGATGCCGCGATCTCCCGCGAGCTGGCCTGGGTGCAGGACCGGCTGGCGGCATGACGCCCGCGGTCGCCTTGCGGCTCGGCCGGGTGTCGAACCTGCCCACGGTCTGGACCAACGCGCTGGCCGGCGTGGCGCTGGCCGGCGCCTCCCCCTGGCAATGGGCGATCCTGCCGGCGGCGCTTGGGCTGTCGCTCGCCTATCTCGGCGGCATGTACCTCAACGACGCCTTCGACAGCGCCATCGACGCGCGGGAGCGGCCGTCACGTCCGATCCCGTCGGGCGCCATCGACGCCAATACCGTGTTCGCCCTGGGCTTCGCCCTGCTGCTCGCCGCGGTGGCGGTATTGGCGGCGGCGGCCCGCGGCTTCGACGCGCCGCCCGAGGCGGCGGTGCTGGGCGCGCTGGCGCTCGGCGGCGCCATCATCGGCTACAACTGGAACCACAAGGGCAACCGGTTCAGCCCGCTCGCGATGGCGGCGTGCCGCCTGCTGGCCTACGTCACCGCCGGGCTGGCGGCGACCGCGACGGTGCCGGGTCCGCTCCTCGCCGCGGGTGTTGTCTCGCTTTGTTACCTGATCGGCCTCACCTACGTCGCCAAGCGTGAGACGCTGGGCCGGCTCGGCAGTGTGTGGCCGCTGCTGTTCCTGGCGGCGCCCCTCGCCTACGGCGTGCTGCTGGCCGGAGAAGCCGCCGGGCTGTTCGCGCTGCTGGCGCTCGCCGGGTGGATCGGCGTGGCGCTCTGGCTGCTGCGCCGCCGCCAGCCGGGCGACATCCCTAAGGCCGTGGTGTCGCTCATCGCCGGCATCTCCCTGGTGGACGCCCTGTTCCTCGCCATCGACGGCTGGCCCGGCGCCGCCGCCCTCGCCTTCGCCTGCTTCGCCACAACCCTCGTGCTGCAACGCTGGATCAGCGGAACATGACCCCTGAAGATCTGATGACCGCCTGGCTGCTGCGGCAGCTTCCGCCCGGCGACGCCGCCTGGTTCGTGGCACAGCGCGACCGCCTGCGGGCCGGCGCCTCCGAACGCGACTTCAACCTGGCGTTCAGCCTGGCGCCGCGTCGGCTCGGCAAGGCTGACCTGGCATTCGGGCCGGACGACCTCGCCGCCGCCCACCGCGCACGGCCGGGCTGGGACCCGCGCGGCTGGAGCGTGGACCAGGCCGGCCGCCTGGTGCTGCTGCTGGCCCAGGGCGGCGACGGCCCAACTTTTAACGCCCGGCTGCGCGGCCTGCTCGCCACCGCGGACCTCGCCGAGAGCATCGCCCTCCTGCGCGGCCTGCCGCTCTATCCCGATCCCGCGCTGCACTTGGCGCAGGCCCGAGAAGGCGTGCGTACCGCCATGCGCCCGGTGTTCGAGGCCGTCGCCCACGCCAACCCCTATCCGGCGGAGGTGTTCGACGAGGCCGGGTGGAATCAGCTCGTGCTCAAGGCGTTGTTCATCGAGACGACGCTGGCGCCGATCCAGGGCCTGGACCGCCGCGCCAACCCGACGCTCGCGCGCATGCTCTGCGACTACGCGCACGAACGCTGGGCCGCGGGCCGCCCGGTCAGCCCCGAGCTATGGCGCTGCGTGGGACCGTGGGCCGATGCGGCGGCGCGCGAGGACCTCGCCCGAGTTTTGCGCACCGGCGACGCCGCGGAACGGCAGGCGGCCCGCGCCGCCCTGGACGCCGCGCCCGCGCTCACGAAATCCGCCTGAGGGGACCCCATGTTCATCGACACCCACACCCACATGATCTCCCGCGTCACGGACGACTACGAGAAGATGGCGGCGGCCGGCATCGTCGCCTGCATCGAGCCGGCGTTCTGGCTGGGCCAGCCCCGCACCAACGTGGGCAGCTACATCGACTACCTGTCCACCATCGTCGGGTGGGAGCGGTTCCGCGCCGGGCAGTTCGGGATGCGGCACTACTGCACGGTCGGGCTGAACAGCAAGGAGGCCAACAACGAAGAGCTGGCCGAGGCGGTCATGGAGATCCTGCCGCGCTTCGCGCTCAAGGAGGGCGTCGTCGCCATCGGCGAGATCGGCTACGATGAGCAGACCGAGCTGGAGGACCGCTACTTCCGCCAGCAGCTCGACCTGGCGCGCGAGCTGGACATGCCGGTGATGGTGCACACGCCGCACCGCGACAAGAAGCGCGGCACGACGCGCTCCATGGACGTGGTGATCGAGCAGGGCGTCGATCCCACCTTCGTCATCATCGACCACAATAACGAGGAAACCGCGCAGGAGGTGCTGGACCGCGGCTTCTGGGCTGGGTTCTCCATCTATCCCGGCACCAAGATGGGCAGCGAGCGCATGGTCGAGATCGTCCGGCGCTACGGGCCGGAGCGCATCCTGGTGGACTCCGCGTGCGACTGGGGCGTGTCCGACCCGCTGGCCGTGCCGCGCACCGCCGACCTGCTGCGCCGCGGGGGCATCGGCGAGGAGGCGATCCGCCAAGTGACCTACGGCAACGCGCTCACGGCCTATGGCCGCAACGGGCAGATGCGGGAGGCCGACTGGCTCGACCCGGCGCCCATCGACCAGCGCACGCTCTACATGGGCAACTCGGTGCTGCGCGGCGGGCAGGCGCCCCGGGTTGAAACGGGTGTCGAGGCAGAGGCGGGCCGCGCCGATGCCGCTTGACGCAAGCGCCGGCCGCGAGGGGATGCACCGCACCCTCGTGCTGCTGGTCGTCGGGCTGACGCCCAAGCTGGTCGGCGAGCACACCCCGCGCCTGGCGGCGCTGGCGAAGGCCGGGGCGATGCGCCCGCTGCGCACGGTGCTGCCGGCGGTGACGTGCTCGGTGCAATCCAGTCTTCTCACCGGCCTCACGCCCGGCGAGCACGGCGCCGTCGCCAACGGCTGGTATTTCCGCGACCAGGCCGAGGTGCACCTGTGGCGGCAATCGAACCGGCTGGTGGAGGGAGAGAAGATTTGGGAAGCCGGGCGCCGGTGCGACCCCGGCTTCACCTGCGCCAAGATGTTCTGGTGGTATAACATGTACTCCAGCGCCGACTTCAGCGCGACGCCGCGGCCAATGTACCCCGCCGACGGCCGCAAGATCCCCGACCACTACGCCGAGCCGCCGGAGCTGCATGACGAGTTGGACAACATGCTCGGCGTCTTCCCGCTGTTCCGTTTCTGGGGGCCGGCGACCGACATCTCCAGCAGCCGCTGGATCACCCAGGCGACCGAGCACGTGATGCGCACCAAGCGCCCGACGCTCACGCTGAGCTACCTGCCGCACCTCGACTACGGCTTGCAGAAGTGGGGGCCGGACCCTTCGGACCCGCGCATCGCCAAGGACCTGCGCGAAGTGGACGCGCTGTGCGGCGGGCTGATCGACGCGGCGCATGACGAAGGCTGCCGGGTCGTCGTCGTCTCCGAGTACGGCATCGTGCCGGTGCGGGAGGCGGTGCACGTCAACCGGGCGCTGCGCGCGGCCGGGCTGGTGCGGGTGCGGACCGAGATGAGGCGCGAGCTGCTCGACGCCGGCGCGAGCCGCGCCTTCGCGCTGGCCGATCACCAGATGGCCCATGTTTACGTACACGATCCCGCCGACCTGCCGGCGGCGCGGCACGTGCTGGAAAGCCTGGACGGCGTCGCCGCGGTGCTGGACGAGGACGGCAAGCGGGCGCACGGCCTGGACCACCCCCGGTCGGGCGAGCTGGTCGCTTTGTCCGCGCCAGACCGCTGGTTCAGCTATTACTGGTGGGAGGACGACGCGAAGGCGCCGGACTACGCCCGCACCGTCGATATCCACCGCAAGCCCGGCTATGACCCCATGGAGCTGTTCATCGACCCGAAGCTCCCGGCGGCAAAGCTGCGGCTCGGCCTGAAGCTGCTGAGTCGCAAGCTCGGGCAGCGCGCCCTGCTGGACGTGATCCCGATCCGCGGCACGAGCTTGGTCAAGGGGTCGCACGGGCTGCTGACGGATGACCCGATGGACGGGCCGCTGGTCATCTCCGACATGCCGGAGCTGATGCCGCCGGAGGGTACGCCGGTCGCGGCGACCGGGTTCAAGGGCCTTGTGCTGGATCATGTGTTCGGCGGCAGATCCGCCCGCCCGTCATCGGCCGGGGCACGCCGGTCGTCGCAGGGTAGCTGATCGGCAGGCCGCGCAGGGCGCGCACGGCCAGGAAGGCGAAGCACTCCGCCTCGATCGCGTCGCCGCGCCAGCCGACGGCCTCCGCCGGAACCGGCTCGACATGCGCCCGGGTGCGGAGCGCCGCCGTGATCGCCGGGTTCTTGCGCCCGCCGCCGCAGAGGATCAGTCGCGTCGGCCGCTCCGGCAGCAGGTCGAGCGCGCGGCCCACGGCGGCGGCGGTGAAGGCGGCGAGCGTCGCAGCACCATCCTCCAGGCTCAGCCCGTCCGCCATGGCGGCGCGGAAGCTGAAACGGTCGAGGGACTTCGGGTAGGGTGCCGCGAGGTGGGGATGCTCAAGCAGGCGTGCCAGCCGCGCCTCGTCCACCCGGCCCGCGAGCGACAGCGCGCCGTCGCGGTCCATGCCCTCGCCGGTCGCGCGTTCCACCCAGTCGTTCAGCGGCGCGTTGGCTGGTCCGGTGTCGAAGGCGACCAGCTGCCCGGCGCCCCGCCATGTCAGGTTGGCGACGCCGCCCAGGTTGAGCACCGCGGTCGCTGCCGGGGCATCGAGGCCGGCCAGCAACGCCGCGTGATAGGTGGCGGCAAGCGGCGCGCCCTGCCCGCCGGCCCGCACGTCGGCGGTGCGGAAGTCGTGCACCACGTCGATGCCCGTGAGCCGGGCCATCAGCGCCCCGTCCCCAAGCTGCCGGGTGTCGCCGAGGCGGCCCGGCTGCGGCGCGCGGTGCAGCACGGTCTGGCCGTGGAAGCCGATGGCGGCCACATCGGACGGCGCCATGCCGGCCTGCGCGAGGAACGTAGTGACGGCGGCGGACTGCGCTTCCGTCAGCGCCGCCTCCGCCTGCCGGAAGATCGCCGGCTCCGGCCCGTTGAACTGCCACGCCAGCGCCGCCGCCAGGGTGCGGGCGAGTAGACCGCGGATCTCCGGGGGATACGGGGCGAGGGTCCAAGGCCCGAACTCCGCCACCGCCTCCCCATCGGTGCGGAGGGTGGCGATGTCGATCATCCCGTCCAGCACGGTGCCCGTCATCAGTCCCACGGCCCAGACTGGCTGCATGGCAGTACTCCCTCGATCTCTGCCCGGAGCCTACCGGGCCTCGGCCTTCGGCAGGGCGTCAAGCGTGTCTTGGGCGGCGCGTCGCGTGCCGGCGTCGGCCCCCGACCGCATCGCCTGCCGGAGCCATCGCGCCGCGGAGGCCGCGTCGCCACGAGCCGCGGCACTTTGGCCGGCTTGTAGGTAAAGGCGGTCAGCCTCCTGCGGCACGCCGGCGCGCTGCATCGCCCGGGCGGCGAGCACCACCGCCTCCGCCATGGCCCGGTAGTCCAGCTGCATTCGGTGGATGTCGGCCGCGCGCCGCGCATGGGCCGCCGCCTCCCGGTATTGCCCGCGCAGCAGCGCCAGCCGGGCCGTGAGGTCCTCGCGGTCGGCTTCCCAGTCGGGAGGGGGCGGCTTCGGCTGGCCGAACGCGGCCAGCGCGGCGGCCAGCCCGGCGGCGTCGCCCCGTGCGTCCGCAACCACGCCGCGCAGGTAGCTCGCCCGGGCGCGGGTTGCCGGGCTGGTGGCGCCGGCCTGCGCGCGAACGGCCAGCCTGTCCGCCTCCGCGTCGCGGCCCAGCCGGTGCAGGGCCGCCGACTGCACCAGGTCAAGTTCGGCGAACCCCGGCGCCGCCCGCGCCGCCAACGCCGCGCGCGTTCGCAGCGCCGTGCGCAGCGCCCCGGCCGCATCGTTGTCGGCCAGCTGCACCACCGCGAGGTTGTAGCCGGAGTCGCCGATGGCCTGCGCGTCGTTGCGCGCCAAAGCCAGCGTGTAGGCCTGCTGGTACTGCGCCGCCGACTGCTTCAGCCGGCTATACTCCAGGGATTGCCGGCCCGAGTCCGCCGCCTGGGCCAGCGCGCTGTCCTGCGGCGCGTCCAGGGCCGCGCGTCCGCCGCACCCGGCCAATAGGAGCAGCAGCGCCGCAGCGCCGTGCCGCCCGCTCAAGGCCGCACCTCCCGCGGCGGCAGGCGCAGGGTGTTGGGCTTCGGCGCGCCGTCGCCGCCCAGCACCCACGAGCCGCGCAATTGCACGAGCAGCCGGCCCAGCTCCGCCGTCGTCGCCTGCGCCTGGGTAAGCAGCGCCGGCAGTCCGCTCGCGCTGTCGGCGACGCTGCGCGTGAGGCCTGGCAGCTGCGGCGTGGCCCGGGCCGCGTCGTGGGAGATCGACTGCGCGTTCGCCAGCACGCCGCGCGACTGGTTCAGCAGGCCCGGCACCAGCGCCAGGATCGGGCCAAGCTGGGCGATCTCCACCTTCAAGGTCGCCACCGTGTCCTCCGCCTGTCGGATCAGCCCGTCGTCGGACAGCAGCCGCCCGGCCGAGCCTTGCCCCGCCTTGATCCCGCCCACGATGTCGTCGAGCGCCGCCATGGCGTGCTGGGCATGTTCCAGCGTCGGCAGCAGGTCCGCCTTCACCTTGTCGAGCGTCTCCGTGATCGTGTCGGCGGGGTTGGGCGCGACAGTCGCGGTCAGCACGGCATAGCGCCAGTTCATCGGCATGCCGGTGCCGCGGCTGACATCGACATAGGCGGCGCCGGCGACCCCGTAGCGCAGGCGGATCGTGGCGGCGCTGTCGCGCTGGATGAACGCCTCCGCCTGCCGCTCGATGGTGGCGAGCGCGTACAGCTCGCCGTTGGGATTCAGCACGATCTCCCGCACCGACCCGCCGCGGGTGCCGAGCACGTCGATGTCGGCACCCGCCGCCAGGCCGCCGAACCCGGCCTGCGGCAGCACGATGCGCAGCTCAAGGTCGGGCCGCAGCCAGCGCCGGAGCACGCCGGCCTCGAAGATCGCGCCGAAGAACAGCGCCAGCGCCAGGATCACCAGCGCCCCGACCCACTCGTCGGTGTGGCGCAGGCGCAGCAGCCTGGGCGGGTCGTCGGGGCGGCGCTTCTGCAGCATCACACGCTCGACATCGGTTTCAGGCCATCATCCAGCAGGTGCAGGCGATGGGCCATGGGAAAGTTCTGCGCCTGCCAGAACGGCGCGTCCCGGGTGAAGCAGACCGCCGCCGCCCCGCGGTCCAGCGCCCGCGACAGCAGGTCGAGCAGCGGCGCGGTCAGCCCCGGGCGGTCCGGGGCGATCGAGCTTTCCAGCAACAGCAGCCGCGGCTCCCCCAGAAACGCCCGCACGCAGGCCGCGCGCATCAGGTCGCCCTCCGACAGCCGGTCGGGCCGCGCCAGCGGCAAGCCCGGCAGCCCCAGGTGCCGCGCAAGCTCCGTCGCCGACCGGGTGACGGCAGCCTCCGGCTCGCGCGTGTGGTGCAGGCGAGCCAGCATGATGTTGACGTGGGTGCCGAGCATGTCGATCCAGGCGCCCCGGTGATGGATGCGGCCGATCCGGCCGCGCAGCGCCGCCGCCCGCTCGCGGTCGAGGCCGATCCAGTCATACCCCATGAACCGCGCCTCGCCCCGGCGCAGCGCCGCCATGCCGCTGCACAGCTCGGCCAGCGCCGTGCCGCGCGCCGGGTCGGGCGTCTCGATCAGCGCGCACTCGCCGGGCATCAGCCGCAGGTCGAGCGCGACGTTCGGCAGCGCGCCGTCCTCCGGGGGCAGGGCGGCGGCGAGGTGCAGGACCGGCTCGGCTTGCAGCATCGGCTATGCGGCCAGCGTGAAGACGATGCTGGCGACCATGACGGCCAGGATGCCGCGGACGAAGCCGCGCGGGATCAGGGTCGAAGGGTCGTCATCCTCGCTGGCGCCCAGGCCCGTCAGGCAGGAACTCAGCCCGACCAGAAAGCCGATCGCCAGCAGCTTGACCGGCACCACCCAGTAGTCGCGCACGGTCATCGCCGCGAGCACGCGGTCGAGAAAGGTCCACAGGCTGTCCTGCACGCTGCCGATGGCCCCGCTGACGATGAAGCCGAACACCAGGGCGGTGGCCGCGAAGATGACGCCGAGGGTGAAGCTGCTGAGCGCAAAGGCGAGCGTCCGCGGCAGCGCCAGCAGCAGGAACGGGTCGATTCCCTGGGCGATCATCGCCCGGATCTGCCCGCCGGCCTGCAGCGTGCCCAGCTCGGTGACGGTCAGCAAGCCGCTGCGCCCCAAGAGGATCAGCCCGACCAGCAGCGGCGTCAGCTCCCGCACCAGCACCGTCACCAGGATGGAGCCGGTGAGCTGCGCCTGCCCGGCGACGCCCAGCCAGTACAGCGCCTCGTACACCATGCCGACGCCGGCGAGCGAGGCCGTGACCAGGACCGTCGCCAGCCCGCCGCCGGTGGCCTGCCGCATGGCGAGGTTGAACTCCTGGCGCACCGTGCGCCGCCAGGAGACCGGCCGGACCGCCTCCCGCAGCACGCCCCACGACGCGGCGGCGAGCACCAGCGGGAACCCGGCGCGGGCGCGGCCGAAGCGCCCGACGGAGGCCAGCGCCGGCAGGATGGCGAGGGACGCCCTCACCGGCGGCCGGCCAGGGTGAAGATGCGCGCGGTGCCGACGCGCGGCACGTAGAACACGCCGCGCGGGCGGAACAGGAACTGCTGGCGCAGCTGCTCGTAGGCGCGCTCGCTGACCTGGATCGAGCCGCTGTCCGCGGCGCTTTGCGCCATCAGCCCCGCCAGGCGCACCGCGTCGCCCCAGAGGTTGAACACGCGCGGCTCCTGCCCGAGCGCGCAGCCGAGCGCCGGGCCGAAATCGAGGCCGATGTGGAACACCGGCTCCAAGCCCGATTGCGCCAGCAGCGAAAGGCAGGCTTCCCGCGCGGCCAGGGCGGCGTCGGCCAGGCGCACGACGGCGAGCGGGTCCAGCGCCGCGGTGCAGCCCGCCGCGGCGATCAGGTCATGGCCGACCAGCTTCATGTAGGGGAGCGCATGCTGCGCCGCGATGGCCTGCATGGCCTGGGCAAGCTCGTCGGCCAGCGCCGCGACGCCTGCCGGATCGGGTCGGGCCAGGGACACCGCGTCGGCGAAGTGGAGGTTCATCGTCGCGACCGATGGAAAGTACGTGGCGGCAAGGCCGGTTGGGTCGGGCACAAGCGCCGCGCTGCGCGCGCGCATGGCGTCGGCGGCCGGAAGGTCCGGGGCGGGATTCGCCGCCGCCGGAGCGGGGGCCTGCGCGTTGCGCCCGTGCCCGGCCATACGCATCGCGGCGATGCTGGACATCGCCTGCGCGAAGCTGCGCGCGCGCCCGGGTTCGGCCGCATCCTCAAGCAGCACCGCGCCGGACACGCCGGCGGGTCCGCGCACCGGCAGCACCGACAGGGTGCGGCTGCCGAACGGGCGCATCAGCAGGCGGTGCAGCTCGGCGGTGCGCGCGTCTGCCGCCGCGTCCGCCTCCTCGATGGCCTCGCCCTCGTCCAGCGACCGGAAGAACCGCGGCAGCTCGGAGCGCGACAGCTCCAGCCCCTCGACGTGGCCGCCCTGCGGCTCGAACTGGTCCTCGCAGCGGAGCACCCGCCCCTCGTTGGCGAAGCGCCAGATGCTGGCGCGGCGGGCGGCGCTCAGCTCGGCCAGGCCCTCGGTCAGACCCGGCGCCGGCTGCGCCGGGTCGAACAGGCCGGGCTGCGCCGCGAGCGCTGCGAGCGCCCCCGCCTCGCGCGTGCCGGCCTCCCCCTGCCGGGCCAGCAGCCGCGCCAGGCGGTCGGCCCGCCGGTTCTGCCGCACCAGTAGCAGCCCGAGCAGGCCGGCGAGGCCGATGGTGATGAGCGACAGCAGGGCGTCCTTGCGGCTGCTGTCCTCGGCAAACCCGGTGAAGTCGCTCTGCGGCGCGGCGATCAGCAGCACCCAATCCTGCCCGGCCGCCGGCAGGCGCGACGCGATGGCCACATAGGATACACCGCCGACGTCGATGATGCGGCTGCCGTAGCCCTCGACGCGGAAGCGGTCATGGGCGCCGATCAGCGCCGGGTCGGCCAGGGCGCTGGCCGCGGTGGGCACCGCCTGCCGTCCGTCCGTGCCCAGGGGCCGCTGCAGGTTGGGCGCCGCGATCACGCCGCCGGCGCTGTCGATGATGGCGGCGCGCCCAGTGCGGCCGATCTGCAAGGAGGAAAGAAAGCCGGACAGCGCCTCCAGCGTGATGTCCACGCCGAACACGCGGTCCGCCCGGCCCGGCTGCGTGAGGCGGATCGCTGCGGTGATGCCGGGCGCCTGGGTGGTGAAGAAGATATACGGCGACGACCAGTACACCCCGGCGGTCTTCAGCGCGCCCTGGTACCAGACGCGCTCCCGCGGGTCGAAGTTGTCCTCCGGGCTGGTGGTCCGGTCCACCACCTGGCCATCGGCATCGAGGTGCACGGAGGACACCTGGCGCGCATCGGGGCGGTTGGCGATCAGCTTGGTGTCGGTGCCGCCCGCCTTGTTGCGCCGCACCATGGTGAAGTCGCCGTCGCCGGTGCCGACGTAGAAGCCTTCCAGGTTCGCCACCTGGGCGAGCATGCTGGCGGCGAAGCCCTCGATGGCCGCCTGGCCGTCGGCGATGGCGTTGCGGGCCACCATGTCGCGGGCGATCAGCGCCGCCTGGGTCGCCGGGCCAAGGTAGCTGCCCACCTCCCGCGCGATGCGCGCCTGCAGCGCGTCCAGCACCGCCTCGGACAGCATCAAGGCGCCGGCCCGGTTCGCCCGGTAGCTGTAGGCCGCGATGCCGAGGATGGACAGGATGACGAGCGCCACGCCCAGCACCGGGCCGCCGACGCGCAGGAGGGCCTGGCGCCGCCGCGTCACCTTGCGGCCGCTGATGTCAACGATCTCGTCGATGCCCGACCATCCGTTTCCTGGCGCGCCGCTTCCGGCAACGGCCATGGTGGCCATCCTAGCGGACGGGCGGCGACTTTGACACCGTGCCGATGCCGGGGCGGCGGCGCCTCCGCTACGGCGCGGCCAAGCTGACCCCTTGCAGCCGGATCAGCCCGTCCGGCAGCACGCGGTAGCCCTGGACCTGCTTGCGCGCGCCCATGATGTAGCGCGGCGTGTAGAGATAAAGGATCGGCAGGTCGGCCGCCTGCTGCTGCCAGACGCGGGAGTACAGCGCGCGCCGGGCGGCCGGGTCCGTCGCCACGCGCGCCTCGTCCAGCGCCGCATCGACGCCCGCGTTGCTGTAGCCCGAGATGTTCAGCGCGCCGCCGGTGTGTAGGAAGCTCCAGGTGTTGCTGTCGGCGTCGAGCAGCCCCGACCAGCCGTTCAGGTAGGCGGCGTAGTCGCCCTGCAGCGTCGTCGCCAGCGAGGTGCCGAAGTCCATCGCCGTCACCTGCACGTCGAACCCGCCCTCCTGCGCCATGGACTGCACGATCTCGGCCACCTGCAGGCTTTGCGGGTTGTTCGGCACCGTGAGCGGCACGGCGACCGGCGGCGCCACGCCGGCCTCACGCAGCAGCGCCCGCGCCCGCGCCGGGTTGCGAGGGGGCGGGCGGACCTCCGGCACGAACAGCGGGTTGCCGGCCGAGACCGCCTGCGCGTTGGGGGTGAACTGGCCGTTGAACACCACCTGCACGATCACGTCCCGGTCCAGCGACAGCGCGAACGCCTGCCGCACCCGCGCGTCCCGCCCGATGGGCTGCCCGGCGCGCGGGCCGTGGCCCACGTTGAAGGTGATGCCGGCGTAGCCGAGGCCGCTCGACGACAGCAGCTGGAGCTTCAGGTCGGCCCGCACGGCGTCCACGTCGGACGGCACGATGTCCGCCAGATCGACGGCGCCCGCCTGCAGGTTGGCCAGGCGCACGGCGCTGTCGGTCATCGGGCGAAACGTCACCCGGTCGAAATGCACGCTGCCCGCGTCCCAGTAGCCGGGGAAGCGTTCCAGGGTGATGTGGTCCTGCGCCACCCGCTCGACGAAGCGGAACGGCCCGCTGCACACCGGATGCAGACCGAACTCCTTGCCGGCCGCGGCCGCGGCGGTGGGCGACACCATCATGCCGGACCGGTCGGTGAGCGTCGCGATGAACGGGGAAGCCGGCTGCTTCAGCACGATCCGAACCGTCAGGGGACCCTCCACCTCCACCCGGTCCATCGCCCCCAGCTCAGCCCGGCGGAAGCTGCCCGGCAGGCCCGCGTGGCGGTCGAGGTTGAACTTGACAGCCGCCGCGTCGAACGGCGTGCCGTCGTGGAAGGTGACGCCGGGCCGCAGGTGCAGGATCAGCGTCACCGGGTCGGCCCACTCGAACGACGTGGCCAGCCGGGGCACAATGGCCAGCGCCTCGTCGAAGTCGAACAGCTTGTCGCACAGCGCCGACATCACCGCCGTGCCGACGAAGGTGCGGCTCAGCGTGGGATCCAGGATGTCGGGGTCGTTGTTGATGGCGACGCGCAGGGTCTGGCCCTGGGCCGCGGCGCCGGCTGCGCCCATGAGCAGCCAGGCTGCCGCGAAATGCCTAAGCTTCATGCACGATGCTCCCGGGACGCCTGGGCCTGACCGACCAGGCCCGCACGTCGCAAGCGCCGTGCCGGGTCCAGGCGTGCCCAGGATCACGTGCCCGGGATCACCTGTCCAGGATCAGCCCCGGGACGCAGCCGCGCGACGGGCCGGCAATCAGGCCGGCTTGCGCCGGCCCGCTCGTGCTACGGCTGCCCGCCCGCGTTGATGCGGTTCTCGGACTTGGCC
This sequence comes from uncultured Acetobacteraceae bacterium, assembly GCA_964236755.1. Lineage (GTDB taxonomy): Bacteria > Pseudomonadota > Alphaproteobacteria > Acetobacterales > Acetobacteraceae > CAHJXG01. The sequence continues at coordinate 24,479 of CAXSHI010000034.1, forward strand.
TTCTCGTGATGGCCGGCCACTGCGCCGACCGCCGCGCCGGTCTTGGTGTGCCCGCCCATCATGTGGCCGGCCACGCCACCCACCGCAGCGCCCTTGAGAGTGCCGCCTTTCGGCTTCGGCGGGCTGTCCTCGGCGTATGCGGCCATCGGCGCCGTCACGAGGGCCATGGCCGCAAGGCCGGCGAGCACCAAGGCAGTGCAGTTTTTCATCACAAGCTCCCTGTTTTGACCAAAAGCGGACATGGCCACCTGATAACCTTCATTCGCCCGGATGGCAAAAACGTGGCGCCGCCGCACGGCCGGCCCAAGGGCGTCTTGCCCCGCCATCAGAGGCCGTTGAACGCCCCATCGTCCGCAAACTTGGATTGGACAGCAAGAAGCGGGGTGGTTGCCTGCCCGGCGCGGCCCATAACGCTCCCGTTCACCCGACCCAGGAGCGCCCCATGTCCTTCCGCATCATCGGCCTTGATCCCGCGCCGTTCCGCCAGCTCTACGGCCTGACCGACGACGCGCTGGCCGCGCACGGCGTCCAGCGCCGCATCGCCGACGCGAAGCCCGGCTTTCCGGACCGCGTCGAAATCCGCGATGCCGAGCCGGGCGAGCCGCTGCTGCTGCTGAACTACACGCACCAGCCGGCCGACACCCCTTATCGCGCCAGCCACGCGATCTTCGTCCGCGAAGGGGCGGACCGGGCCTACGACCAGGTGGACGCAGTGCCGGAGCCGCTGCGCGTGCGCCTGATCTCGCTGCGTGCCTTCGACGGCCGCCACCAGATGGCGGACGCGGACGTTGTCGCCGGGCAAGACCTCGAAGGCGTCATCGCGCGGTTCTTCGCCAACCCCGGCGTCCGCTACCTGCACGCCCACTATGCCAAGCCCGGCTGCTACGCCGCGCGGATCGAGCGGGCCTGAGCCGGGAAGGGGCCGGCGTGACCGTCCAGGGGCGGCAAGGACGACCCTTGCCACCCCCGGACTGCTGCGTGCCGCAGCTCCTCAGCCCGGAGCAGCCGACGGCTTAGACGCGGCCCGGCGCCCGGTCCGCCCGCAGCGTGCTGCAGGCCTTCGGCTCGAACTCCACGCGGCGGTCCAGCACGTCGGAGGCGTTGTCCTTGCCAGTGCCGACCAGCGGCTCCCTCGCTCCACGCCCGCGCGCCTCCGTCCGGGCCTGCAGCACCATCGCACGTTCCACGATCTGCCTGCGCACGAACTGCGCCCGCCGTTCGGACAGAACCTCGTTCGCGGCCGGCGTGCCGGTCGGGCTGCTGTGGCCGACCACCAGCAGGCAGGTCTTGCGGGCGGCGCTGTGCTGCGCGATCTGGCGGAGCCAGGCCGGGTATTGCCCGCTCACCGCCCGGTCCGGCCAGAACTGCACGGATGCCGGACGGAACACGAACTTCACCGCGAGCTTGCCCTGCGCCAGCCCGGCGTCCACCATCTTGCCGAACGCCTCCTCCGCCTCCCGCGGCCGCCCGAGGGCCACGTTGGTCAGGTACTCGCCGTTCCAGACCCGCATCTGGTCGCCCCCCGGCAGTTGGCTGGCCTGGGTGTAGTAGGCCAGCGCCTCCGGGTAGCGCCCACCCTCATAGGCGGCGGTCGCCCGGTTGACGACGGCGGAGGTGCCCATGCCGCTCAGGTAGGCCGAGTCCATGGTGTCGCCCGGCTTGCCGCCGCAGACCTTGAGGTAGGCCCGCATGCTGTTGTCCATCGCCCAGGCCGGGCTGTCCTGGAAGAACTTGGTCGGCGTCGCGTCCACGTCCTCCGCCGGCACCCAGACCGTCTCCGACGAAATGATCTTGCCCGTGCGCGTGTCCGAGAGCGACGCCCAGATGCGGTATGTCTTGGCCGGACCGCCAACCGCAGGCCGCATCTCGCCCGGCCCGGCGACCGGGGTCATGCAGCTCAGCACCATGATGGGCTGGCGCTCCAGCGTGGTCTCGGCCAGGGGAGTGGGCTGGAGGTTCGGGAAGCGCTGGCCCACGACGGTCACGATCCGGCGCTCCACGTCGTGCGTCACCGCGGTGTGCCGGACGGTCGCGAGGTCAACCGGCGGATCGACGACGAGGACGCGCTGCTCGGACGGGTCGAGCTGCGCGCGGGCGACCAGCGCGGTGGCGAGACTGCTCATGGCGGCGTCGAACGGCTGCGCCTCCGTCGAGGGCGTCTCGGTGGTCGTGGGGCGCTCGGCCATTTGCGGCGAGGCGGTGCAGGCGCCGAGCAGGGCGGCGGTGGCCGCCGCGGCCAGCAGCCGGCACCGCTTACTTGGCGCGGCAATCGTCGCGAAGGAATGATTGGTCGGCATCGGAGAGGTCCTTTCCTGATTGGGCTTGGAGCACGATGTCGCGGCAGCGCCGCCCATTCGTGGGACGGGGGGCCAAGGCCGGCGCGGACGCGGCGGCCCGCTCCGTTGCCCCGCGCGGGCGCCGCGTCGGCGCGGCGTCGGACGGCGGGATTGCGACTGCCGGAGTACGGGGCTGCGGCATGCTGACGGCGGCCGTGGCGCGTGGCGACGCGATGGCATCCGGTGCGGGCGGCGCGGCATCGCGAGCCGGTTCCATGGTGCGCCCCGACGCGACTGGGGCGGGAGAAGCGTCGCTCTCGCCCGGCATGGCAGGCGGCCCGGGCGGCGTGTCGGCCTGGCCAGGCACCGGAATGTCTGGGGCGGTCGGCTCGGCCAGGGAGGCCGTAGCTTGCGCCGCGACCGGCTCAGCCGGGTTGGGCGCGTCGGCTGTCCGTGGCGGTGCAGCCTCGACAGACGGCTGGCTCGCCTGCGTCGGAACGGACGGCTGGTCCACCTGCATTGGAGCGGCCACGCTGGTGGCGGGCGTTCCTGGTCCAGCACGGACCAGGGCGGCCCGATCACCTGGGCCGGGGCCGTCCGCGTGCATGGCGGCTTCCAATGGGGCCGGCCCATGCCGCCATCCCATCACCCCGATCAGCACGGATGCCGCGGCCACGCCCAGCCTGATCACCGCCCCGGAACCGACCCGGCGGACGCCGACCGGCACGGGCGCAGGGGGCGGCGCCTGCAAGACAAGGTTCGGCGCCTCGTCCTGCACGAAGCCGGGCAATTCCAGCGTGCGGGCAATCCGTTGGCGGAGGGGGGCGAACTCCTCCTGCGCCAGGGCCGCGGCCAGGCCGCGCTGGCCGGCCAGCGCGACGCGCAGCCTCGGCCCGGCCCGGCATGCAAGCTGGATGTAGTGCAGGGCCGAGGGCATCAGGTTATGCGCCTCGGTAATCAGCAGGACCACGCGGCTGCAGCCCGCGCCGGGTTCGGTCAGCGTCAGGAACCCGGCTTTCAGGTCATGATCCGTGAGGGCGTTCGGGTCGGCCCGGTCCACGATCTGGGCGACGAGGTCCCGCAAGGCCAATCCGCCCGACGAGGGGCCATAAACGCGGACGCAGCGCAGGCCGTGGCCCGACAGCTCGCTCTCCGCCACGTCCAGCAACGTGGCCGTACTGGCGCCTGGCTCGCACAGGAGGTTCACGCACTCGTCGCCATGCGCCACGGCGCTCATCAGACCCACGGCGGCCCAAGCCTGGCTGAGAGAAAATTCGGAACGTAAAACATTCATGTCAGGCATAAATGCCGCCAGCCTGAATAAAAATTAGTGACAAGACAACCCGATAGGGCCTGTTTTTGCAAGAGGGTTATCCTGCGCTGCAGGCAGTGTTCTAGCATTTGCAGATGACAAGCGCGTGCACCTTGCTTATACATTGACAGACTACTAGATTGTTTGTCTTTTTTGCTTGCATGACTGTTTGGAAAGCGACGCCCGCTCGTCAGCAATGCAACATAAGGCGGCGATGCAGAGACGGACCTGATGCCGCGTTGCGCGCTTGGCGACACCGGGGCAAACTGTCTGCGTGGCGGTCCGGCCATTCCGCCGATGGCTGCCTCGTGTTGAACCGTGAAAGCGACCCATGCCCCTGACCGCCAACAGCCGCACCGCCGACCATCCCGTTGATCCGGTGTTCCTCGAGCGCTGGTCGCCCCGCGCCTATGACGGCCAGCCTGTGCCGCGCGAGGACCTGATGACCATGCTGGAAGCCGCCCGCTGGGCGCCGTCGTCCTACAACTCGCAACCCTGGCGGTTCCTGTATGCCATCAAGGACGGGCCGCACTGGGAGCAGTTCCTGGGGCTGCTGGTCGAAGGCAACCGTGCCTGGGCCAAGGACGCCGGCGCGTTGCTGGTGCTGCTGTCCAAATCGACCATGGCGGTGCCGGGCAAGGAAAACGAGGTGCCGTCCCATAGCCACAGCCACGACGCGGGCGCCGGCTGGGCCTACTTCGCGTTGCAGGCGACCCGGATGGGATATCAGGCGCACGGCATGGTCGGCTTCGACATGGACCGCGCCTTTGCCGAACTCGGCGTGCCGATCGGCTACCGTGTCGAGCAGATGATCGCGGTGGGCCGGCGCGGCGACCCGGCGCGCTTGCCGGACGCGGTGCGCGCGCGCGAGCAACCCAACACCCGCCGCCCCCTCGGCGAGAGCGCATTCGAGGGCGCCTTCCCCGCCGGCTGAGGCGCCCCGGCCACGCAGCCGGCCTGGAGCATCGGCGTGGCTCAGGCCTTGGCGCGGCCCCCGCCTGCCCCGTGCGCTAGGGCAGCTCTTCAAGCCAGTGCAGCACGGCCTCGTCGGTCTCGGTCAGCGGGGTGGGCGCGATCGTCGCGACGCCCGGCCATATAGCGTCCCCGGAATCGCGGTCGCGCCAGAAGGGATAGTCGTCGGCATCGGACGTGACGGGCGCGGACTGGGGGATGCTCGGCCGCCAGCTGATCCAAACGGCGGCTCGCCCCGCAGTTCCGTGCGGATATCCAGAAGCGCGTCGATCTCCGCGGCGACCAGCTCGCCAAGCGTCTTGATCGCCTCCGACGCAGGACTTTCGTGCTCGGCGCCGGCCTTGACCGCGGCGGGCGGGTGTTCGACGGAATCGGACGGCAGCTCGGCGGATAGGGTGAGGCTGCGCCGTCCTTTGAGCTTAGCCAGAGCGGCAGCGCCATCCTGACCGGAAGCGGTTCCGCCACGCCGGGCCGGCGCGCGGCGTCTTCGATGCTGTTGCTATGGCGATGCAGCATCCGAATGACTGGATGGATGCGCGACTTGAACATTCAGCACAGATCCGTCCGGGAAGCACAGCGCCGGATGAATTGCGCCGGACCGTTTGCGTTTGACCGCAGCACTGTTAAGTTAAAATTTGATTAACACGGGCGAACCCGCCCTTACTCCTCGGCCCTGCGCAGCGCCCGGCGGCGACGCTGAAAGACGGGTTGCAGCCCGCGCTCTTCCGGCCGTATTCGCAGGGAGCACTGATCTGGACCAGGCGGTCGGGACCAGGGCGGCGGCGCCGACCGAGACGCTGTCCGGGCTGGTGGAGCGCGTGACCTACCACAACGCCGAGAACGGCTT
>CAXSHI010000035.1:0-29742 GCA_964236755.1 uncultured Acetobacteraceae bacterium
GCCTCCGCCGTGTCCTTGCCGCCGCTGATCACCGCGCCGGCATGGCCCATGCGGCGGCCCGGCGGCGCCGTGGCGCCGGCGATGAATCCGACCACGGGCTTCTTGGCGCCGCTGCGGGCGATGAACTCGGCGGCGTCGATCTCGCTCTGGCCGCCGATCTCGCCGATCATAATGATGCTCTGGGTTTCGGGATCGGCCAGGAACAGCTCCAGCACCTCGATGAAGTCGGTGCCCTTCACCGGGTCGCCGCCGATGCCGACGCAGGTGCTCTGGCCCAGCCCGGCCGCGGTTGTCTGGCTGACGGCCTCATAGGTCAGCGTGCCGCTGCGGCTGACGATCCCCACGGTGCCGCGGCGGTGGATGTGGCCGGGCATGATGCCGATCTTGCAGGCCTCGGGGGTGATGACGCCGGGGCAATTGGGGCCGATCAGCCGCGACTTGCTGCCCGATAGCGCCCGCTTCACCCGCACCATGTCCAGCACCGGGATGCCCTCGGTGATGCAGATGATCAGCGGGATCTCGGCGTCGATGGCCTCCAGGATGGCGTCAGCGGCGAACGGCGGCGGCACGTAGATCGCCGACGCCGTAGCGCCCGTGGCCTCCCGCGCCTCGGCCACGGTGTCGAACACCGGCAGGTTCAGGTGCCGGCTGCCGCCCTTGCCCGGGGTCACGCCGCCCAGCACCTTGGTGCCGTAGGCGATGGCCTGCTCGGAGTGGAAGGTGCCCTGTGCGCCGGTGAAGCCCTGGGTGATGACGCGGGTGTTCGCATCGACGAGAACGGCCATTATGCGGCCTCCTTCACGGCGCGGACGACCTTCTCGGCGGCGTCGGCCAGGTTGTCGGCGCTGACGATGGGCAGGCCGGACTTGGCCAGGATGTCCTTGCCGAGATCGACGTTGGTGCCCTCCAGCCGCACCACCAGCGGCACGCCGAGGCTCACCTCGCGGGCGGCGGCGATCACGCCCTCCGCGATCACGTCGCAGCGCATGATGCCGCCGAAGATGTTGACCAGGATGCCCTCCACGTGCGGGTCGGACAGGATGATCTTGAACGCCGCCGTCACCCGCTCCTTGGTGGCGCCGCCGCCCACGTCGAGGAAGTTGGCAGGCGCGCCGCCATACAGCTTGATGATGTCCATGGTCGCCATCGCCAGGCCCGCGCCGTTCACCATGCAGCCGATGGTGCCGTCGAGCGCGATGTAGTTCAGGCTGTACTTGGCGGCTTCCAGCTCCTTCGGGTCCTCCTCCGCCTCGTCCCGCAGCTTCTCCAGGTCTGGCTGCCGATATAGCGCGTTGTCGTCGAAGCTGACCTTGGCGTCGAGCGCGATGATATCCCCGGTGCCCGTGACCACCAGCGGGTTGACCTCGACGACCGCGCAGTCGAGGTCGATGAAGGCGCGGTACATCGCCAGCACGAACTTGGTGAAGGAGGCGACCTGCCTGCCCTCCAGTCCCAGGCCGAAGGCCAGCTTGCGGGCGTGGTGCGGGAAGATGCCGGAGGCCGGATCGACGGCGACGCGCATGATCCGCTCGGGCTGAGTTTCCGCCACCTGCTCGATCTCCATGCCGCCCTCCGTCGAGGCGACAACGGTGACGCGCGAGGTTTCCCGGTCCACCAGCAGCGAAAGGTACAGCTCGCGCTTGATGTCGCAGCCGGCCTCCACGTACACGCGGCTGACCCGGCGGCCGGCGGGGCCGGTCTGCTTGGTGACGAGGACGTGGCCGATCATCGCCGACGCGGCGTCCAGCGCCTCGGCGGAGGACTTGGCCAGGCGTACCCCGCCTTTGCCGGCCGGGTCATGCGCGAAGTGCCCGGCGCCGCGTCCGCCCGCGTGGATCTGCGACTTCACGACATACACCGGGCCGGGCAGCTTCTCGGTCGCGAGCGCGGCCTCCTCGGGCGTCCAGGCGACGAAGCCCGGCAGGACCGCCACGCCGTAGCCGCGCAGCAGCTCCTTCGCCTGGTACTCATGGATATTCATTCGGCCTCTCCGCTCGCGGGGGTGAGTCTCCTGTTCCTTGTGGCATACAGCTATTCGCCCGGACTCTCTAGCCCGCATGGAAGGGTCGGCGGGGCGGCATCGCCCGCAAGCCCCCGGAGGAACTGCCCCACGGCCGCGTTGAACGCGACGGGCTGCTCAAGATGGGCGAGGTGCCCGGCGCCTTCCAGCGCGACATACTGCGCGCCGGGGATGCGGGCGGCCATGCGCTGCATGCCTTGCGCCGGCGCTGCGGCGTCCAGCGTGCCGGCCAGCACCAGGGCGGGCACGGCGACCCGCGCCAGCGCGTCCCGGCAGTCGAAGCCCGGCATCGCCATGACGCTGTCGCGGTACGTGCTGTCCGGCGTGTGCGCCAAGCAGTCGCGGGCCAGGGCCATGCCTGCCGGGTCGGCGCCCGGGCCGGCCATGTCGGCGACCATCGCCTCCGCCAGCGCCGCCATGCTGCGCCCGGCGTCGAGCGGCCCGAGCCGCGCCGACAGGAACTCCGCCTGCCAGGCCGGGTCGCGGCTGCCGAAGGCGGCGCTGGTCTGCGCCAAGACGACGGCGCGCGCCGCCTGCGGCGCCCGGGTCAGCAGGCGCTGCACCACCATGCCGCCGAGGCTGTGGCCGACCAGCACCGGGCGGTGTAGCCCGAGTTCCTCGATGAATGCCGCCAACGCCGCCGCGAGCGCGTCCATCGACACGAGCGGCAACGGGGTCGAGCGGCTGTAGCCCGGCATGTCCCAGGCGATGGCCCGGTACTCCGCGCCGAAATGGTCGAGCTGCCCGCGGAACATGCGGGCGGCCCCGCCGATCCCATGCAGGAACACGACCGGCGCCGCCGCCGGAGGCCCGGCCTCAAGAAAGCTGATCCCGCCCGGCGAGACGACCTGCTCGTACTCCTGCTGGGTCTGCTGGCGTGCGGCCTGGGGCACGCTTGCTTCATGTTGGATGGCCATGCGGTCGCTCCTGCCGGATGGTTGCGCCCGCATGAACGCGATTGCCGGGCCGCAGGTCAATGCGCCGGACCGTTACGTTGCCATTGCGTTTTCTTGCGTTATAGTAACAAATGACTGGATCGAGCAGCCCGCGGCGCGGTGGATCGCGCAGCGAGGTGGCCGCCACAAGAGGTTCAGGCATGTCGATGCATATCGGGTCCGCGTTGTCACCAGGGCGGCGCACTCATCGGCAACCGAGTGCAACCAGGCCGGCCCAGCCATGGTCCGCGGACGTGCCGAGAGCGGCCCGTGCCGGGTGCGCGGTGCTCCTGCTGGTCACGTCGCCGGTGATGGTCCTGGCGGCGGTCGCCGTCCTCGCGACGTCGGCCGGCCCGACGCTCACCCGGTCGGCCCGCATCGGCCCGGACGGGCGGGTCGTCGTCCTGCGTCAGTTCCGCACCACCTATCGCCCGGCAGGTGGGCATGGGGCCTTGCCGGACCCTGGCGGCATCACGCCGGTCGGCCGGGTCCTGCGGTGGTCGAGGATCGCCCGGCTGCCGATGCTGGCGGACGTGTGGCAGGGCAAGATCGGATTGGCCGCCGCACTCCGCGCCTGATCCGCGGCGCGATCCGCGTTGTCCTGGCGCTCACTCGCATTTCGACCAGCCGCAATGGCGGCAGCTCAGGCACCCGGCCTCCCGGACCAGGCCGGGCTGGCTGCATTTCGGGCAGAGCGCGCCGAGCGGGCGTCCTGCTGCGGGGACCAGCGACGGTTCCGGCGCCCCCTCCCCCGATAAGGCCGGCAGGAAGCCGGTCTCGGCCATGTGCCGTTCCAGGATGCCGCCGATGGCCGCGATCAGCGACGGCACGTAGCGGCCGTTCTGCCAGTGCCCGCCGCGTGGGTCGAACACCGCCTTCAGTTCGTCGGCCACGAACGCCACGTCGCCGCCCCGGCGGAACACGGCGCTGATCATCCGCGTCAGCGCGACCACCCAGGCGTAGTGGTCCATGTTCTTGGAATTGATGAAGATCTCGAACGGCCGGCGGTGCCCGTCCTGCTCGATGTCGTTGATCGTGACGTACAGCGCGTGCTCGCTGTCCGCCCAGCGCAGCTTGTAGGTGGCGCCGGTCAGCTTCTCCTCCCGGTGCAGCGGCTCCGGCGATAAGCCCAGAACCGGCGCCGCCGGCGCCGGGACCGCCGCCGGCGTCACTTCCAGCACCGACCCGGTGATCGCGTTCGGGCGGTAGGTCGTGCAGCCCTTGCAGCCATTGGCGTAGGCGTCGAGGTAGATGTCCTTGAACGCCTCGAAGCCGATGTCCTCCGGGCAGTTCACCGTCTTGGAGATCGCGCTGTCCACATGGCGCTGCACCGCCGCCTGCATCCGCACGTGGTCGCGCGGCGCCAGCGTCTGCGCCGTCACGAAGTACTCCGGCAGCGGCGCGTCCTCCCCGAACAGCGCGCGGTAGCGGCGCACGGCGTGGTCCGACACCTCCTCTTCCCGGAGGCTGCCGTCCGGGTTCTTCACCCGGCGCGTGTAGGCCAGCGCGAAGATCGGCTCGATCCCGCTCGACACGTTGTCCGCCCAGAGCGAGATGGTGCCGGTGGGCGCGATGGAGGTCAGCAGCGCGTTGCGGATGCCGTGCTCGGCAATGGCCGCCCGCACGTCGGCGTCCAGGCCCCGCACCGTTTCCCCGGCCAGGTAGGCGTCGCGATCATACAGCGGGAACGCGCCCTTCTCCGCCGCCAGCGCCGCCGAGGCCAAGTACGCCGCCCGGTTGATCCGCGCGGTCCAGCGGTCCGCCAGCCGCACCGCCTCATCCGAGCCGTAGGTCGCCCGGCACATGATGAGCGCGTCCGCGAGGCCAGTGACGCCGAGGCCGATCCGCCGCTTGGCATGGGCCTCCTGCCGCTGCTCCGGCAGCGGGAAGCCGGACACGTCGATGGTGTTGTCCAGCATCCGCACCGCGGTCGCCACCAGCTCGTCGAGCGCCGCCTCGTCCAGCCGCGCCGAAGGGGTGAACGGGTCGAGCACCAGGCGGCTCAGGTTCACCGATCCCAGCAGGCACGCCCCGTACGGCGGCAGCGGCTGCTCGGAGCACGGGTTGGTGGAGTGGATGGTCTCGCAATACGCCAGGTTGTTGCGGGCGTTGATGCGGTCGATGAACAGGACGCCGGGTTCGGCGTAGGCGAAGGTCGCCCGCATGATGCGGTCCCACAGCGCCCGCGCCTTGACCGTGCGGAACACCTGGCCCTCGAAGCTCAGGTCCCAGTCGAGATCGGCCTCCACCGCTGCCATGAAGGCGTCGGTGATCAGCACCGACAGGTTGAAGCTGCGCAGCCGCCCCGGCTCGCGCTTCGCGTCGATGAAGGCCTCGATGTCCGGGTGGTCGCAGCGCAGCGTCGCCATCATCGCGCCGCGGCGCGACCCCGCCGACATGATCGTGCGGCACATCGCGTCCCACACGTCCATGAACGACAGCGGCCCGGAGGCGTCAGCGCCCACCCCGCGCACCAGGGCGCCCTTGGGCCGCAGCGTCGAGAAGTCGTAGCCGATGCCGCCGCCCTGCTGCATCGTCAGCGCGGCCTCCCGCAGGTTGGCGAAGATGTCGCCGAGGTCGTCCTCGATGCCCCCCATGACGAAGCAGTTGAACAGCGTGACCCGGCGCCCGCTGCCGGCACCCGCGACGATGCGGCCGGCGGGGATGAAGCGGAAATCGGCCATCGCCCCCAGGAAGCGCGCCTCCCACAGCGCCGGGTCGGCCTCCGGCTGCGCGAGCGCGTTCGCCACCCGGCGCCAGGTGTCCGCGATCTCCCGGTCCACCGGCGTGCCGTCCGCCTGCCGGAGCCGGTACTTCTGCTCCCAGATGAACGTCGCGATCGGCGTGAGCGCGTCCGGCGGCGCAGGCAGGCTCGCGGCGGACGGGTGGTCGAGTGCGGGCATGGTCCGGCTCCATGGCTGGGGCACCTTCGGCGAAGGCCGCGCCCCTCATGCGGCAGGCGCCGCCGCCAAGTCCAGGACTAGCTTTCCGCCCCTGCCGCTCCCAGGTGCAGGGTGCCGCGATCCTCCGGAGAAACCAATGCGATACAGTGTGCTGCTCCTCGCCCTCGTCGTGTGCGGCGCGGCGGGCGACGCGACGACGGATGTGCCCGGGGAGCGCCACCGCATCGAGTCGGACATGCTGCCGAAGCCGTTCGAGACCCGCTCGGCCGTGCATTCGCCGGGCGTGGTGCCCCGGCCTCCCGGCGCCGTGCCGCGCGTTCCGGCCGGCTTCGAGGCGACGCTGCTGCTCTCCGGCCTGGAGGGGCCGCGCACCCTGCGGACCGCGCCGAACGGCGACGTGTTCCTGGCGGAGACCGGCGGCGGCCGGGTCCGCGTGCTGCGCGGCAAGGAGGCGTCGGTGTTCGCGGACGACCTGTCGTCGCCGTTCGGCATTGCCTTCTGGCCGCCCGGCCCCGCCCCGCGCTTCGTTTATGTGGCGGAAACCGAGCGGGTCGTGCGCTATCCCTACGTGCCGGGCGCGCTGCGCGCCACAGGTCCCGCGCAGGTGGTGGTGGACGGCATCCCGGCCGGCGGGCACTCGACGCGCGACGTGGCGTTCAGCCCGGACGGGCGGCGCATGTTCGTCTCGGTCGGCTCGGCGTCGAACGTGTCCGACCAGGGCGAGGAGGGCCGGGCGGAGGTGCGGGAATACGACCCGGAGGGCCATGGCGGCCGGCCGTTCGCGACCGGCATCCGCAACTGCGTCGGCCTCGCGATGCAGCCGGACGGCACGTTGTGGTGCGCGGTGAACGAGCGCGACGGCCTGGGCGACAACCTGCCGCCCGACTACGTGACGCGGGTGCAGCCGGCGGCGTTCTACGGCTGGCCCTGGTTCTACATCGGTGCCCATCCGGACCCGCGCCATGCCGGCAAGCATCCCGAGCTTGCGGCGCGCGTCACGGTGCCCGACGTGCTGATCCAGCCGCACTCCGCGCCGCTGAGCCTCACGGTTTATCCCGCGGACGGCGCCTGGGCGGAGTACCGGGGCGACCTGTTCGTGGCGCTGCACGGCTCATGGAACCGGTCCGCGGCGACCGGCTACAAGGTGGTGCGCGTCCGGTTGCAGGGCGGCAAGCCAACCGGCGAGTACGAGGACTTCGCCACGGGGTTCATCACCGGGCAGGACAGGGCCTGGGGCCGCCCGGTCGGCGTGACGGTGGCCCAGGACGGCTCGCTGCTGGTCAGCGAGGATGCGAACGGCACCGTCTGGCGCATCGCCCGCACGTCGCCCTGAGCCTCGGCTGCGCCGACGGCCGAGGCGCGCCGTTGATCTCAGCCCTTCACTGCCCCCGCCACCTCTCCGGCATGCAGGCTCGCTTCGATCTCCTCGTCCGGATGCGCGGGCCTCGTGGCCTTCGCCTGCTGGGCCTGGCCCATCGCGGCGGCCCATGCCTTGTCCTGCTCCGGCACGTTCTCGACGGTCCGGGCGGCAGACGCGATCCGGGTGCCTGATTGGAAGTCCGACAGGACTTCGGCGGCGTGGATCAGGCGCTGCGCCGGGGTCGCTGTCGGGTAGGCATGGATGGGCGCGCCGATGGAGTCGTTGGACATGGGGCATCCTTGCGGTAGGGAAGCAGGGTGCGGACAGCCGGGACCGAACCCGGCATCGCCCGCCAGAGGCAGCGGGGGAGCCAAGCCCCCTTCCGATATAGGCGGTCCGGCCGGGACCACCAATCCACCGCCTGCCCTCGCAGGAGCAGGTTTCAGGCGGGAGCCGCCGGCTGCCCAGGACGCGGGAACCCGCGCACGCTGCCCAGCCTGGCGCCAGATGCCCTGGCCGGCGTCACCCCGCCGAGTTCCTGCCGTTCATCAAATCTTTGATAACCAGGTCAGCCAGCGCGAGGTCGTGGTCGTCGGCCGGGGCGAACGGGCTGAACAGGATCTTTATCTTGTTGATCTTCGACTTCTTGAACTTCGACTGCTCTGCGGATTGCAGCCGGGTGGTGCGGATCATACGTGCGATCCTCTCGCGCTGCGTCAGTGGCTTTGGAGGGGTCATCGGGGTATCTCTGATGAAGGAAGTCTAATGCCAACCGCCTGCTCTGGTCTGTCCGTCGTTGCGGGCCGTTCCTGCGGCGTGGCCCAGAGGCCGCCGAGGCAACCGCCGGCCCTGGATCGCTGCATCGTGGCACCCCTGCCATGACGGGGAGGTCCATGCCAACGCCGTTGATTTTATGCCCGGACCTCGTGCCGTGCAAATGGGGCCAGCACCTGCCATCCGGCGCGCCAGGACCGACCTGGCCTCGGTGCGATGGAGGGCGAAGGCGCCCGGGCATGCCCCAAGGATGCAAGTTCGCCGCCCATCGTCAACGCAAGGAAAAGGTCACGGGAACGGTCAAGGTGAGCGTGCTGCCCGCCAGCTCGGCCGGCACCGGGGGCAACGGATCGGCCCGGCGAACCAGCGCCACCGCTTCCTCGTCGAGGGATTGGGAGCCGGAACTGCGGACGAGGCTTGCAGAAAGCACGTGCCCGCCCCGGTCGATGGTGAAGGTCACGGCGGCGGCGCCTTGCTCCTCGCGCGCGCGCGCCGCGTCCGGGTAGCGCTTGGCGCGCTGCAAGCGGCCGGCCAGCTCGCTTTTCCACCCCGGCAGCGCGCTGGACGGCGGCGGCGCGGAGACGGCTGGAGAAGGTGCGGTTGCCGGGGCGGCCGGCGCCGGCGCCTCCGAAGCCTGCTGGGACGGACTGGCCTGCGCGGGACGCGGTGGCTGTGGCCGGGCTGCGAGCCGCGGCGCCGGCCGCTTCGGTGCAGGCGGCGGCTCCGGCAGGACCACGGCGGGGCGCGGCGCCGGCGGCACGGCCTGAGGCGCCGGATCGAGCCGAGGTGGCGGCTCTACCGGAGAAGGCGCAACAGGAAGAGGCTGCTCCGGCGATGGCTCAGGATCCGGCTTCGGCTCCAGGTCCGGCGCGGGATCGGGCGGCGGGGCCGGAGGCTGCGGCGGCGCTTCCTGCGCAGGCGCCGGGGCCGCGGCGGGCGCAAGCTCCAGCATGACGGCGTCGGGCGCCGGGATCGGCGTCTCCGGAAACGGAGCGCGGCGCAGCAGCACCAGGGCCGCGCCGGCGTGCAGGCCCAGCACAAGCGCCAGGCACGCGCCCCAGCGCAGGGCCGTCCCGGCCTCGGCCCACGAAGCACGCGCCACGGTCACGGACCCGCTTGGCTCGCGTCCAGGCCGACGAGCGCGATCCTTAGGTAGCCCGCCTTGCGCAGCAGGTTCAGAACCGCCATGACCTCGCCATACGGCACGCCCTTGTCGGCGCGCAGGAACACGCGCTGCTCCCGGTCCCCCCCGGTCGCGGCGTCGAGCGCCGCCCCGAGCGCCCCGCGCGGCACCGGCGCATCGCCCAGGGCCAGCCCGAGGTCGGCCGCGACGGTCAGGTAGGCCGGCTTGTCCGGCCGCGGCTGCGGCTGCGCCGTCGAGGCCGGCAGCTCCACCCGCACATCCACCGTCGCGAGCGGCGCCGCCACCATGAAGATGATCAGCAGCACCAGCATCACGTCGATGAACGGCGTCACGTTGATCTCGTGCGCCTCGGCCAGCTCGTCGTCGTCCCCGCCCAGCTTGATGGCCACGGCTAGTCCCCCACCGCGCGCAGCCGCCCTGGCGGGCCGCGGTCCAGGTCGCGCGACAGCAGGCGCATCGTCTCCGCGACCGCGTCCGCGAGCCGGGCCTTGTGCCCGGCGGTGGCGCGAACGAACACGTTGTAGATCACGACGGCGGGGATGGCGGCCACGAGGCCCACGGCGGTCGCGAGCAGCGCCTCGGCGATGCCGGGCGCGACGACGGCCAGGTTCGTGGTCTGCGCGCGGGAAATCCCGATGAAAGCGTTCATGATGCCCCAGACCGTGCCGAACAGCCCCACGAAGGGCGCCGTCGCGCCGATGGTGGCCAGCACGCCGGTGCCCCGCCCCATCGCGCGCCCGGCGCCCGCGACCAGCCGCTCCAACCGCCAGGCCGTGCGCTCCTTCACGCCCTCCTTGCAGGTCGCGTCCGCCGAGGCCGCGACCTCCGCCTGGGCGGCATGGACCAGGGCGCCGCACGGGCCGCGGGCCGCGCCGAGCCGCCGCCCCGCCTCCTCCAGGCTGCCGGCGGCGTGGAGGGCCGCAAGCCCGGCCCGGGTGCGGCGGCGGGCAGTGAACAGCTCCAGCCCCTTGGCCAGCGCCACCGTCCAGGTCAGGATCGAGGCGAACGCCAGGCCGGCGATGACGGCCTTCACCACCCAGTCCGCGCTGGCGATCATGCCGTAGAACGAGAGGTCCTGCGGCAGCGTCACGGCCCGCACCGAGGCGGCCGGTAGCGCATCCTGCGCCCGGGCGGCCCCTGTCGTCAGCCAGGTCGCCAGCCAGGGCGCCATGGCAAAGGTACCGCGCACGACGCGGGCCGGCCGCCCCGCGAGAAGGAGACCCATGCGGGATCGGCGGTCGGACCGGGCGGCATCGAGCATGCGGGCGCCTCTAAATGGCCCGCCTCCATCGCACGGGATGATACGTTGTATCAAATCGTCAGCAAGCTCGGCCATCGTCGCCCCGGGACAGCGTTTGGACAGACAAGCCACCTGACACGTCCAGCGAAGGGCGGCGGGCATCAGGCGCCCAAGACATCATACGCCCAAGGCAGCGGCGCCGCCCCCGGTCTTGCACACGCCGCAAACGCCCGTCAGCTCGACCGTCCGCTGGTCGAGCGCGAAGCCGAGCCGGTGGCCAAGGCTTTCTGTCGCCGCGGCCATGCGCTTGTCTTCCGCCTCGACGACGGCGCCGCACTGCCGGCAGATCAAGAACTGGACGGCATGGGGGTGCTCCGGATGGTCGCAGGCGATGAAGGACCGGGTCGTCTCCAGCCGGTGCACCAAGCCGTGCTCAACCAGGAAGTCGAGGCAGCGATAGACGCTGGCGGGGGTGACGGATGCATCCTCTGGCCGCAGCAGGTCGCGCAGCTCGTAAGCGGAAAGCGGCCGCCGGCCTTCCACCAGCTTGCCCAGCACGGCCCGGCGCTGGCGCGTCATCCGCCCGCCGCGCTGCCGGCAGATCGCCTCCAGCCCATCGAGCGTGCCGGCTTCCGGCGTGATGGTCATGGCAGGTTCCTCATCACGGTCGCACCTCAATCCGCAGGCCGGCACTTGGCATCGCCATGCTGCGCCCGCCATACGGTCGGTATGCTAGCACAAGGCGGCCCGCAACGCCGCCAGGCAGCGCGCCACGTCGGCCTCGTCCGCCCAGACATGCGGGCTGAGCCGCAGCCCGCCCAGGCGGTCGCTGACGAAGACGCGGCGTTCGCGCAGCCGCCCGACCAGGCCGGCCGGCAGTCCGCCGGGCACGCGCAGGCCGAGGATGTGGGGGGATCGCAGCGCGCGCGGCGCAACGGGCAGGCCCATGGAAGCGGCGCCCTCCGCCAGCAAGTCGGTCAGCGCCCGCAGCCGCGCCGCCACCGCCGGCACGCCCCATCCGGCCACCAACTCCATCCCCGTGGCGGCCATAGGCAGCGCCACGCCGTCATGGCACTCGCCCTTGTCGTAGCGCCGGGCGCCGGCGGCCGGAGGCTGATTGCCGGCATTCTCCTCCAAGGGCGCGCCATGCTGCCGGTGCGGCGCGGCGTAGAGGAAGGCGAGGCCATACGGGCCGAGCGTCCATTTGTAAGTCGGGAACGCCAGGAAGTCGGGCCGCAGCCGGGACACGTCGAGCGGCACCGCGCCCACGGCCTGCGTCGCGTCCACCACCAGCGCGGCGCCGGCGGCATGGACTGCCGGGGCCAAGCGCTCCAGGTCGATGATCGCGCCGTCGGACCAGTGCAGCGGCGTGAGCGTCGCGACGGCCAGCGGCGGCGCACCCGGCCGGGCGATCGCCTTCAGCAGCGCCGCGGTCCAGTCCTCATCCGGGGGCCGGGCCACCGCCTCCACTGACAGGCCACGCTCGGCGGCCAGCCGGTCCCAAGCATGGCATTGGGACGGGAACTCGTCGGCCACGCGCAGGATGCGCCCGCCCGGCGCCAGCGAAAGGTTGCGCGCCGCGGTGGCAATGGCGTGGCTCACCGAGCCGACGATGGCGATGTCGTCCGCCGCGGCGCCGATCAGCCCGGCGGCCGCCGCCCGCGCCCGCTCCGCCCAGGCCGCGTCGTCGTCGCGCGAGTGCGCCCAGGGCCGGGCCTTCGCCAGGATGCCGGCCTCGCCTGCGGCGCGCACCGGGCGGGGCAGCGGCGCCCAGGCGGCTGCGTCCAGGTAGCTGACATCATCCGGCAGCTCGAACATGTGGCGCTGGCAGGCGAGCGGTTCGACGAGGTGCATGACGTCCCGAGCATACAGCGGATTGCCTAGAACCGGCGACTCCGCGACCATGTTGATCGGCTCCTGATGTATTTACCCGATCGGAAGCGGTGCCTGCTCCGAGATCAGCCGGCAGCCTGCGCCCGCACGGTCAGCCGCCTCGTGTCGGGCAAGAAGGCGGTCAGCAGCCCGATGGCGGGCAGATAGGCGCACAATGCATAGACATGCTCGATGCTGGTCGCGTCTGCCAGTTGCCCCAGCACGGCCGCCCCAAGCCCGCCCATGCCGAAGGCGAAGCCGAAGAACAGGCCGCCGACCAGCCCCACGCGCCCGGGCAGCAGGTCCTGCGCATAAACCAGGATGGCCGAGAAGGCGCTCGCCAGGACAAGCCCGATGGGCACGGTCAGGATCGTGGTCCACAGCAGGTTCGCATGCGGCAGCGCCACCGTGAACGGCAGCACGCCGAGGATGGACACCCAGATCACCCGCTTGCGGCCGAACCGGTCGCCGAGCGGCCCGCCCACCACGGTGCCGACCGCGACGGACCCCAGGAACACGAACAGCAGGAACTGCGCCGTATCGACCGGCACGCCGAAGCGGTCGATAAGGTAGAAGGTGTAGTACGTGCTCAGGCTGGCCATGTAGAAGTACTTGGAGAAGATCAGCAGAAGCAGGATCGCCACCGAGGCGACCACCCGCGCCCGGGGCAGCGCCGACGCCGCCGGGGCCGCTTCCGGCGCCCGGCGGCGCTCGGCGGCCCGGCGGCGGTACCAGCGCCCGACCATCGCCAGCAGCGCCATCGCCAGCAGCGCCACGAGCGAGAACCAGGCGATGCTCGATTGGCCACGCCGCACCACCACGAAGGCGGCCAGCAGCGGCCCGATGGCCGAGCCGGCGTTGCCGCCCACCTGGAACACCGATTGCGCCAGGCCGTGCCGCCCGCCCGACGCCATGCGGGCGACGCGGGAGGACTCCGGGTGGAACACCGCGGAACCGAGGCCGATCAGCCCCGCCGCCAGCAGGATGGTCCCGAAGCTGCCCGCCACCGACAGCAGCAGCAGGCCGGCCAGCGTCGATCCCATGCCCGCCGCCAGCGAGAACGGCATCGGGCGCCGGTCGGTGACCACGCCGACCACCGGCTGCAGCAGCGACGCCGTCAGATAGAACGTCAGCGAGATCAAGCCGACCTGGCCGAAGTCGAGCGCGAACTTCGCCTTCAGGATGGGGTATACCGCCGGCACCAGCGACTGCATGAGGTCGTTCAGCAGGTGCGATAGGCTGATCGCCAGCAGGATTCCGGCCGCCAGGTTGGCGCGCGGGATGGCCGGCGCTGCGGCCAGCGCGCTCGGATCGGTCGAAGTCTGGCTCATGCTGCCCTGCGATGCGTTTGAAAGACCATACCCCGGGACGACCCGGCGGCGGCGGGAGTTCCCGGCATGGCTCCCATGCCGACATCGCCCCGCAGCCGGTCAGCGCAAGGGTGCAGCGGCCATGAGGGCGTCGCGGCTGGCGCGCACGGCCGCGTCCAGCGGGGTGTGCGGCTCCTGGCCGAGGAGCGCGGCCAGGCGCGCGTTGTCCAGGCGGAGCGGCACCTGCCACAGGTAGCGCATCTCGATCACCTCGCGCAGGAAGGTGACGAAGGGCGCGCCGAGATAGACCGGCAGCCAGCGGAACGGGCGGATCGGCAGCACGCCGCCGGATACCCGACGCACCGCCTCCGCCATGCCGCGCCCTTGCAGGTGATGGCCGCCGAAGTGCAGCCGCGCCTCGGCCGGCAGCGTCGCCTCGCGATCCGCCAGCAGCGCCACAGTTTCCGCAAGGTCCGGCAGGTAGGCCCAGGTATGGCCGACCTCCGGCCGCTCCGGCGTGACCACCCGGCGCAGCGGCTTGCCCCCGCCGAGCAGCAGGGTGCTGACCCAGGAACTCGGCGCCCGCGGCCCGAAGAAGTCGCCCGCGCGCACCACCAGCGTGCGCAATCCCCGGGCGGCGGCGGCGTGCAGCATGTCCTCCATCTCGACACGGATGCGTCCTTTGCGGGTGCGAGGATGCTGCGGCGCGTCCTCCGCCACCACCGCCTCGGCGTCCGGGCCATAGACATAGACGTTGCCGGGGTAGATCAGCCGCGCGCCCACGGCCTCGGCCGCGGCGATGGCGTGGCGGAGCATGGGGATCGCGAGGCCGCGCCAATCGCGGTAGCCCGGCGGGTTGGCCCCGTGGAACACCACGCCCACGCCTTGCGCCGCGGCGGCGACATCGGTTTCTGTCATGGCGTCGCCGGCCACCCACTCGACCCCGGCCGGACCGGACTGCCGCGCCCGCGCCGGGTCGCGCGCCAGGCCGCGCACCTGCCAGCCGTGCCGCAGCAGCGCCGCCGCGACCTCCCCGCCCACCCCGCCCGTCGCGCCAATCACCAGCGCCCGCCTCGCGTCGCTCATTGCCCTGTCTCCTGTTCCGATGAGTCCAAGATGGCCATGCTGCCGATCAACGCCCATTGAGGATCGGCGATCAGCCGCTATACCGAAACGCATGGCCGAACCGGACTGGCACCTTTGGCGGGCGTTCCTGGCCGTGCTGCGCGCCGGCAGCTTGTCGGCTGCAGCGCGGGAGCTGCGCCTGACGCAGCCGACGCTCGGGCGGCAGGTCCAGGCCTTGGAGGCGGCGCTCGGCACCACCCTGTTCACCCGCTCGACCGAGGGCCTGCGCCCGACGGAGCAGGCGCTCGCCATGGCCCCGCAAGCCGAGGCCATGGCGACCGCCGCGGCCGCCCTGCTGCGCGCGGCCTCCGGCCCCAAGGGCGAGTTGCGCGGCGCCGTGCGGCTGGCGGCGAGCGAGTTCATCGGCGGCGCCGTGCTGCCGCCCATGCTGGCCCGGTTCCGTGCGGCGCATCCGGCGGTCGATATCGAGCTGTCCCTGAGCAACCGCACCGAGGACCTGCTGCGGCGCGACGCCGATCTCGCGGTGCGCAACGTCCTGCCGACGCAGGCCGCCCTGGTGACGCGCCGGATTGGCGAGGCTCCGGTCTCCCTGTTCGCCCATCGCGACTACGCCAGGAGGCACGGTCTGCCCGCGACGCCCGCGGAGCTTGCGCTGCACACGCTGATCGGGCGCGACGAGCATGCGGAGCAGGTGCGGCCCACCCTCGGGCTGGACCTGCGCTTCGGCTTCCAATGCGGCAGCGACCTGGGCCTGCTCGCGGCGTTGCGTGCCGGGTACGGCATCGGCTACTGCCAAGACGGGGTCGGTCGGCGCAGCCCGGAGCTGCTGCCGGTGCTGCCCGGCCTCGTGTTGGCCCGCATCGGCATCTGGCTGGTCATGCACGAGGACCTGCGGGCGACGCGCCGCATCCGCGCCCTGTTCGACCACCTCGCGGCCGGGCTGGCGCGATATCTTGGACCGGAGCCGCCCTCCTAGAAGTCCTCCTTAAGGGCCGGCCGCAGCCAGCCTTTGGCGACGGCGTCCGCGAACACCGCCTGCGCCGCGTCCCACAGCGCCGGGGAGCCTTCGGCGATGCGCCGGGTGAGCCTGCGCACGCGGGCCTCATCGACCGCGTGATCCGTCCAGGTGCCGCCGCCGACGGCGTGGTTCAGCAGGATGGGCTGCAGCCGGTCGAGCGCCTTGGCGAACTTCGCATCCGGCGTCGCCGCCGCCTCGAACTCCTCCCACAGCCCACGCAGCTCCCGCCCCTGGTCCGGCGGCAGCAGGCCGAAGACCACGTCGGCAGCGAGCCGCTCGCGCTCGGCCTGGGTGGCGGCGCCCGCAGCGTCATACAGCGGCGTGTCGCCGCACTCGATCTCCACGAGGTCGTGCAGCACCAGCATGCGGACCACGCGCCAGGCGTCCACCTCGCCCACCGCCCATTCCCGCAGCACCAGGGCGAACAGGGCGAGGTGCCAGGAGTGCTCGGCCGTGTTCTCCCGCCGGGACCCGTCGGCGATGCGGTTGCCACGGACCACCGATTTCAGGCGGTCGGCCTCCAGCAGGAAACCGAGCTGCTGCGTCAGCCGCCCGTCCAGGCCGGCCCGCCACTCGTCTGATATCATCGACCCCTCTCCGTCCTGCGGTCCGGCCCCGGCGTCATGCCCTGCCCAGACAGCAGATTGCTCGCGGAGCAATAGGGCGCCGGTTAACCCGACATACACCACTTCGTGACATCCTCGCGCCAGAGCGGGCGTCTGCGCGCAAGGTGAACAAACTCATGGCGCTTTCTTCCGTGCCGCTGCCGTTTTACGGCCAACTCCCGTATGGCTACCAGCCTTCTGGTTCGGCGCCCTCAAGTTCGGCCAGCGGTTCAAGCTCTTCGTCGTCGAGCAAGACGGCTTCGTCAAGCTCGGGCACCCCAACCGACACCGTTGACATCCGCAGCTTCCGCAGTGGAACGTTCACTGCCGCCGACGGCGACCTGTTCTCGCTCGGCGACCTCTACACCGCGACGGCGCCGACCGGCGGCACGGTGGCCGGCTACAAGGTGGCGCTGCGCGGCGACCCGGCCCCGCTCAACGGCGGCCAGCTGCTGCTCGGCGACAAGGACGTGACCGGACAGCTCAGCTTCACCGCCGACGAGTTCAGCCGCCTGCACTTCAAGGCCGGGCCGGCCGGCAGCCAGCAGGACCTCGTCGTCGTGGCCCAGCTCGGCACGCGCCTCGCCAACGGCACCCTGTCCAACGTCACCGACAGCCCGGCCGTGCAGATCACCACGAGCGTCACCGGCACCCGTTCGCTGAATGCCCTCGGGGCGCTGCTGACGCGGGCCGCCGGCTCTGACGCCAACTTCGTCAACACGGCCCAGGACGCCAGCATCTTCACCGGCTTCGGGCAGGCCCGCCCGAGCCTCAGCACCGTGGGCATGCCTTATGGGCCGCAGACGGCGGGGAACCTTCTAGCGAGCCTCCTTGGCCACTTCCAATCCACTCAGACGGTTGCAAGCGCCCTGAATGCCGCCACGACCGCAAGCAGCGCGGCGCCGGTCGCGACGCTCCAGTTCGATCCGCGCCACCTCGGCGCCATCGCCGCCAACCAAATAGCGGGATCGGCGGCGGCGGGAAGCAATCAGGGCGCACCGCCTTGGCTGCTCAGCAACTCGGACCTGGAAGGTTACCAAATAGGCGGCGCCGGCCTGACGCTCCAAAGGTTCGCCGTCGCCGCCTATCAAGCCAGCCAGAAGACATCATGAGAGGACGGATTGAACCCACTGCGATCATCGGCGCACAGCTTCGGCAATCGCCGGCCGGCCATGCCATGACTTCACGGACTCTCCCGCGCGTAGTCTAATGCCGCCCGCATGAACCGGTCAGGCGAGCGGATATGGAACATTGGCTGAAACGCGGCGCGGAGGCTGCTTCCCTGGCGGAGGCGGACCTCCAGGTTCGCCAAACCGTCGAGCGCACCTTGGCCGACATCGCCAGCCGCGGCGACGCGGCGGTGCGCGAGCTTTCGGTCAAGTTCGACCGCTGGGACCGCGACGACTACCGCCTGACATCCCAGGAGATCGAGGCCTGCCTGTCGCAGCTTACCCGGCGCGACCTGGACGACATCCGCTTCGCCCAAGCCCAGGTGCGCAACTTCGCCGAAGCTCAGCGCAACGCCCTGCGCGACATCGAGGTGGAAACGCTGCCGGGCGTCGTGCTCGGCCACAAGAACATCCCCGTCGGCGCCGCCGGCTGCTACGTGCCCGGCGGCAAGTACCCGCTGCTGGCGTCCGCCCATATGTCGGTCATCACCGCCAAGGTCGCGGGCGTGGGCCGTGTCATCACCTGCGCGCCGCCCTATCAGGGCAAGCCCGCGCCGGCCATCGTCGCCGCGCAGCACATGGCGGGCGCCGACGAGATCCTGTGCCTCGGCGGCATCCAGGCGGTCGGCGCGATGGCGCTGGGCACCGAGAGCATCGCGCCCGTCGATATGCTGGTCGGCCCCGGCAACGCCTACGTGGCGGAGGCGAAGCGGCAACTCTACGGCCGGGTCGGCATCGACCTGTTCGCCGGGCCGACCGAGACCCTGGTGATCGCCGATGACAGCGTGGACGGCGAGCTGTGCGCCACCGACCTGCTGGGCCAGGCCGAGCACGGCCCCGACAGCCCAGCCATCCTACTCACCACCTCGGAGCGCCTGGCCCGCGACACGATGGCGCAGGTCGAGCGCCTGCTGCAGATCCTGCCCACCGCCGCCATCGCGCGCCAAGCCTGGGAGACGCACGGCGCCGTCGTCGTGGTCGGGGGCGACGCGGAGATGGTGGCGGTCGCCGACCGCATCGCCTCCGAGCACGTCCAGGTGATGACGCGCGACCCCGACTACTTCCTGGCGCACATGACGAACTACGGCGCGCTGTTCCTGGGGCCGCGCACCAACGTGGCGTATGGCGACAAGGCCATCGGCACCAACCACACCCTGCCGACCCGGCGCGCCGCGCGCTACACCGGCGGCCTCTGGGTGGGCAAGTTCCTGAAGACCTGCACCTACCAGCGCGTGCTGACCGACGAGGCCTCGGCCGCCATCGGCCGGGTCACGTCGCGGCTCTGCGCGCTGGAGGGGTTCGTGGGCCACGGCGAGCAGGCGAACATCCGCGTGCGGCGCTACGGCGGCGGCAACGTGCCGTACGGGGCGGCGGCGGATTGACCCCCGTGCTGCCGCGCACCCCGTCGTTCCGGCTGGACGGCAAGCGGGCGCTGGTGACGGGCGCCGGGCGCGGGCTGGGAGTGGCTTGCGCCGCGGCGCTCGGCCAGGCCGGCGCCCACGTCATCGCCGCCGCCCGGACCGCGGCCGAGATCGAGGCGGTCGCCTCGGCCCTCCGCGCGGAGGGCGGCAGCGCGGAGGCGCGGGTGATCGACGTGCAAGACCCCGTGGGCGCCGCCGCGGCCATCAAGGCCTGCGGGCCGGTCGATATCCTGGTGAACAACGCCGGCACCAACCGCCCGGCCGGGTTCCTGGACGTGACGGTCGAGGACTTCGACGCGGTCATGGACCTCAACCTGCGGGCCGCGTTCTTCGTGGCGCAGGCGGTGGCGCGCCGCCAGGTCGAGGCCGGACGCGGCGGCTCGATCATCCACATGTCGTCGCAGATGGGCCGCGTCGGCGGCGCGCGGCGCAGCGTTTATTGCGCCAGCAAGCACGCGGTCGAGGGGCTGACCAAGGCGATGGCACTCGACCTCGCGCCGCACAACATCCGGGTGAACTCGATCTGCCCGACATTCATCGAGACCCCGCTGACCCGGCCCTACTTCGATGACCCGGCCTTCCGCGCCGACGTGCTCACGCGCATCAAGCTCGGGCGGCTGGGCCGGGTCGAGGACCTGATGGGCGCCGTCGTGTTCCTAGCGTCCGACGCGGCGGCGCTGATGACCGGGACCTCGGTGGTGATCGACGGCGGCTGGACCGCGGACTGACGCCGGCGTTCGCCGATCCTTAATCTTTCCCCGTCAAACTGCCCGGCAGCAGCAGACGGAGTTTGACGATGCCGGCGAACCGCAAGCCCCGCCGCGCCCATGCCCGCCCGCATGGCGCACCGGCGCCGTTTGGGCGCGGCCTCGCGCTGCACCGCGCCACGCGCCTGCATGCCGATCCGGCGGACAGCGCCGTCGCGGAGGGCCAGGCCCTGCTCGACGCCGGCCATGCGCAGGATGCGGCCGTCCTGCTGACCGCCGCCTGCCAGCGCCACCCCGGCGACGCGCGCATCCTCGCGCTGAACGGCCGGGCGCTGCTGGCGCTGGGCCGCACCGGGCCGGCCATCGGCGCGCTGTTTCTGGCGGCGGAGCTGCAGCCCGGCGATCCCGCGATCCAATCCGCCCTGGGCAACGCCCTGTTCGACCACGGCGACGTGGAGCAGGCGTTGGTCCACTGCCTCAACGCCTTCCGCCTGGCGCCCGACTCCGCCCATGCCACCACGCTGAGCTGCGTGCTGATCGCGCTCGGCCGTTACGCCGACGCCTTGGCGGTGGCCGACCATGCGCTGACCCTGCGCGCCGCTTGTTTCGAGGCGCTGGTGAACCGCGCCATCGCGCTTGAAGGCCTCGGCCGGTTCGAGGACGCGGTGCGCGCCGGGCAGGACGCGGTTGCCGCGTCGCCGGGCCATGCGGTGGCCCGGCACAACTTGGCCGTCACCCGCCTGTCCCTCGGGCAGCTGACGGCGGAGGCCTGGGATCTCTATGAATGGCGGCTGCTGCTGAAGGGCAAGCCCGCCTGGCTCAACGCCGTCGCGCGGTGGGAGGGCGAGGACATCGCCGGCCGCACGATCCTGCTGCACGCCGAGCAGGGCCTGGGCGACACGCTGCAGTTCGTCCGCTACGCGCCGCTCGTGGCGGCCCGGGCGGGACGGGTGATCCTGGCGGTGCAGCCGCCATTGGCCCGGCTGCTGCGCGCGGTGCCCGGCGTGGACCAAGTCGTGGCGGTCGGCGGCGTCTTGCCGCCGTTCGATGTCGTCTGCCCGCTGCTGAGCCTGCCGCGCCTGCTCGGCACGACGCTCGACACGATCCCGCCGGCCCTGCCCTATGCCGACGACCACGCGCCGTGGGACGACACGGCCGGCGCCGCGGCGCCGGCCCTGCGCGTCGGCCTCGTCTGGGCCGGCAGCAAGGGGTTCTCCGACGACCGGCAACGGTCGCTGCCGCCTGCGGAGCTGACGGGCTTGGCCGGGCTGCCTGGGGTGCGGTTCTACAGCCTGCAGCGGCATGAGGCCGGCGGGACGGCGCTGCCTGCGGCGCTCGATGCGACCGACCTGATGGACGGCGTGCGGGATTTCGCCGACACGGCCGCGCTTGTCGCCGGGCTGGACCTGGTGATCGCGGTGGACACTGCGGTGGCGCATCTGGCGGCGACGATGGGCAAGCCGGTCTGGCTGCTGTCCCGCTTCCGCGGCTGCTGGCGCTGGCTGCTCGGCCGGACGGACAGCCCGTGGTATCCCAGCCTGCGCATCATCCGGCAGGATCGGCCAAACGATTGGAGCGGGGCGGTCGCCCAGGTCCGGCACGATCTGGCGGCACTCGCGCAGCAGCCCATCGTGCGCCCGGCGGCGACCGCGCCACCCCCCTGAAGGCTTGCGGCATGTCCTCGCCGTTCGTGGGATCGGTCAGTTTCAACAAGAGTTGCGTGGATCGGCGCCGGGGCGCGCTGCCGCCTCGACGTGCTGGACTTCGGCGGGGGCGCCGACCTACGCATCGCGCATCGGACCTTGCCTGCTTCGCGGTTTGAGCGGCAGTTTCCAGCGCGGCAGCCCCGGTGGCGCTGCTGCGCAGGGATGGGGAGATTGCCGTGAGCACAGCCGATTGGGGTCGCATGAGCCGTGCGGAGCGGGACGCCGCCTACAACAACACCGCCGCCTGCCCCGGCGGCCCCGCCACCATCGAGGCGCTGCGCGCGGACTCCGCGGCGTTCCGTGCGGCACACCCGCAGCATCTGAACCTGCCTTACGGCGCAACCCAGCGCGAGGCCTGGGACCTGTTTCCCGGCGCGCCTGGGTCGGACTGCCTCGTGTTCATTCACGGCGGCTACTGGCAGCGCAACGACCGCGAAGGGGCGGCGGCGCTGATGGAGGGGGCGCTGGCGTCCGGCTGGTCGGCGGCGCTGCCGGGCTACACGCTGGCGCCGGAGGCGTCGCTTGCGGTGATCGTTGGGCAGGTCCATGCGGCGCTCGACTGGCTCGCCCGGCACGGCGCGGCGCACGGCGTCGCCGGGCGCATCGTGGTGGCGGGCTGGTCCGCAGGCGGGCACCTCGCCGCCATGGCGCTGGCCCATCCAGCGGTTTCTGCGGCCCTGCCCATTTCGGGCGTGTTCGAGCTGGGTCCGTTGCGCGACACCTACCTGAACGAGAAGCTGTCGCTCACAGACGAGGAGATCGCCACCCTGTCGCCGCTGCGGCTGCCCGCGCCGCACAAGCCGATGAGCGTGGCCTACGGCAGCGCCGAGCTGCCGGCGCTGGTCGCCGACAGCCGCGCACTGCACGCCCTCCGCGCCGCCCAGCACCGGCCCGGCGCCCTGCTGCCGGTGGCCCATGCCGACCATTTCACCGTGCTGGAGGCGCTGCGGCGGCCCGGGGGCGCCTTGCTGGCCCAGGCCCGCGCCTTGCTGGAGCCGTAGCGCCTGACCGCGGCGCCTGTTCACAGCACCGGCCCGGCCCGATAGCATGAGGCCGGTTGAAGGTCGGTGATCCATGTACGACACCCTGGTCCGCGGCACGGTTGTCACCTCGTCGAAGGTGATCCCAGACGGCTGGGTCGCCATCACGGGCGAGCGAATCGCCGCCGTGGGCGCCGGCACGGCTCCATCAGCCTCCACGGTGCTGGACTACGCCGGCAAGCTGGTGCTGCCCGGCCTCGTCGATGGGCACATGCACACGAGTTCGGCCATCGGCTGGCCCGGCATCGAGGGCGCGACCCGCTCGGCCGCGGCCGGGGGCGTCACCACCTGCGTCGATATGCCCTACGACGTGCCCCGCGCGGTGACGGACGCGGACGTGCTGGCGGAGAAGATCGGCTGGGTGAACCGCACCGCGCATGTCGATGTCGCGCTGTACGGGACCATCGCCAAGCACGGCGGCGTCGGCGCGATCGAAGGGCTGGCGGCGGGCGGCGTGTGCTCGTTCAAGCTTTCGACCTATGAATACGACCCGGTGCGCTTTCCCCGCATCGACCGCCCGACGATGATCGAGGCGTTCGCCGCCATCGCGCGGACCGGGCTGCCGGTCTCCGTGCACAACGAGGACCAGGAGCTGGTCGAGCGCCTGACCGCGGACGCCCGCGCCGCCGGGCGGACGGAGGCGATCATGCATTGCCGCACCCGCCCGCCGCTCGCGGAGACGCTGGCGGACAACGAGATCTTCGAGATCGGGCTGGCGACGGGGGCGCACGTCCACATCGCCCACTCCTCCGTCGCCCGCGGCTTCACGATTGCGGAGGCGTTCCGCGCCGCGGGCGGGCAGGCCACGGGGGAGGCGTGCATCCAGTATCTCTGCATGACGGAGGCGGACCTCGTGCGCCTCGGCGGACGCGGCAAGTGCAACCCGCCGTTCCGCACGGCGGCGGAGGTGGAGCGGATATGGGCGGCACTGCTGGCGGGCCAGGTCGCCTACATCTCGACCGACCACGCCCCCTGGCCGGCGGACCGCAAGGGGTTTGCCGACATCTTCGCCTGCGGCGCCGGGCTGGTGGGGCTGCAGAGCTTCGCGCCGCTGATGTACACCTTGCTGGAGGAGCGCGGCCTGCCGCCCACCGTCATGGCGACCTACTGCGCCGAGCGTCCGGCGCGGCACCATGGGCTGGACGGGCGCAAGGGGTCGATCGCGCCCGGCAAGGACGCGGACCTGCTGGTGCTGGAACCCGGCCGCTTCAGCTTCGACGAGGCCTCGATCCAGGACCGCCCGGAGCTGCGCTGGTCGCCCTACCATGGCCGCCCGCTGCGCGCCCGGGTGGCCGCGACGCTGCTGCGCGGCCGGGTGGTGTGGGACGGCGAGACCGTGCTGGCCGAACCCGGCGCCGGCCGGTTCGTCGCCCGGGGAGCACGCTGAGATGGCGCGGACCGTCACCATTGCTGCGGCGCAGATGGGTCCGGTGCAGCGCGCGGACAGCCGCGCTCAAACCATGGCCCGCATCGTGGCGCTGCTGGAGCAGGCGGCAGCGGGCGGTGCGCGGCTGGTGGTGTTTCCCGAACTCGCCCTCACCAGCTTCTTCCCCCGCTGGTTGCTGACGACAGCGGAACTGGACGCATTCACCGAACCCGCCATGCCGAACCCGGCGGTGCAGCCGCTGTTCGACCGGGCAGGCGCGCTGGGCGTGGGCTTCAGCATCGGCTACGCCGAGCGCGCCGGGGACAAGCTGTTCAACAGCGCGATCCTGGTCGCGCCCGACGGCCGCACGCTCGGCACCTATCGCAAGATGCACTTTCCCGGCTCGGTCGAGCCGCGGCCCGGCGACCGGTTCCAGCAACTGGAGAAACGCTACTTCGCCTATGGCGACCGTGGCTTCCCCGCCTGGCGCGCGCCCTCGTCGCTCGGCGGCGGCGTGCTCGGCATGCTGATCTGCAACGACCGCCGCTGGCCGGAGGCCTGGCGGATGCTCGGGCTGCAAGGGGTCGAGCTGGTGTGCTGCGGCTACAACTCCGCCGCCTACGACCCGAACGGCGGGACGACGGAGGACGCGGCGCTGCGCACCTTCCATTCCAAGCTGGTGGTGCAGGCCAATGCCTACATGAACGCGACCTGGGCGGTGGCCGTCGCCAAGGCCGGGCTGGAGGACGGGGCGGGCCTGATCGGCGGCTCCTGCATCGTCGATCCCAACGGCGTGGTCGTGGCCGAAGCGAGCGGGTTGGGGGACGAGGTGGTGCTGGCCGAGTGCGACCTCGATGCGTGCCGCCAAGGAAAGGACAAGATGTTCAACTTCGCCGCCCACCGCCGCCCCGAATGGTACGGCGCCATCACCGCGCAGGCCGGCGCCGTGCCGCCGCCGGCGTTCGACGAGGCCGCCCAGTAATGCCCCACATCGTCACCGTCGCCGCCGCGCAGCTCGGCCCCATCCAGCGCGCCGAACCCCGCGCCGCCGCCGTGGGCCGCATGGTGCGGCTCGTGGAGCGCGCCCATGCCCGAGGCGTGCAGGTCGTGGTGTTCCCCGAGCTGGCGCTGACCACCTTCTTCCCCCGCCACTACCACGCCGACCGGGCCGAGGCGGACCATTGGTTCGAGGCCGCCATGCCGTCGAACGAGACCGCGCCGCTGTTCGAGGCGGCGCGGCGCTATGGCATCGCCTTCCACCTGGGCTACGCCGAGCGCACGCCGGACGGGCGCCATTTCAACACCGCCATCCTGGTCAGCCCGGCGGGCGACATCATGCTGAAATACCGCAAAATCCATCTGCCCGGCCATGCCGAATACGACCCGGCGCGCCAGGTGCAGCACCTGGAGAAGCGGTACTTCGACGTCGGCGACCTGGGCTTCCCCGTGGTGCGCGCGCCATTGGGCGGCATGCCGGTGAACGCCGGGCTGATGATCTGCAACGACCGCCGCTGGCCGGAAGCGTGGCGTGAGCTGGGCCTGCAATCGGTCGAGCTGGTGATGCTCGGCTACAACACGCCGAGCACCAACCAGGACGCCCAAGGCTTCGAGGCGCACCACCTCCGGGTATTCCACAGCCACCTCGTGATCCAAGCCGGCGCGTACCAGAACGCCACCTACGCCGTCGCCACCGCCAAGGCGGGCGTGGAGGACGGCTGCGAGCTGTTCGGCCACTCCATCATCGTGAACCCACAGGGCGAGATCCTGGCGCAGGCGACAAGCTGGGACGACGAGCTGATCACCGCGGACTGCGACCTGGACCGCTGCACCCTGGGCCGCACCACCATCTTCGCCTTCGACAAGCACCGGCGCCCGGAGGCCTACGGCCGCATCACCGGGCAGGTGGGCGCGGTAGCGCCGCCGAACTGGACGCGGGATTAGTGGTTTGTCGGCCTTGATCTGACGTTGTGGTTGATGTGCTGTAGAGCGGCGGGCGCGGCCATGGCCAAGCGACGTCCGGGGCCAAGCGGCGTCGGGCGACGCTGAGCGCGGAGAAGCAGGACGAGTTGGACCGGATAACGTCGCCCGGACGATGTCGCGGGGGCGGGCGGCGGCACGCCGGCTGGCCCTGGCTTGGGCTTTGCTGCAGGCGGATGCATCCAAAGGGGGCCGGGCTGGTGGGATGCGGCGATCTCGGCGCTGCGGGTCGGCGTGTGCGTCGTGGGACGGGTCTGCAGGAAGCGCGTCGGGTCGGGTGGAGCGTCCGTCGCGACCGGCCCGAGCGCGTGGCCGGCACGGCAACGTTGGGGCGCCAGGCCGCCGCGCGGCGGCACCGACGCCCACAACCGCCGCAGCAGACCGGCGCTCCACCACCGCCGATGCCCGCATCAAGCGGCGGAAACCCTGCCCATGCGCTCGGCGCTGACAAACCATTAGACTGCAAATTCTCGAATGCCGGTTCTCGAATGCCGGTTCGATTCCGGCCCGGACCTCAATCACCGGCCTAGTCCGCCGCTCCCCGCAGCGCGGCGCCAGCGGCCAGCGGGCACAACGGCAGCGCCCCCGCCAGCACCGCCAGCAGCAGCAGCAGATGCGGGCGCGGCGTTTCGCTGGCCGCCGCTGCCTCGGTCGCCGCCGCACCGAAGATCAGCACTGGCATCGCCAGCGGCAACACCAGCAGCGGCAGCAGGACGCCGCCGCGGCGCGCGCCCAGCACCACGGCCGCGCCGAGCGTGCCGAACAAGGACAGCACCAGCGTGCCCGGCAGCAGCCCGGCTAGCAGCACCGGCACCGCGGCCGGGTCAAGCTGCAGCATGACCGCCAGCGGCCCGGCCGCCAGCAGCAGCGGCACCCCGGTCGCCAGCCAGTGCGCCAGCGCCTTGACCGCCGCGACCGCGCCGGCGGGCAGGCCGCTCAGCAGCAGTTGATCAAGCGACCCGTCGTCGAAGTCCGCGCCGAACAGCCGGTCGAGCGGCAGCACCGCCGCCAGCAGCGCGCACACCCAGACGATGCCGGGCGCCATGCGGGACAGCGTCTCGGGCGCCGGGCCTATGGCGAGCGGGAACAGCGCCCCGGCCAGAACAAAGAACAGCACCGCCGCCAAGGTGTCGGCGCCGTGCCGGACGGAAAGCCGCAGTTCTCGCAGCAGCATGGCCCAGAACACCTTCATGGCAACGCCGTCAAAGCCGCAGTTCCGCGGCGTCCCCAAGCGGCAGCGGCAGGTGGGTCGCGGCCACGACCACGCCGCCCGCCGCCCGGTGCGCCGCCATCAAGGCGCCGAGCCGGGCCACCGAGGCGGCGTCCAGCCCCAATGTCGGCTCGTCCAGCAGCCAAAGCCCGGCCCGCAACGCCAGCAGCCGCGCCAGCGCCAGCCGCCGCTTCTGCCCGGCCGACAGCAGCCGCGCGGGCAGGTCCGCAAGCGCCGACAGGTCGAGCGCCGCCAAGGCCCGCGCCGCATCGCCGCACCCAATGCAGGCCGCAAGCGCCAGGTTCTCCATGGCCGTCAGCCCCGGCTTCACCGCGTCGAGATGGCCGAGATAGGCCGCGGGCACCGGCTGCTCCCGTGCGTCCTGGCCGCGCCAGGCCACCTGCCCGGCGTCCGGCCGCTTCAACCCGGCGAGCACCCTGAGCAGCGTGCTCTTCCCCGACCCGTTGGCGCCCAGAAGCAGCAGCGCGCCGCCGTCCGGAACCTGGAACGACAGGTCGCGCAGCACCAGCCGCTCTCCGCGGAACGCCGAGACGCCGGCAACCGTCAGGCCCGCATGGCTTGGAATCTGCATGCCACCTCTGTAGGTCGGGCCGGTCTGTGGACGCCAGCCCTCCCAATATGGTTTATGGCCATGGTAATTCGATGCAGCCGCCCGCCTCGCTTCCAGCCGGCGCGCGATCTAAAGGAAGAGGCACACTGCCATGAAGATGATCGGGCAAGACAGCCTGAAAACCCGCCGCACCCTGACGGCCGGCGGCCGGGATTACGAATACTACTCCGTGCCAGAGGCCGCGAAGGCGCTGGGCGAGCCGACCGGCCGGCTGCCGGTCAGCCTCAAGATCCTGCTGGAGAACGTGCTGCGCTTCGAGAACGGCGCCAGCTACACCGTCGGTGACGCCCGCGCCATCGCCGAATGGGCACGCAACGGCAGCAGCACGCGGGAGGTGCCGTTCCGCCCGGCGCGCATACTGATGCAGGACTTCACCGGCGTGCCCGGCGTCGTGGACCTCGCCGCCATGCGCGACGGCATCATCAAGCTCGGCGGCCAGCCCGGCCAGGTGAACCCGCTGATCCAGGTGGACCTGGTGATCGACCATTCCGTCATGGTCGATTACAGCGGCACCACCGACAGCCTGCACAAGAACATGGACGCCGAGTTCAGCCGCAACGGCGAGCGCTACAGCTTCCTGCGCTGGGGCCAGACCGCGTTCCAGAACTTCCGCGTCGTGCCGCCCGGCGCCGGCATCTGCCACCAGGTCAACTGCGAGTTCCTGGCGCAGACCGTTTGGACCGCCGACGTGGACGGCAAGACGGTCGCCTACCCCGACACCCTGTTCGGCACCGACAGCCACACCACCATGGCCAACGGCATCGGCGTGCTGGGCTGGGGCGTCGGCGGCATCGAGGCGGAGGCGGCGCTGCTCGGCCAGCCCATCGCCATGCTGATCCCCGACGTGATCGGCTTCCGCCTGACGGGCGCGCTGCCCGAGGGCAGCACCGCCACGGACCTTGCGCTGCAAGTGACGCAGATGCTGCGCAAGAAGGGCGTGGTCGGCAAGTTCGTCGAGTTCTTCGGGCCGGGGCTGGCGGACCTGTCGGTCAGCACGCGACTGACCATCGCCAACATGGCGCCCGAGTACGGCGCGACCTGCGGCATCTTCCCGATCGACGCCGTGACCCTGCGCTACCTGCGCCTGACCGGCCGCGACGAGAGCCGCATCGCGCTGGTCGAAGCCTACGCCAAGGCGCAGGGCCTGTGGGTCGAGGCCGGCACGCCCGACGCGGTTTACACCGATGTCGTCGAGCTGGACCTGTCCACGGTGCTGCCGAGCATCGCGGGGCCGAAGCGCCCGCAGGACCGGGTGCTGCTGAAGGATGCCTCCGCGGCGTTCCGCTCCGATCTGACGAAGGGCCTGGGCATCCCCGCCATCGACGCCGACAAGCGGGTCAAGGTGGCTGGCAAGAACTACGAGATCACCCACGGCGACATCGTGATCGCAGCCATCACGAGCTGCACCAACACCAGCAACCCCTACGTCATGGTGGCCGCCGGGCTGCTGGCGCGCAACGCCCTGGCCAAGGGCCTCAGCCCGAAGCCCTGGGTGAAGACCTCGCTGGCGCCGGGCAGCCAGGTGGTGACGGAGTACCTGGACAAGGCCGGGCTGACCGAGGACCTGGATGCGATGGGCTTCCAGCTCGTCGGCTACGGCTGCACGACCTGCATCGGCAACTCCGGCCCGCTTGACGAGGCGGTCGCGGATGCAATCGAGGCGAACAAGCTGGTGGCGGTCTCCGTGCTGTCGGGCAACCGGAACTTCGAGGGCCGGGTGCATCCGAACGTGCGGGCCAACTACCTCGCAAGTCCGCCTTTGGTCGTGGCCTACGCGCTGCTGGGCACCATGAACCAGGACATCACCACGGCGCCGCTCGGCACTGGCAGCGACGGACAGCCGGTGTACCTTAAGGACGTGTGGCCGACCAACCAGGAAATCCTGGAGACGGTGCGCGCCAGCCTGTCGCGGGAGCAGTTCATCCGGCGCTACGGCGAGATCTTCCAGGGCACCAAGGAGTGGCAGTCCATCGAAGTCGATGCCAGCAGCCAAACCTACCATTGGAACGGCGGCTCCACCTACGTGCAGAACCCGCCGTACTTCGACGGCATCACCATGACCCCCGCGCCGGTCACGGACATCGTGGGCGCCCGCGTGCTCGCGATGTTCGGCGACAACATCACGACGGACCACATCAGCCCCGCCGGCAACATCAAGAAGGCCTCGCCGGCGGGCGAGTACCTCGGCGAGCGCCAGGTGATGCAGCGCGACTTCAACAGCTATGGCTCGCGCCGCGGCAACCACCAG
>CAXSHI010000036.1:0-29361 GCA_964236755.1 uncultured Acetobacteraceae bacterium
CTAGGAAATACGGTATCGCCGTTTACAGATTTCGTATTTAAGATGATAGATCGCGCTGGGAATACCCTCAAACCACTGCTTGATGCTAGACATTCTCTAGAGGCGAAAATGGTTTTGGAGGATCACGTCGGAGTCTCAATTCTGGACGATGATGCTTTGGTAGAGTCAGATCTCTTGTTATGGCAGGCCCTTACAGCATACCTTCCCAAAACCGGGAGGGATGAGAAGATTGATGTGTTTGCAACGCATTTCTGCAATCCAAATTTATGGCTCAGTGAAACATATCGGAAAAGACTTGCTGCCCAACTTCAGTTTTTAACTGAGTATAAACGAAATACAAATATATACAGATTTTTCTGTGATACCAAAGAAGGAGGATTTGAGAAAAGGGTGTATGATGATGCAATTAACTTGCAAAATAAATCTATAAGAAATGGGACGCACGTAAATGCTTGCTTTGTGCATAGAGGAACACTTCAGCCGAAGGAATACCTTGATTTTGTCTGGATTCCTGAGTTCGAAATTGCTGTGATTTGGAGGACTAATGCGGAGTTCTACGTTGACCCAAAGTTTCCACCACTTGAGTACCTTTTTATGTCTTTGGCAGGGGGTCGTAAACTTCCTCAAATGATCAAAGATTGCCTCCAGCACTGTGTTGACAACGTAGACCTGAGCTCAAACCCAAGCGAGACGGCTCGTTCCGTCATTGCAGCTTTGAAAGATTATAATATTGTAAAATCAACTGGGTAAATAGACTTGATCTTGCGCATAAGAACTTCACAGGACATCACCCACGTAGCTCAGTTTGGTCTGGCAAGTTTACCAGACTTGAGAGATCCCACAGATGCGGGCCGCAGATGATTGCCGAAGCGTTAACGTTGTGTGGTCTAGTAACAACATGGAAGGCTTGCCTTGCGCTACTTGGCGGCCGCGCCTGGACGGCGCACGGCGCCGAGGATCTGCCCACCGGGCGCGACCTGGCCAAGCGCTACCTCGAACCCCTCGCCAGCACGCCGGAATTGGCGCCGCGCCTTCGCCTTGGAACCCGGGTCACCGCCGTGACCAGGGCGGGCCTGGGCAAGGTCCGGAACGCCGGATGCGACCAAGCGCTTTTCGAGGTGCGGTTCGAGGATCCGAGTGGCCGTGAGGGTCGCCTGCTCGCCAGCGCCGTCATCGACGCTTCGGGCACCTGGGGCAATCCGGGGAGCGCGGGCGCAAGCGGCCTTGCGGCGATCGGCGAACGGGCCGCAGCCGACCGCATCCGCTATGGGATGCCGGATGTGCTCGGCGCCGACCGTGGCCGGTACGCCGGGCGGCGCACGATGGTGCTGGGTTCCGGCGACTCTGCCCTAGGCAACCTGATCAGTCTGGCGCGCCTGGCCGACCAAGTGTCCGGGACCGCCATCGTGTGGGCCGCCCGGAACAGGGATCTGACGCGGGCGCTCGGGGGCGGCGCGGCCTACCAGCTTCCCGAGCGCGGCGCCCTGGGAACGCGGGTGCGGGACCTGGCCGCACGCGGGACGTTGGACATCGTGAGGCCGTTCGCGGTGGACGAGATCGCGCGGTCCCCGGATGGCACGCTCCTGATCGCGGGCGCAGGCGGAACCGGCAGGCTGACGATCGCGGCGGACAAGCTGATCGTCGCCACCGGGTTCCGTCCGGACCTTGCCATGCTGGGCGAGGTCCGCCTGGATCTGGACCCTGCGCTCGACTGCCCGCGGATCCTGGCGCCCCTCATCGATCCGAACCTGCACAGCTGCGGCACCGTCCGGCCGCATGGCGCCGCCGAGCTTCAGCAGCCGGAGCCGGGCCTGTTCATCGTCGGCATGAAGAGTTACGGCCGGGCGCCCACCTTCCTGCTGGCGACCGGATACGAGCAGGTGCGCTCCGTGGCCGCGTTCCTGGCAGGCGACATCGAGGCATCGCGACAGGTGGAGCTGGACCTGCCGCAGACCGGCGTTTGCAGCAGCAACCTGGCCGTGGACGAGATCGCCTGCTGTGGCGGCCCCGCCCCTGCCCAGGAAACGGCCTGTTGCATGCAGGACGCCGAGGCCAGGAAGGCCGGAGCCGGTGGCTGCGGATGCTCCGGCCCAGCCCGGAAGGCGGTCGAAGCGGCGTGATGGGCGTGGACGGCGCTGGCCAGGCGCCGTCTCCCGCCAGCCGTCCCAGGATGGTCGTCGTCTCCGCGATCGGAACGGCGCAGATCGTGGCCTGGGGCTCCTCGTACTACCTGACCGCCGTCCTGGCGGGGCCGGTGGCGGCCGACACGGGGTGGCCACTTTCCTGGATCGTGGGCGGGCTTTCGCTGGGTCTCCTGGTCAGCGGCCTGGTCTCGCCCTGGGTCGGCCGCCTGATCGACGCCCATAGTGGCCGTCCGGCGTTGGCGGCCAGCGCGGTGCTGCTGGCGGCGGCACTCCTCACTCTCCGCCTCGCTCCCACGCTGGCCGTGTTCGTGGCGGGTTGGCTGGTGATGGGGCTCGGGATGGGAGCGGGCCTCTACGATCCCGCCTTCTCGACCCTGGGACGGCTTTACGGCGACGCCGCCCGCGGCGCGATCACCCAGATCACCCTTTTCGGCGGCTTCGCGAGCACGGTGTGCTGGCCACTCAGCGCATTCCTGCTCTACGCAGTCTACCCCGTGCCCAGCGGAAATTGGATGGTTGACGCGATGCCGACAAGGCCGGGCGCCTTCGAGCAGCGGCGCCCCTTGCCCGCCGCGTGGGCGGGCCAGCGCGACGCCGAACTCGCCATGGCCTGCGGCGTGCCCGACGCCGTGTTCGTCCACCTCGGCCGCTTCGTGGGCGCAGCCCGCTCGTGCGAGGGGGCGCTGGCCATGGCGCGCCGGGCGGTCGCCACCGAGGCGGACACATCAGGCGGGCAAGGGCGCGTCGAGGCCACGCGCGGCGAGGCAGGAGGTCCGGCCCTGTGATCGTGTTCGTCGACTTCGAGGCGAGCAGCCTCGGCAAGCGGGGCTTCCCCGTGGAGGTGGGCTGGGCCGCCGAGGACGGCTCGGAGGAGGCGCACCTGATCCGGCCCGCGCCGGGCTGGGAGGAATGGAGTGCCGAGGCCGAGCGGGTCCACAAGCTTTCCCTCGACCGGCTCGTGCGCGAGGGAGGGCCGCATGACGTGGTCGCCCGGCGCATGGTGGACGCCCTTTCCGGGCACGCGCTCCACGCCTCGGCGCCATCCTGGGACGGTCAGTGGCTGAGCAGGTTGCTGCGCGCGGCCGGGTTGCCGCGGCACGCGCTTCGGCTGCGTGACACCGAGGAAGCGCAGCGCCTCGCGGCCACGGATGCGCTGAAACGTGCTGGCGTCCGCGACGAGGACTGGCCGAGGCTGCTGGATGAGATCTTGGGCTCAGCCCGGCGTGCCGCGGAGAAGGCTGGGCCACCAGCCCATCGCGCCCTTGACGACGCACGCCACGAGTTGCGTCTCTGGCGTGATGTTCGTCGCCAGGCTGAGGCCGAGGCGGAGGCAGCGGCACAGCACGGCGTTGTGCGATGATCGAGGGCGTCGGTGTCGCGGTCCTCTTCGGCCTCGGACAGCGTCAGGGCCTCGATGTCCATCGAGTGCAGGAGCGTCCGGGTGATGTCCTCTGGAGCCGGGCCCTGCCTTGCGGCTTGAGCAAGGTTGTCAGGGCCATCGTAAGCAGCCATGCTTCACCTCTCGACCGCGCAGCCGCACCCCGCATGGAGCATGCAGGCCGGAGTGCGTGCGTCCCACAAGGGGCGCCATGGCCTGGCAGGAGGCGGGATCCGTGGTGATATACCCGAGCCTCCGGTGAGTATCAGGTGCCTTTCGGGACGATTCCAGAGGCGAGGTACAGGGCCGTGTAGCTGGCGGTGTCGGGGCGGTCCTGGTAGGCGAGGAACGCCTCGGTGAAGGCGTCCGCTTGTGGCTCCCCGCCGAGGACGCGGGCCATGTAGGGCCGCGCCGCCGCGAACTGGTCGACCCAGTTGCGCCGCCGCTCCGGATCGACTTGGCCCACGACAGTGAACAGCCGGTCGGCCTCGAAGTGGACCGCGATGTCCGCCAGCCCGGCCTGCCTCATCAGGGAGGCCATCTTGCGCCCGATGAACGGGTCCACGAGGGCCGGGAACACGCGGTCAGCGCTCGTTTGCAGCGCCGGGTCGGGGCCGCCCTCGGTGCATGCGTAGTCGGAGAGGCGGCCGACCGTGATGACGCCGGTGGTGCCGCCGTTGACCTGGCCGCGGCTGTAGCCGTGCGGGTGCGGGTGGTACCAGAACAGGCCGCTCGGGTGCTGGCCGTCGGCGATGCTGTTCACGCCCGGCGTGCCGGGGATGCGGATCTCGTGCTCCAGCCTGTTGTTGGTCACCCCGTGCACGTGGGGGCCGAGATCGGCCTGGCAGTCGTCCGTGGCAGCACTCGGCGCCGAGCCTGGCGCCAGCGTGACGTCAAGCACGTAGTCGCCGTACTCGCCCTGCCCCGGCTTCTTAGGGCGGTAGGGGCTGACCAGCAGGCCGTGGGTGTGCATGTTCGTGGACCGGCAGGGCGCGCCGCCGTTGTGCGGAGGCTCCACGGCCGCGGAGCCCGAGTAGTCCAGCTTGCTGCCGAGAGATGCCCGGATCGTCTGGCCTTGCACCAGGCTCCAGTGGGTGCCTCCGTAGATCAGCCGCGGGTCGGCGAGGCACCCGGAGGGCAGCGGGATCGGCTTGCCGTTCTCCGCCCCGTTGTCGGAGATGGTCGCCACGGTCTCGTCCTGTGGCGTGATGGCGAAGGCCGGGACGTCCTGGACCCGGTAGTTGCCAATCCAGACCTCCCGCCCCGGCGGAGTGACCGCTGCCGTCGTGGGAGGCCCGAAGCGGACCGCGTCGATGCCGATCGAGAGCCGGTCGTGATCCCCGGGTTGCGGTGCCACGGTCGGCAGAGGGCGGAACGCGTTGCCGCCCTGGCCCGCTTTCTCGCGGCCGGGCTGCGGGAACATCGCCAGGATGTCCGCGCAGGACGGAGCCGCCCGCGCGACACCTGGACCCGCCATGACCGCCACGGCCGCGCATGCGAGCAAACGCCTGTTCATTGGCACGCTCCTTCTGGCATCTGGTGTTTGGGCGAGGACCGTTGCAGTGCGCGTGAGACTGGAGGCCGCTTCGGACCAGAGACTCGCGGAGGGGCACGAAGCCGCGAGCAAACCCGTGCCCACTGGTCCCGCTGCGCCGGTGCTGAGCGTGGTGGCCAGTGGGTTCGGCATGCGCTTCCACCTTTACGTTAGATGCAAACGATACCGCTTCGACCGCTGCGGACCTGTGACCTGGGTCACTGTGGAATGGGCTTGCCGACATTCTGAGACTGGGGTCTAATCTCAGTGCTCCGATGATTCACTCTTCGCCCAGCATCGGCTTGCTCTGCCTGATCGTAGGCTCGCGTCCGGTTTGCCAGAAGGTGCGGCATAAGCGGTGTGGCCTGCCCAACCTGATCTTGCAGGTGGCTGACCTGTTGCGGAGTGATTACAGGCGCGCGGAGCACCGCAAGGTCATCTTGGTGTTCGGGGTGGCGGCGGGTCTGCGACGTCGCCAGCCCCGCGACGCGCAGGTCCACCCTTGGCGCTCGCGATGTCGGCGTGGGAAGCGTTCGCTGGACGGCTGCTACACCGTGTGCGCTGCCGGGGGCACAGCACCGCACGGTCGGCGCGGGTGTGCTGGTCGACGCATGTCTCATGGCGAAGCAGCTGCCCGCCAATCGCCGACCGAGAAGGTCAGGTCGGTGTTGCGCTTCCCGAATACATGAACGTCAGCACTTTCGGTCCTGCAATATGGGCGGTCTTCAGGCTGTCCAGCCGGAAACCCGCTCCGGCGATGAGGTCTGCGATCGGACGGTTCATGTGGCAGCCGCCCGCGATCCGGGTCCAAACGGGATCAAGCCGGTCCTGCCATCGAGCCACCGCCTCATCCGGAGCACGGCCGTGCTCCGCAAACAGCAACCTGCCGCCGGGTTTCAGCACGCGACGCGCTTCGGAGAGGACCACGGCGGCGTTCGGGACGGTGCAAAGCGTCCAAGTCGTGACGACGGTGTCGATGCTGCCCGTGTCCAGGGGGAGCGCCTCGGCCGATCCCTCGAACAGCTGCACGTCGAGAGGCTGGTCACCTCGTCTCCGCTCGGCCATGGCAAGAAGCTCCGCTGACGGGTCGATGCCGACCACGGCGGTGACGTCCGGCCCGTAAAAGGGGAGGTTCAGCGCCGGTCCGATCCCTACCTCCAACACGCGCCCGCTTGCGGAGTGCCCGACGAGGGAGCGGAAGGGCACGAGGTCCGGCTGGCGCATCGCGGCCGAGAGCAGCCGCGGAAGCACGAACCTCGCGTAGAGTCCCATCTGCTCGCCTCCCCAATCCAGCCTCACTCATGCGCAGGAGTGCACCCGTGCAGTCGTCCACACCATCTGCGGCAGCCGATATCCATTCGAAGTCGCATGGATGGTCGGAATGCCAGCCCTCATCAGTATCGCAGACGATGCCATCCCTTTGATCATCGGTCGTGCCCTGCATTGTACGAGGTCCAATCCTGCGCTCGTGCTCCACGGGATGGGCGGCAGCCCAGCCCTAACGACGGTGACGATCATCTTGGGGAGCACGGTGCTGATGGCGCCGGACAGCACGGCTGCGCGCAAGTCATCCCGGGATCACGGCAGATCCTCCTTCCGGAGCCGGAAGACCTCGGCCTTGGCCAGCCCGCGCACCAGCGCGCCTGACGGCAGCGCGCCTTCATAGCTTTCGTGGTGGTGTCCATGCACGACCAGGCGGGCGTGGCAGTGCGCGGCGGCCTGGTCGATGCCGACGGATCCATGGCGGTGGCAACTCGGCGCCTCGTGGGTCACCAGCACGTCGGCGCGCCGGTTCCGCAGCGCGTCCATGTCTTCCGGGAAGATGGCGTCGCGCATCCCGAGCGGCAGCCCGTCACGCCACCGCTCCTGCCGGGGCAGACGCCGCAGGCATGCCTTGCGGGACGCATGCATCGGCTCGGCAGGCCCATCGCTGTTCAGCTGGGGCAACCAGATCCGCCCCTTGAACATCCCGCCCAAGCCCGCGACCGCCATCCCGCCGATCCGGCGGCATTGGGCGTGCAGATTGCCCGCAGGGTGGTCGCCCCAAAGGTGGTCGAAATACTCGGTCCTGTCCGTGTCGTGGTTTCCGGGGATCCAGTGCACCGGGATGCCTGCTCCGAACACGGAGGCGAGCTGGATCCGCAGCGGCTGCACAAGGTCGCAGTCGCCCAGGATCACCACCGCGTCCGGCCGCTCATCCTGGCAGGTCACGCGCAGCGGCCCCCACTCACCATGAGGATCGCCGTAGAAGATCACGCCGCCGCTCACCTCGCAGACCCCGGGTTGGTTCCGCTTTGAAACCGAGCCGATTGCTGTCCACTCAAATCCTTGAGTTCGCTCCTGATCACAGTCGGGACGGCCTCAGCACCGTCGAGCAGGCACCGGGTCACCGGGCGTCGGCCAGCGCCTCGACGGCTGCTGCGCGCGCGAACCGACTCGAGTGCACCCGTGTAGGGGCCGCCCAGGAGCACCTGCACCCTGGCGGCCGCCCTAAGGGTTGCTGGCCAACCGACCATGCCATCGGCTCTGCTGGCCCGGCTTCTCAACAGCATGCTGAACGCCACCTCACCAGCCGCCCAGTTCGTCATCCAGATAGGCTCGAACGGCGGACAAGGCGCCAGACGCTCCCGCAAGCATACGGTCCAGCGCCGAACGTCCGCCGAAAGCCGCGTTTGGCCTCTTGATCCACGCATACCCGCGCTCGGACTCGGCGAAGAGCCTGCGCAGCGCTGTGTGGATGCCCAGCAGGTGACCCAATCGGCAAACTGTGTCCTGCGAAAGGTTGGCGACCTGCCCGGCCTTCCAGCGCTGGTAAGTCTCGGGGTCGGGTTGGCCGAGCAGACGGCGAGCCTCGCCTTCGTTGAGCTTCCAGCGTTCCAGCAGGTTGAGCGCAGCCCTGAGCATTGCCCCCGCCTCCTCGTCGGTGATCTCCGAAAGCCGGAGTGCGTACGGCGGCGGCGGCCATGCATCCGCGTCGCCACTCATCCTCGCTCCTTCCAACCTATGCATCGTCGGCGGGATGGCCCGCCACGATCGCGACCGCCTCTCCGCCGTCTAGCGTGCGCCGCTCGATCAGCACCCGCGCGAGCGCCTCGACGGCGGCCCTGCGCGCGTGCACCAGATCGCGCGCGTCCGCGTAGGCGCCGTCCAGAAGCGCCTGCACCCTGGCGGCCACCACGGGGTCGCTGGTCAGCATGTCGGGGAGGGTCACCGGATCGGGCGTGCCGCGCCACGTCAGGCCGCCCTCGCCGTCCAGGCCGAAGGACGCCACCGCCAGCGCGGCCAGTCCGGTCGCCTTCGCGAGGTCGCTCTGCGGCCCGCCGCCCGCCCCTGACGACGGCGCGCCCAGGATCTCCTCTTCCGCCGCGCGTCCGGCGAGCAGCACGACCAACCGGCGGTGCACGTCCCCACTGCGCAGGAAGCCGGAGGATGCCGCCACGGAGGTCCGGCCGCCGATGCTTCCGGCTTCCCGCAACGACACGAGGCCGAGGCCGCCGGGATCCAGCACGCAGACCGCGACGGCGTGCCCGGCCTCGTGCACGGCGGCGAGCCGCAGGT
The DNA here is from genome assembly GCA_964236755.1 of uncultured Acetobacteraceae bacterium. Taxonomy (GTDB): domain Bacteria; phylum Pseudomonadota; class Alphaproteobacteria; order Acetobacterales; family Acetobacteraceae; genus CAHJXG01. Next base: position 8,615 of record CAXSHI010000036.1, read on the forward strand.
CGTCCGCGCTCCGGCCCACCCACCTGGAGCCATCGATCTCAGGGGATCCGCGATCCGCGGGGTCGCCGTCGATCTCGGCCAGCAGATCCGGAAGCAGCATGGGCCGGTCCGCCTGGCGGGGCCGCCTGCGCGCGCCGCGCACGACGCGCTCGCAGTCCGCCCCGGACAGCCCTGCGGCGGCCAGGGCGGCACCCGCGAGGTCCTCGCCCGCCAGATCGCCGCCCAGATGCTCGCGAAGGATCCGCTCCAGGGCTCTGCTGTCCGGCAGGCCGACAGGGATGTGCCGGTCGAGGCGTCCGCTGCGCACCAGGGCGGGATCCAGGCGGTCGGCGTGGTTGCACGCGGCCAGGAGCACGACGCCCTCGCGCCCCTGCACGCCGTCGATCTCTGCGAGCAGCGCGTTGACGACCTGGATGTCCCACTCGCGGTAACGGTGGCTGACGCGGGTGCGATCGGGAAACGAGTCGATCTCGTCAATGAACAGCAGGCTGGGCGCCTGCTCCCGCGCGGCGGCGAAGGATCTGCGCATCGCACGCAGCATGTCGCCCTGGTGGCCACCGCCGGTGCCGAGCCACTGGCTGTATGACCCCGAGATCAGCGGCACCTCGCACGTGGCCGCCAACGCCCTGGCGAACAAGGTTTTGCCGCAGCCGGGCGGACCCGACAGCAGACAACCGCGGTCCACGGCCGACCACGGCAGCGTGCCCGCCCGGTATGCGGCGAGGTCGTGCGCGAGCGCCCGGCCCCATGCGGCCGCCTCGTCCAGGCCGTGCAGACGGTCAAGCACGGGCGCCGTCCGTGGGCTGTCCTCGGAAATGGAGCCATTTCCGATCGCCGCCGTTGTGGCTGGGGTAGCCCCGCGGAAATCTCCTGATTTCCGCTCGCGGGCCATCAGGTCGTGCAGCTTGGCCAGGTAGGCGCCCGCGGTCTGGCCCGGGCGGCGGGCGAGGCGGAGCAGCCGCGGCGTCGCCGCAGCCGCCTCGTCGTCGGAGAACGGGCAAACGGCTTTGCGCCCGCACAGCCTGCGCGCGACCACGGCGAGGTCGGCTCCGGTCAGCAGCGGCAGAATCAGCCTGTAGTCCGCGGCCTGCACGAGGTCCGCTGGCAGCAGGGACAGGTCGGCCGCGACGCCGAGGCAGTGGACCCCTTTCCACACCGCCTTCGAAAACGCGTCGTCGTCGCCGCGCACGGCGCGCTCAAGGGTGTCATCAAGGGCCCATGCAGCCCAGCCACGCGAACCGGCGTGACCGGTTCGCGGATCGGTCCAGAACCGCCCGGCGCCCCGGTCATTGCAGCGCTCGCCGCCCCGCGCGCGAACCCTCCATTCTTCGCGGACGATCTCGGCCCAGCCCATGCAACGCGAGGAGGATTGCATGTGTGCGGGCACGAGCACGGAGCACACCGTCCCATCGCGTCCCACGAGCTCGAACGAGGCGCCGATCGCCTCCAGCGCCCGATCGAGCATCAGGCCCGCGGCGATGCGGGCCGGGTCTTCGGGATCGCGGGCGGGCTCGACGTCGAGATCGTCGGCGGAGGGTAAGAAGGGCTCAGATTGGCGGGGGGTTCGGGATCCGACGCGGCGGACAGGGGGCATTGGAGACCTCGAAGGCATGAGGCTGGCGAATGCCGAGGCACTCGCCTGCGCAGGCGGGAACGGGCGGCATCGGGATGGCCACTCCTATTCGCCTGGTCATGCTGAGGTCCGGTTGGGTCACCACTGTCTCCAAGAGGGGGCACGGGCAATCGCCCGGAAGCGAACGTAGGGTGAACATCTTTCGCGCACAAGCCGGAAGTTGGGCCTGCCCAGACCGTGCAAACCGTCGGTGCGCCGTGCCTTCCGCCATCGAAGGCAGCCAACCCACACATATCTTATGAACACGCTTACCGAAGATCGGGAGATTTCCGGTGAGGCACCATGACTTTCGGGAAGGATGGAGTCGTCTCCAGCCGGTTGTCAGTCTGGGACGCTTGTTCGGCTGGCTTTGCGACGATGGTTTGCAACGGCCTCCACGGCGGACTTGGCGACCTCCTCCTCGGTTTCCATGGATGCCAGCCCGGCAGCGTCGGCGTGTGCGAGCAGCTGCCGCTCCAGCACACGGTTGCCGACTTGCGCAACAGCTTTGGCCAGCGCAACCGCCAACTGCCGCCGCGCGTCGTCTCCGCCCCTGTCCAAGACAAGGCGCAGCGTCCTCCTGGCGGCTGGGGAGAGAAGGACGCCTACGGCCAAAGCGTGTGCCGCAGCCTGGTTCCGGGTCACCCCGTCGGATCGGGCGATCTCCTCGATGCGCGCGACCAATGCCGGATCCGCCATGAACGAAACGGTGGTGCCCGCCATCACAGCCTCCTTGGCCTGCAAAGTACACAAACGATGATTCTGCTTCCAGGGATCTCGGCCGAGGTGCCGGATGCAAGAGCATCCAGCGGGATCGACGTGCTGGCTGACCCGGGCGCAAACTTCTGCGGGGTTTCGGCATGTTCATCACCTGGGGCACATCTGGGCACATCCGCTCCGGCATCCGTCCCGATGAGCAGGTGCTGCACCGCATGCAGGTCGAGGCGACGCGCGCGTCCAGGTACCCTGACGACCTCTGCACGGTGTTCTCCCCGACGCCCGGCGAAGCCATGTTACGGCTCCTGGGCGACGGCGGACGCCTTCTGTCGAGCTGCCATGGGCGGCGGACGCATCAAGGGTCGGCCGTCGTGGAGACGCTCCTGTCCGGAATCGGCTTGACGGCCGGGGGCATCGGGCGTCGTGCCGGAGGGCACCGACAGCATCCGCTTCGTCGAGATGTTGGGCCGAGGATCCTGAGGACTGCCCTACAGGCGGTCCAAGCCATCTCAAGACATGGAGAAGACCGAGATCATGCCCACGGCCGAGCCGCCCGCCCCGCATTCCGCCGCCTGAGCCCAGGGTGGCATGGAGGGCCTGGCGTGCCCAATCCGGGATGAGGCTGCCGGTGAGGTGCGGGTGCGATCCCGCCCGCTCCCTCTTGGCGGTCACGCCGGACCCGGAGCCAGTGATCGCCCATTCGGACCAGCCGGGCGCCTGCACGCGACGGAGGCACGTCGATGACGCCCGCCGCTTCCGGGTCGCAACCCGCGTTCGACCCGGCTTCGCACCGCCGCCATCCGACCCGATGGTTCGATGAGTTCCGCCTCCACGAGCGGTTCGTGCTGCCGAGCCGTACGATGACCGACGCGATCTTCATCGCCTTCCAGGCGGCCAGCGGCGACAACCATCCCATGCACTACGACGTCGAGTATTGTCGGCGCCATGGCATGCCGCACATGCTGGCGCACGGCTACCAGGTTCTTATCCAAATGGCCGCCGGTGCGGGCGAGTTCCCGTTCATGGTCGAGGGCAGCCTGATGGCGTTCCTGGAGCAGTCCTCGCGGTTCCTGCTGCCGGTGTTCGTCGGCGACACGTTGTATCCCGCCCTCGAAATCTCGGAGCTGAGCCCCAACCGGACCACCGGCGTCATCGGCCTGACCAGCACGGTCCACAACCAGAAGGGCGAACTGGTGATGAGGGGCAACCAGCGCTACTTGGTGCGCAAGGCGGCATCCGCAGCCTAGGCAAGCTGGTGAAGGGCGAGGGCGATCCAGTTGGCCAGGCAATGCCTGGACGGAGATGGACAAGCTGCCTGCGACGAGCGTCCTCCAACTCATGGATAACGGAAGATCCGGAAGCGCAGATCGACATTGGCTGACACGATGAAATCGGCCACGGCGGCCCGAAGCTCAGCAGCCGACGCATAGATGCCCCAACTCAGGCGCCGCCTGGCGAGGTCGGAGAAGAAAAGCTCGACGAGGTTGGTCCAGGACATCCCAGCCGGAGAGAAGTGCAGCTTGAACCGTGAGTGGCGTGACAGCCATTCCCGTGTGGCTGCATGCTTATGAGGAGCGAAGTTGTCCAAGATTACATGCACTTGATGCCTAGCTGAAATCTCGCGATTGAGAACGTTTAGAAAGCGAACGAATTCTCGATGCTGTTGGCGGCGCATGAGGCGGGCGATGATCTTGCCGCTTGCCGGATTCAATGCGGCAAACAGCTCTCCGATCCGCTTTCGCGACCGGCAGCCGTCCCTTGGAGCCCAGCGCCCTTCTCCGGCAAGCGTGCCGCTAATCGGCTTTTCGTCCACGTGAAGAACGATGCTGTTGGGAGGCGGGGTGACGTGAAGGTCGAGGATCGCGCTCAGTTTCGCGGCTGCTCCTGGGTCAGTGGACAGTGTCAGCCATCCGCGCGGGTAGGGTCGCATCCTGTGGGCCTCCCAGATCCGCTGAATTAGCGTCAGCCATTCAGCCGCCCGTCCAGGCAGGCTGACTCGGTTCAGGGTGCCTGCCCGGGCATCGGGCGTCTCCAGCCTTTGTAGGATTGCGGCCCCCCTGCCAGCCGTTTTCGAGAAAGCGGAACGTCTGCTGAGCGAATGTCGTCGATGGCCGGTGCAGCTCTCCTCCGCTCCATGGTCATGGGTGCCAGTTGCTCGCGTCTTGGTCGGCGCGATCAGTGGTGAGCAGCGGTACATCGCCCGGCCACCTACAACGCAAGCCATTCGAGCACACGCGATAATGAGTGCGAGACGCGCAGCATCCGGCTTCCGGTGAGAAGGAGCATGCAGCCTTCGTCGCACTCCCGCAGTCCCATAACCGCCGAGGCACTCAGCGCATGCAGGCAGCCGTCCTCGTCACGGAGAAGGACGTAACGCCCGACCCGAGTGCCCTCTTCTTTCTGGTCAACATCATGGAAGGTCGACACGGCTGTCTCCCTCAGGATGAGGAAAGCGTGTGCTCGGATGCGCTGGTCCAAGCTGGTCAGCGTGCCAACGGATGTCGGCGGATGGGCGGCTGTGGGGGACGTGGTGCCTTTCACCTTGGCAAGCGCTCACGCATTCGATCGTGCGGGTGAACGGGCCAGCATTGCCCGTGCAGGCCAGCCAGGGTGTTCGCTCAATCAGAATTGGCACGTTCGGCTGCTCCCCTCTAATGGCACGGGCGGGTCACGCGACCCGGACCAAGCGCAGAGTGCCCGACGACTCGGTCGCTGTCAAAGTCAAAAGCATCATGAAAACGCTTTTATGCATTTCAGAAACGCTTAATAGCTCTGACCCTAGACTATCCTTGCTTCTGCTTGTCAACATAGTCGTGGGAATGCCGGGCGGAACAACGCTACCTATGATGTTTGATGGGCGACTGCTTACGGCTGCGCGGATTTTGGCTGGTCTCTCGCAGTCCGAACTCGCGGCGCAGGCCGATTGCGCGGTAAGTTCGTTGGCTCGCTTCGAGCAAGGCCGGACACAGCCCAGACTGGACACAGTGCGCGCTCTCGTCGGCGCTTTGGCGCGCAATGGGATCGAATTTCTGCCGGAATCGGAACGTCACTACGGAGGGGTCGCGCTCGTTCGCGGAACGTGGACGGCTGGCCCGACGTGAGCCGGAAGTGGGGCCGGGAAGGCGAGGCCGTTCCTGCCATGGTGCTTCACCGACACCGCCTGCGCCGGGAAGTGGGGTGGGGCTGAGCGCGATTTCGGCAGAGAAGGCTGTGGCGCGCACCGGGCCCGACGCCACTCCTCATGGCGGCGATGCTCTGGGCCTTGGTGCTGGGCGCCTGCTCGGCTCCCTCGCAGCTTGGGCAAGACGGTCGCGCGCGCATCGTGGGCCGCACCTTCGTGATCACCGGCGCCTCCAGCGGCCTCGGCCGGGGTGCCGCGCTCAAGCTCGCCGCCTATGGCGCCAACGTGGTGCTCGCCGCCCGGCGCACGGTGGTGCTCGACCAGGTCGCGCGCGAAGCCCAGGCCGCCATCGGCCGCTTCGACGCAGTCCCGGTCGAGGACCACGCCCGCGTCGTCGACGTGAACCTCAAAGGCTACATCTACGGCACCCATGCGGCCCTGCGACAGTTCCATCGCCAGGGCTTCGGCACGCTCGTGAACGTCTCCTCCGTCGAGGCCCATGTGCCGCTTGCCTACGAGGCGAGCTACGCCGCCACCAAGGCCGCGATCACGGCGCTGGACACGGCCCTGAACCAGGAACTGCGGCTGATGGGGGCGGACGGGATCAAGATCGTCACGGTCGAGCCGTGGGGCGTGGACACGCCGTTCTACGAGCACGCGGCCAACTACACCGGGCGCGCGACGCGAATGTCCGAGATCGAGGGCCCATGGGAATCGGTGGACGCCATCGTGTGGGCTGTAATCCATCCGTTCCGAGGGGAGTACCCGGTCGGCTGGAGGGCCGCGGGCGGGCTCGTCGGCGCCCAGATCTGGCCCGAGCTCGCGGCCCCGTCGGCGCAAACGTGATCCGCCGTGCGCAGATAGAGCGTGCGCCACCCGCGCCGCCCACCGCGGGAGCGCTGTATGAGCCGGTGCCGTCCGGCACAGGGGTGGAGGGCGGCATCCGGGCGAAGATGGAGCAGGAGAACCGCCGGGTGTTGCCCGGGCATGATGAGCGCTGACCGTTCTATGGCAGGAGGTCATATCAGGAAGGCAGTGCGTATTGGACGGCACTGTTCAGCAAAGGCGAAAGAAGCCCTCGGGCGTCATCTCCAACATCATCAGCATGATAAGGAAGCAGAGCGGGACGGATCTGCGCCTGTCGGGGAGGCCGAAGACGGTGTTGAAGACGCTGCCGCCTGTCCCGCGTATGGGATCGATGCCCGTCGTGCCTCTCCGCCCAAAACGCTCCCAGTACTCGCGTTGGAACTCGCGGGTGATTTTCCCCTTTGAATTCATCCAACCTTTGGAGGCCAGCAATACGCTCATCACCTGTCTGACGCGATCGACTCGTGAGTGGAAGCCTTCCTCGCTGAGCAGCCATAGTGATCCTTTGGACAGCCAGGTTGCTACGGAGGTGTCGAGCTGGTTATGGATCTCGACCCCGGCCTCGGGATGCAATGGACACGGGACGAGTTCGAAGTTATGGCCTTTGCTTGCCCTGACCGTGCGCAGGGCGGTGCCGTGCCACGGACACACCAACACCCCTGGCATCTGATGCGCGCGCCGGTAGCCTGGCAGTCCATCGGTGTCGATGTCCTTGATGACGCAGGATGGACAGAACAACAGGCCGTCTCTCCACAAGGCGGACGCATCTCCTAGCAAGCGTCGGGTCAGGCTTCGCTGCCGACGATCCGTCCTCATCGTGTGCCGCAAGCCGTCATACGCCTCCCGGCTCATGAACCTAGCGAGATACGGAAGCGCCGTGTGACGGTCGATGATCGCATCAGGTCCCCCGGGAAAGCCGCCCGGGAACCGATCGGAAAAGAAATCCAGGCTTGTGGGAAGAGCAGCATCGACCATGGCCTGACGAGAGTGGCCGAACGCCATCCGCAGCAGATGCTCGCTGGACGTCACCCCGAGTATGAGGCGCGTCCGAGCAAGCAAGCTATATAGGAGTTCGTCCTCGAGGGGCTGTGGCCAGAATCCAAACATCAGGTTGCGATTGATCTCCCGGTAATCGTGTCACCCGACCGACTGCCCTCGGAAGGAAGCTGGGCTAAAACACCTGAATTTGCAGATACATAGCCGCGTGCATGCCACTGGGGAAGCTGCCTCCAGTTACTAACATTATTCGCACATCAGCGTTCACCGACTTTGTTTCCTGGTAACCGAGTTTATTCGCTAATCACCGACTTTGTTTCCTGGTCACCGACTTTATTAGCTAGAGCCACTTGGGCTGGCCGCATCGAGATCCTGGCGGCACCCGACCTGCTGTCGGTGATCAACCACTTCCGCGGCAGCCAGGTGCTGTCGCCGCCCGAACCCGCCGGCACGCAGCCGGGCGAGGCCGGGCCGGACCTTGCCGAAGTCCGCGGCATGGAGACCGCGAAACGCGCGCTGGAGATCGCCGCCGCGGGCGGGCACAACATGATGCTGATCGGCCCTCCCGGCGCCGGGAAGTCCATGCTGGCCGCCCGTATGCCCTGGCTGCTGCCCGATCTGCGCCCGGTCGATGCGCTGGAGGTCAGCATGATCCACAGCGTGGCCGGGCTGTTGGAAGGTGGGCGGCTCGTCATGCGCCCGCCGTACCGCGAGCCGCACCACGGTGCCTCGCAGGCTGCGCTCACCGGCGGCGGCCAGCGCGCCAAGCCCGGCGAGGTCAGCCTGGCGCACCGCGGCGTGCTGTTCCTCGACGAGCTGCCCGAGTTTCCCCGCCCGGCGCTGGAGGCGCTGCGCCAGCCGCTGGAAAGCGGTCGCACCACCGTGGCCCGTGCCCTTGCCCACGTGACCTACCCTGCCAGGTTCCAGCTCATCGCCGCGATGAACCCGTGCCGCTGCGGCTATCTCGGCGACGCCACCCGCGCCTGCAGCCGCGCGCCGCGCTGCGGAGAGGACTACCTGTCCCGCATTAGCGGCCCGCTGCTCGACCGCATCGACGTCACCGTGCACGTGCAGCCGGTCCCGCCGTCCGAGCTGTCCCGCGCGCCGCCCGGAGAGGCAAGCGCCTTGGTGGCCAGCCGCGTCGCCGCCGCCCGCACGGTGCAAACCGCCCGCTACGGCGCCGACGGGCCGGCGAGCAATGCCGAGGCCGAGTTGAGCGCCATCGACCTGCAGGCGGAGGCCCGGCATTTGGCCGAGACCGTCGCCGACAAGCTGCGCCTGTCCGCCCGCGGCTTCACCCGGGTGCTGCGCGTGGCGCGCACCATTGCCGACCTGGCAGGCGCGGCGCAGGTGCGCCGGGCCGATGTTGCGGAGGCGCTGGCCTATCGCGCCCGAGTGCCCGGCCGGCCGGGCTAGCCCTCGTTGCGGAAAGCGTCGGCGATGCGGCGCACCCGGCCGGCGTCATCGACCAGCAACACGTCGAACCGCACGCCGGCCCGGCCCCAGCCGGGGTTGTCGGCCAGGGCGATTTCACCCGCAGCCAGCAGCCGGGCGCGCTGCCGTGTTCCTAGGGCGGCGGCGGCCGACGGCAGGTCCGGCCGCGCCTTCACCTCGATGAAGGCCAGCAGCCCGTCGCGCTCGGCGACAACGTCGATCTCGCCGGCTGCGGTGCGCAGGCGCCGGGCCAGCACGACCCAGCCGTCGCGTTCGAGCGCCGTGCAGGCCGCCTGCTCGGCCGTGACGCCACGCGCCTGCGCCGTCCGGCCGCGGGCGGCGCGGCTGCCAGGGGGTTCGGCCGTCACCCGTTGCGGAACGTCTTGGTGGTGTCCAGGCCGGCGAACTCCGCCACCAGGGTGTAGCCGACGCCCAGCAGGACAGGGCCGACAAAGATGCCCAGCAGCCCGAACGCCAAGGCGCCGCCCAGCACGCCCAGGATCGTCAGCAGGAACGGCAGCTCCGCCCCGCGCGAGATGAAGTAGGGCCGGATGATGTTGTCCGACCCGCTGATGGCGAACAGCCCGTAGACGCCGAGGAAGATGCCCCATCCGGTATGCCCGGTGCTGAGCAGCCAGAGCGTCGCGGGAATCCAGACCACCGGCGCGCCGATCGGCAAAACCGACAGGAACCCGGCCGTGGCGCCCAGCAGCAGCGGACGCGGCACGCCCGACAACCAAAGCCCGAACGTCGTCAGCATTCCCTGTACGATTGCGGTGCCCAGGATGCCGTACACGGTCCCTCGCACGGTCAGCCCGGTGACAGCCACCAGCCGCGCCGCATGGTCGCCGGCGATCCGGTGCACGATGCGGTTGACATAGGCGCCAAGGCTGTCGCCCGATGCCCAGAAGAAGAAGGCGATCACCAGCGCGATCAGGAACTGCAGGAGGCCGCCCGCGATCCCGAGCAGGACATTGAGGCCGTTCTCCGCGATCATGCCGAAATAGGGCTTGAAAAAGCTGACCATGACGCCGAGGTCCGCCGCCCATACGTTCCAGTAGTCCGACAAGGTCGCGCCGACGACCGGAAGCCCGTTCAGCCACCCGGGCGCGCCGGGCAGGCCGCCGCTGAGCGCGGTCTCGATGGAGCCGCGCAATTGGTTGACGTCGTCGGCGCCGGCCGGGGCCGCAAGCCCGAGCGGCAGCACGATCAGCACGGTGGTGAGCAGCACCATGATCCCGGCCGCCCAGCCGCGGCTCGCATGGAGACGGGTCCGCACCCAGGTGAACACCGGCCAGGTGGTATAGACCAGGATCGCCGCCCACAGGATTGCCGACAGGAACGGGTGCAGCACCAGGACGCATCCGACTGCGATGCCGACCAGCAGCAGCCCCATCAGCAGGCGTTCCGCCACCAGATCCGTGGGCTGCTTCATGGCCGGCGGTATCGACCGCCCACCCGCGGAAAGCAACTGGTTGTTCTGGACCGGCCCGATGTCTAGCTTGCTGCGAAACCGGAGGACCGCCATGCCGCGCCTGGCCGCCAATCTCTCGATGATGTTCAACGAGGTGCCCTTTCTCGAACGGTTCGACGCTGCCGCGAAGGCCGGGTTCAAGGCCGTCGAGTTCTTGTTCCCCTACGAGCACCCGGCCGCCGAAATCCGCGGGCGGCTGGACGGCGCCGGCTTGCAGCAGGTGCTGTGCAACATGCCGCCGGGCGACTGGGCGGGCGGCGAGCGCGGGATCGCGTGCCTGCCAGGCCGCGGAGCGGAGTTCCGCGACGGGGTCAAGGTCGCGCTGGAGTATGCCGGCGCCCTCGGCTGCGGCATGGTCCACTGCATGGCGGGGATCGTGCCCGCCGAGGTGGCGCGCGGCACCGCGGCGGCGCTGTATGTCGCGAACCTCGCCTGGGCGGCCGAACAGGCGGCGGCGCACGGGGTGAAGATCGTGATCGAACCCATCAACCATCGCGACATGCCAGGCTTCTTCCTGAACACCATGGGCCAGGGCGCTGATGTCGTGGCGGCACTCGGCTTCGAGCGGGTAGGACTGCAATTCGACATCTATCACTGTCAGGTGACGGAGGGCGACGTAACAAAGCGGATGGATGCGCTGCTGCCCAGCATCGCCCACATGCAGTTGGCCGATGTGCCGGGCCGCCACGAGCCCGGCACTGGCGAGATCGGCTGGGACTATGTCCTCGGCCGCATCGACGCGCTGGGGTACTCCGGATGGGTCGGTTGCGAGTACCGGCCGGCCGGCGACACGGTCGCAGGGCTGGCGTGGCGCCATCGCTATAACGTCTGAATTTTAGAGGGCAATGCACGATTTAGGCGGCCTATCTCACTTTATTTCTGCGAAGTTGATTGTATGATAACGACGAATCAACTTACGGCTGTTAAGAGAGACGCTTCTGGGAGGGTGGTTGCAGTTTCTGCCCGTTGCCCGGTTGGAGGTGAGTATGCGTTTTGCAGAGATAGGGCAGCAGCTTCGGGCATACCGGCTTGAGTCCGGCTTGCGGGCGGAGGAGATCGCGGCACGGCTGGGCGTGTCCCGAGCGGCGCTCTACCGCTACGAAAAGGGCGAGGTGATCAAGCTTGATACGGTCAAACGCCTTGCGGAGTTGCTGAAAGTCTCTCCTTTGTCGTTGCTGGGCATTGGGGTCGAGTATTACAGCCGCTCGGTCGGCTATTTTGAACGCATTCGGCAGATCGAGGAGTCGGCCGACCAGGTGCTGCAAGCCTACGGCGCGTGCCTGTATCTCACCACGTCGGACGTCTTCGATGCGGTGGTGGCCGATGGCCTGAACGAGATCGCCAACCAGCCCGGCACCGACACCGCCGCTTTCCGCACCAATGCCGACCAGGTCCTCGGCATCTTGGCCGCACGGAAGCGAATCTACGCGCAGCGCCGCCCGGGGATCATCGCAATCCTCTCGCCGCAGTCGATCCAGAGTTTCCTCAGCTTGGGCGTGCTGGGAAGCCTCAAGCTGTCGGACGCGCTGCGGATGCGTTGCCGCCGGGTTGCCGTGGCCGAGGTGCAGAATATTGCCGATCTGATGGAAACCGAGCCGATGGGGCTGCAATTTGGCCTGCTCGCGTCCAACGAGGCGGCAAGCGGGTTCAGCATCTTCCGCACCCGCGACCGCGCCACCTTGGCTGCGAACCCGTTCCACGCCGACGGCCTGCCGTCGGCGCAGACCGGCGTCGCCATGATCACCGGCGCCGACGAGGCCATCGCCGCTCATCAGCGTGTCGCCGAGGCGATGTGGCGGGATGCCGTGAAAGGCCCCGCCGGTGCGGCGCGCTTGCGGGAGATCTTGCGGGAGATGCTGACGAACCAGGCTTGAGCCGCGAGCTTTATCGACGCAGGTGGTTCCAATGGCGTCCACACCGATCTAGGGTCGGTCCATGGCCACCATCCCTTCCCACCCCGATGTGCAGATCGTCTCAAGCGAGACCGCCTGGAAGGGACGGTTCTCCGTCGAACTGGTCAAATTCCGCCAGCGCCGGTTCGATGGCGCGATGTCCGGGCTGCGCAGCTGGGAACTGCTCTGCCGCGGCCGTGCCGCTGCCGTACTGCCCTACGACCCCGTGACCGATCAAGTGGCGCTGATCGAGCAGTTTCGCCTGCCGGCCCTGGTCGCCGGCCTGCAGCCGGTGATGGTTGAAATCCCCGCCGGCCTATGCGACGGCGCCGAGGATCCGGCCGCGACCGCAACCCGGGAAGCGCAGGAGGAGACGGGTCTTGCGGTCGATCTGCTCGAACTCATGGGGGACTTCCTGCTCACCCCCGGCGCCTCGGACGAGCGGTGCACCATGTTCGCGGGCCGTTTCCGCGCGCAGGACGCCGGGCCGGACGGCATCGTCGGCCAGGGTGGACTGGCCGCCGAACAGGAAGACATCCGCGTCCGCCTGCATCCCGCCGCGGATGCCATCGAGGCCGCGACTGCCGGACGCTACCCCAACTCCGTCACCGCCATCGCCTTGCTTTGGCTCGCCGTGAAACGCGACTGGCTGCGTGCGAACTGGGCCGACCGATGACACGGCGGCCATCCGTCAAGCGGGACGCCTGACGGTGGACCCGCTTGTCACCACGGAATGGCTGGCTGGCCAGCTTGGCGGGGCCGACCTCGTCCTGTTCGACGCGACATACTACCTGCCGACCGAGGGCAAGGACGGCGTCCAAGAATTCGCCCAGGCTCACATCCCCTACGCCCGTTTCTTCGACATCGGCGCGATCGCTGATCCCGACACCACGTTGCCGCATATGACGCCGTCGCCGGGCCGGTTCGAGCGGCTCATGGGTGAACTCGGCGTTTCAAACCGCAGCCGAGTCGTGTTCTACGACCAGAAGGGCCTCTCCTCCTCGCCGCGGGGCTGGTGGATGATGGGGCTGTTCGGGCACGACCAGGCCTTCGTGCTGGATGGCGGCCTGCCGAAATGGCAGCGGGAGGGCCGTCCGGTCGAGGCCGGCCTTCCGGGGCCGCCCGTGCCGGCCACGTTCCAGGCAAGCCTTCGCGCCGCCTGGCTGCGCGGGATCGGCGACATGCTGGCTGGGACGGATGACTTGGTGCTGGACGCGCGGCCGGCCGGACGCTTCGCCGGCTCCGTCCCGGAGCCGCGGGCGGGGCTGCCGAGCGGCCACATCCCGGGCAGCCGCAACGTGCCGTCCGCGAGCCTGCTGCGCCCGGACGGCACCATGCTCGACCCGGCTGCCCTGCGTGCCGCCTTCGCCGCCGTGGGCGCGGACGGCGCGCGCTCCGTGGTCACGAGCTGCGGATCGGGGATCACCGCGACCATCCTGAGCCTCGGGCTGCTGCGCGCCGGCCTGCCGCAGGGCGCCGTATACGACGGCTCCTGGACCGAATGGGCCGGGCGGTCCGACACCATGAAAGAAACCGATTGATGCCCGACGACCAAGCTCCCCGCAGCCATACGCAGGCGCTGGCAACCCGCCTTTCCCATGCCGGGCGCGCTGGCACGCGGGTGCGCGGCTTCGTGAACCCGCCGCTGCTGCGCGGCTCTACCATGCTGTATCCGAACTGCCAGGAGCGGCAGGCAGCCCATGCGACTCGGCTGGACCAGGCGCTGAACTACGGCGTGATGGGCAACCCCACGCACCACGCGCTGGAGGATGTCATTGCCGAGATCGAGGGCGGCACCCGCTGCCAGATCGTCTCCTCCGGCCTCGCCGCGGTGACGACGCCGCTACTGGCCTACCTGAAAGCCGGCGACCATTGCCTCGTGCCCGACAGCGTTTATGGCCCGACCCGCGTGTTCTGCGACGGCATACTGGCCCGGCTGGGTATTGAGACGACCTACTACCGCGCGGATATCGACGCGGCGGGGATTGCCGCCCTGATGCGCCCGAACACCGCCGTGCTCTATCTCGAAAGCCCCGGCAGCCATACCTTTGAAGTGCAGGACGTGCCCGCGCTTTCCCAGGCCGCCCATGCCCGCGGCGCCAAGGTGCTGATGGACAACACCTGGGGTATCCACTTCTTCCAGCCGTTCCAGCACGGGGTGGACGTGTCGATCCAGGCGCTCACCAAGTATGTCGTCGGCCATTCGGATGTGCTGCTGGGCAGCGTGACTACGGCGAGCGACGAGGACTGGGAGCGGGTGCGGATGACCGCCCTGGCGCTGGGCCAATATGCCAGCCCCGACGATTGCTGGCTGGCGCTCCGCGGCGTGCGCACCATGGGCGTGCGGTTGCAGCACCAGATGCGGTCCGGCCTCGCGGTCGCAGAGTGGTTCGCCGGCCGTCCGGAAGTGGCGGGGGTGCTGCACCCCGCCTTGCCCGGCGCCCCGGGCCACGATTTGTGGAAGCGCGACTTCACCGGCGCGTGCAGCTTGTTCGGCGTCGTGTTCCGGCCGGAGTTCAGCACCGCCGCAACCTGCGCCATGATCGACAGCTTGGAGCTGTTCGGCATCGGCGCGAGCTGGGGCGGCTTTGAAAGCCTGGTGCTGCCGACCACAGGCCACGTCGTGCGCACCGCCGGCGCCTGGGACTACGACGGACCGCTGGTGCGGTTCCATATCGGGCTGGAGGACACCGGCGACCTGATCGCCGATCTTGACCGCGGCTTTGCCGTGCTGCGGGCGCATTCTGGCTGATGGCGCTGCTGGACGAAATCCGGTTCGATGCCGCAGGCCTCGTCGCGGCGGTGACACAGCAGCACGACACAGGCGAGGTGCTGATGCTGGCCTGGATGAACCGCGATGCGGTCGCGGAGACGCTGGAGACCGGCCGGGTCTGCTACTGGAGCCGCAGCCGCGGCGCGCTGTGGCGCAAGGGGGAAACTTCCGGGCAGACGCAGCGCCTTGTGGAACTGAGGGTCGATTGCGACGGCGACGCGCTGCTGCTGCGGGTGGATCAGCACGGCGTCGCTTGCCACACCGGGCATCGGTCCTGTTTCTTCCGTGCGGCTCAAGACGGGGCGCTGGTCGAAACCGCGGCGGCGTTGGTGACGCCCGCGGACCTCTACGGCTGAACCGGCTCGGCCCGCAGCACGGCGATGACGGGCAGCGGGTCGTAGAGGTGCGGGAAGGCATCTCGGCCGGGTTCGCTGACCTCCCAACGCAGGTCGCCGAGCATGGCCGGGTTGATGTGCAGCAGCACCAGGCCGGTTCGCCCGGCAAAATGCCGGCCCAGCACGTAATGGAGCTGCGCCGGCGTGCACAGATGCAGGAAGCCGTCCTGCGCCAGCATGGGCGGTGCATGTTGGCCGGATCGCTCGGCCTCCGCCCAGGCCTCGGCCGAAGTGACGTGCAGCAAGTCCATCAGTGCCTCCGTCCCGCCATGTTGCGCCAGCTCGGGCACCCCCCTATGCAGTCCGGCATGGCTTCTGGCAACCCGCGATGCCGCTGATCTATCTTGTCGCCGGGGAGGCCAGCGGCGACGTGCTGGGCGCCCGGCTGATGGCCGCGATCCGCGCCCAGCAGCCGGGAGCGGAGTTCGCCGGCGTCGGCGGCCCCCGGATGGCCGAGCAGGGCCTCGGCAGCCTATATCCCCTGGTCGACCTGGCCGTGATGGGCATCATCGAGGTGCTGCCCCGCTTGCGCCTGCTGCGCCGCCGATTGCAGGAGACGCTTGCCGATATCGCGCGGCTGCGTCCGGACGTGATCGTCACGATCGACAGCCCCGGCTTCACCCATCGCATCCTGGCCGCCGCGGCAAAGCTCGGCATCCCGCGCGTGCACTACGTGGCGCCACAGGTCTGGGCCTGGCGCGCACACCGGGTGCGGCACTACCCGGGCCTGTGGGACAAGCTGCTTTGCCTGCTGCCGTTTGAACCCGCCTGGTTCGCTCAGCACAACCTTCCTGCTACCTTCGTCGGCCATCCCGTGCTGGAATCCGGCGCCGGCCAGGGCGATGGAGAACGGTTCCGGCAGGCGCACGGCCTGGCGCCGAGCCAGCCGGTGCTGATCCTGATGCCCGGCAGCCGCCGGTCGGAAGCGCCGCGCCTGCTGCCGGTGTTCGGCGCAACGCTGAAGCGCCTGATGCTGCATGAGCCGGCGCTACGCCCGGTGCTCCCGGTGTCGCCCGCCGTCGCCGACGTGGTCCGCCGCGCCGCCGCAAGCTGGCCGATTCAGCCGCTGATCGTCACCGAGCTTGCCGACAAGCACGACGCCTACGCCGCTGCCGGGGCCGCGCTTACCAAGTCCGGCACCTCCACGCTGGAGCTGGCGCTGGCCGGGGTGCCGATGGCGGTGACGTATCGGGTGAACCCGATGACCGCCGCCATGGCCCGGCGCATGATCCGCGTGCCGTATGTCGCGATGCTCAACCTGCTGGCGGGCCACGCCGTCGTGCCGGAGCTGCTGCAGCAGGACTGCACGGCCGAGACGCTCGGCCGCTACGCGCTCGACCTGTTGCGGGGCGGCGCCGCCGCGACGGCGCAGCGCGACGCTTTCCCTGGCATCCTGGACAGCCTGCGCCCCCCCGAGGATGCGCCGTCAGACGCCGCCGCCCGCGAGGTGCTGCACGTCATGCAGCAGGCCGGACGCCAGCGCCCGGCGGCGTGACGCCTCCATGCTCTCGCCCACGTCCAGCGCCGCCGACAGCGCGCGACGCCCGGCGGCGGCGTCCACCACCACGGGCGCGCCGTCGAGGCACGCGGCCACGAACGCCTCGTGCTCCGCCGCCATGGCGTCGCCCTCGGTCCAGCTGACTTCCTCCCGCCGGTAGCCGCCGGTGCCGGGCAAGGGCAAGCCGCGCTCACGGCCGATCATCACCAGCTTGCGCGCCACGAAGTCCGCCGACAGATAGCCCTCCTGGGAGAACAGCCGCATCTTGCGCTCGGTCTTGAGCGAGATGCGGCTCGCGGTGATCGTGGCGACGCAGCCGTTCTCGAACCGCACCCGGGCGTTGGCGATGTCCTCGTGCGGGCTGGACACGGCGGCCCCCACCGCGTCCACGCTGCTGATCGGGCTGTCCACCAGCGCCAGCACGAGGTCGAGGTCGTGGATCATCAGGTCGAGGATCACCGACACGTCGGTGCCGCGCGGCTTGAACGGGGCGATCCGCGCCGCCTCGATGTATAGCGGCCGGGCGATCCGTGCCGAGATGGCGCGGTGCTCCGCCGAGTAGCGCAGCAGGTGCCCGACCTGCAGGACCAGCTTGCGGTTCCGCCCTTGCGCCGCCAAGGCATCCGCCTGCGCCAGCGTCTCGGCCATCGGCTTCTCGATCAGCACATGCCGCCCGGCCTCCATCGCCTGCGTCGCCAGATCGAAATGCGCCTCGGCCGGGGCCGCCACGATTACCGCGTCGCAGGCGGACAGCAACTCGGCAAACGGCATCGCCGCAGCCCCCCCGGCCTCCCGCCCGACCGCGGCGGCGCGGGCGTGGTCCGGGTCGAATAGGCCTGCCAGCACCGCACGACGGCTGCTGGCAACCTTCAGCGCGTGGAACCGCCCGAAATGCCCGGCGCCGGCAATGCCGATGCGCAATGGATGCTGGATCATGCCCCGCTGTAGCAGTCCCCGCCCCGTGCGGCCAAGGCGCAGGCTTGCGTCCGCCTGGGGACCTCGGCATACCCGGGGCCTTCGCCTCCCGGAGGACCGCGCCTGCCATGATGCCCCGCTTTCCATGATGTACTTCAGCCGCCTCAAGATCGCGCTGATCCTCGGCGTCTGCGTCCTGGGCGCGCTGCTCTGCCTGCCGAACCTGCTGCCGGCGCCGGCAAGCTGGCTGCCGTGGCAGCAGGTGCATCTGGGCCTCGACCTGCGCGGCGGCAGCTACCTGCTGCTCGAAGTCGATATGGCCGCGGTCGCACGCGAGCGTCTGGACAGCCTGGCGGACGGCGCCCGCACGGCGCTGCGCGGCAAGGTGACAGGCTTCCAGCCGCCGCAGGTGCAGCCGGCGCAGAACCGCGTCGTGGTCCGCATCAACCCCGGGCCACAGCAGGACGAGGCGGTGCGCCTGTTGCGGGAGGCCGCGGCCTCCAGCGGACCCGCCGAGTACGACGTGACCGCCCAGGATAACGAGGTCGCGCTGTCCCTCTCCCCCGCGGCGCTGCGCGACCGCGCCAACTCCGCCGTGCTGCAATCCATCGAGATCATTCGCCGCCGCATCGACGAAACCGGCGTGCTGGACCCGGTGATCACCCGGCAAGGCACCGACCGCATCGTCGTGCAGCTGCCCGGCGTCGAGGACCCGAACCGCATCAAGGAGCTGCTCGGCCGCACCGCGCGCATGACCTTCCGCCTGCTGGACGAGACGGCGAACCTCGGCGCCGCGCCGCCGCCCGGCGTGGACTTCCTGCCGTTGGAGGGCCAGCCCAACGTCCGGGAACCGGTGCGCCGCCGGGTCGAGGTGGACGGGGCGAGCCTGACCGACGCGCGGCCGGGCCAGGACAACCAGAACGGTCGCTGGGTGGTGAACTTCACCTTCGACAGCGTCGGCGCCCGGCGCTTCGCCGACGTGACCAACGCCAACGTCGGCCGCCGCTTCGCCATCGTGCTGGACGACAAGGTGATCAGCGCCCCGGTGATCCAGACGCCGATCACCGGCGGGCGCGGCCAGATCAGCGGCAGCTTCAACGCCCGCAGCGCCCAGGACCTGGCGGTGCTGCTCCGCGCCGGCGCCCTGCCCGCCCCGCTCACCGTGGTCGAGGAGCGCAGCGTCGGGCCGGAACTCGGTGCCGACAGCATCCGCAACGGCGCCATCGCATTGGCTGTCGGCTTCCTGCTAGTGATCGCCTACATGGCTGTGTTCTACGGCCTGTTCGGCTGGTTCGCCAATATCGCCTTGCTGGTTAACTTGGTCTTGCAGATCGGGCTGCTGTCGCTGATCGGGGCGACGCTGACGCTGCCGGGCATGGCGGGCATCCTGCTGACGCTCGGCGTGGCGGTGGACGCCAACATCCTGATCAACGAGCGCGTGCGGGAAGAGGTGCATAACGGGCGTACCCCGCTCAACGCGCTGGAGACGGGGTTCCGCCGCGCCTACAGCACCATCATCGACAGCAACGCGACCGCGTTCCTGGCGCACGTCATGCTGTTCGTGTTCGGCTCCGGCCCGGTGCGGGGCTTTGCCGTGACCATCACGGTCGGCATCGTCACCACGCTGTTCACCGCGACCCTGTTCGCCCGAATGCTGATGGTGCGCTGGTACGTGTCCACCAAGCCTGCCTTGCTGCCGGTGTAGCTCCCATGCTCATGCGCCCGCTGTTCCGCCTGGTTCCGGACAACACGACCATCAAGTTCATGCGTGGGCGCTACATCGGCCTCGCCACCTCGGCCGTGCTGTCGCTGCTTTCGCTCGGGCTGTTCTTCTACCCGGGCCTACATCTCGGCATCGACTTCCGCGGCGGCGTGGTGATGGAGGTTCGTACCTCCGGCCCGGCCGACTTCGGCAAGATCCGCGCGGCGCTCGCCACGGCGCAGGTGCCGCAGGCCGGGCTACAACGCTTCGGGGGCGCCGATCAGGTCATCATCCGCATGGACCCGCAGGGCGACGAGAAATCCACCCAGGCCACTGTCGCCCGCGTGCGCCAGGCGCTCGACGAGTCGCAGCCCGGCAGCCGCATCGTCCGCACCGATGCCGTCGGCGCCGCCGTGTCCTCCGAGCTGTTCCGCAACGGCATGCTGGCGCTGGGCATCAGCCTGCTGATGATCCTGGTGTATATCTGGTTCCGCTTCGAGTGGCAGTTCGCCGTGGGCGCCGTCGTGACCCTGATCCTCGACGTGACCAAGGCCATCGGCTTCCTGTGCGTGACCCGGATCGAGTTCGACCTGGTGATGGTGGCGGCGATCCTCACCGTGATCGGCTACTCCACCAACGACAAGGTGGTCGTCTATGACCGGATGCGCGAGAACCTGCGCAAGTACAAGACCATGCCGCTCCGCCAACTCATCGACCTGTCGATCAACGAGACGCTGAACCGGACGCTTGGCACGTCGATGACGGTGTTCCTGGCGAGCTTGCCCCTGGCGCTGTTCGGGGGGGCGTCGCTGTCGGGGTTTGCGCTGATGATGCTGTTTGGGATTGTGGTAGGCACGTCGTCCTCGATCTTTATCGCGGCGCCGATCCTGCTGCTGCTGGGGGAGAACCGGCTGCGGCGGGATGCGCAGGCGGTGCCGGTGGCGGCGGGGCGGAAGGCGTGAGTGACAATGGTGCCGCCTACCCTTGCTGAAAACCCGATTTGATTGCGGCATCGATTTTCCAACAAGGGGAACCGAAATCCGGCGATGCCAGGCGCACCAGAGTTTGCCGCTGAAAGTGCCGTACTCAGGTCAGCCGCAGCGGGCAAAGGCAATTTCGGTCTTGGACGTGCAACAGCCAAGGAGTCTGCCCGGCTTGGGCATGCATGGGTGGGCGCAAATTTTTCTGTTGCAAGCGATGGGCGTACACTGGTCAGCCAGGACAGGTTGCGCCAATACCGACCACCGTCCTTCAAACCGAGTCTTGGGAAAGAGCAGTCCAACTTTGAACAACGCCCAGTGCCAAGCGGGCGGTGGCAATCGAATGGTCATTTGGAAATAACTGAATAGGA
>CAXSHI010000037.1:0-27946 GCA_964236755.1 uncultured Acetobacteraceae bacterium
TGCTTCAACCTGTGCAAGCTGACCTTCGACGGCATGCGGGCGGCGAAGTTCGGCCGGGTGGTGAACATCGGCAGCATCAACGGGCAGGCGGGCCAGTATGGCCAGGTGAACTATGCGGCGGCGAAGTCTGGCATCCACGGCTTCACCAAGGCGCTGGCCCAGGAGGGCGCGCGGTTCGGCATCACGGTGAACGCCATCGCGCCGGGCTACGTGGACACCGAGATGGTGCGCGCGGTGCCGCCGGACGTGCTGACCAAGATCATCGCCCGCATCCCGATGGGCCGGCTGGGCCACGCCGAGGACATCGCCCGCGGGGTCGTGTTCCTGACCGGCGAGGACGCCGACTTCATCACGGGATCGACGCTGTCGATCAACGGCGGGCAGCACATGTACTGACCCGGGCACCGGTTCAAGCTCCGGCCGCAACTCTGGGCGCAGCTCCGGCTGCGACCTTGGCCGGCTGTGGCGCGATCGGGCTTTGGGCGTTCCTGGCCCTGCTGTCCCGCGCCGCGTCCAAGGTGCCGCCGCTGCAATTGACCGCGACCAGCTTCGCGGTCTCGGCGGCGCTCGGCATCGTCTGGCTGGCCGCGAAGGGGCGGCTTGCCGAGCTTCGGCAAGCGCCGCTGGCTTGGCTGCATGGCGTCGGCGGGCTGTTCGGCTTCCATGCGCTGTACTTCGCCTCGCTCGCCCGAGCGCCTGCGGCGGCGGCCAACCTGATCAACTACACCTGGCCGCTGCTGCTGGTGCTGCTGTCGGCCGCCGTGCTGGGCTTGCCCCTGACCTGGCGGCACGTCCTGGGCACGGCGCTGGCGCTGCTGGGGTGCGCGGCCCTGCTCGGCGGCGGCGCGGCGTTCCCGGCCGGCGCAATGCTTGGATACGGCCTAGCCGCCGCCAGCGCCGTTGTTTGGGCAACCTATTCCGTGCTGGCCCGGCGGTTCAGCCAGGTACCGTCCGGCGCGGTGGCGGGCTTCTGCGGCGCGACGGCGGCGCTGGCCGCAGCGCTGCACGGCACGACGGGCGCCTGGGTCATGCCGGGCTTGACCGCCTGGGCAGCCATGATTGCAATGGGGGCGGGGCCGGTTGGCGTCGCGTTCGCCCTTTGGGACATCGGAATGAAGCGCGGCGACCCGCGCCTGCTTGGGACGCTCGCCTTCGCCACCCCAGTGCTGTCCACGCTGCTGCTGGCTGCGGCCGGCCTGGCGCCGTTCACGGCAACGACCGTGCTGGCGTCGGTGCTTGTCGCGGTCGGCGGCTATGTCGCGGCGCGGGGTCGGGCCGCATCTCCGATCAGGTGACCGTCCTCGTGTGCCCGCGGCTTTGGCATTCTTCTTGCGGCGCCCCTCAAAATGGCATCAAGGAGTGCGTCATCATGTCAGCCAAAGCCAAGCTCGCCGACACACCCATCCAGTCGCTGCTCTATAGGTCGCTGTCGCCGGCCTGGTCATCCTGACCGGCCACCTGTTCAACCTCGACGCTTTCTCGCTCTGGGATCGGACAGGCCACCAATACCCCCTCTCTCGGCGACCTGCTGCTGGTGCTCGGCATCTCGCTCGTGACGTCGAAAGGTGCCCATGGCGTGCCGGGGTCAGCCATCGTCGTCCTGGCCACGACGTTGAGCGCGAGCCCGGCCATCGGGCTTGTGCTGGTGCTGTCCATCGTCTGGCTATCGGCATGGCGTGTGCCGGGCAACCTGATCGGCAACTGCGTCGCGACCGTGGTGATCGCCGCGTGGGAGAAAGACCCAAGCGTCCTACCGGCCAAGCAGGTGCTGGCAAGCGACGTCGTCAATGTTATGGGTGGCATGTCCGCAACGCCGCGGGCACCGGAACAGCCGGCGTGAACACGGTCCGCGATCAGAACGGCTTCAGCAACCGGTCGATGTAGTCCAGTTCGGGCTGCGGGCGGGTGCGCTCGGCGCCGCGGCGGCGCAGCTCGTCCTGGATGGCGCGGGTGCGGGCCTGCTCCATCTGGTCGGGCACGCGCACGTCGCCGCTCTCGTCGGTGCCCGACGTGCCCTGCTGCGACGGCCGCCCCATCGGGTCGCGGCGGGCGGAGCGCCGGCGGCCCGGCGCGGTGCCTTCGCCCGGCCGCTGGCCAGAGGATTGGCCGTTGCGGTTGGACTGGTCCTGCCCGCCCTCGCCGACCTGGCCCGGCTCGCCGCCTTCGCCCTCCTCGCCTTCACCCTCGCCGGGTTCCTTGCCGGTGCCGAACTGCCGGGCCATCTGCTGGCCCATCTCCTTGCCGCCCTTCTGCAGTGCCTCGATGGCCTTGGTCTGGGCAGCGCCCGCGGCCGCGTCGCGTCCTTCGGCCAAGGCTTGGCCGGCTTCACGCATCGCCATGTCGGCTTCGCCCAAGGGCGCCGGGACCTGGCCCGTCAGGTCGCCGAACCGCTGCATCAGCTCGCCCAGAGCCCGGCGGAGCGCCTTTTGCCCACGGCCGTCGGCCTCCCGCGGGTCCGTGGGCGCCGGCTGGCTGGGCGTGGCCGGGGAGGGCGGCGACGAGTTCGGCTGCGCCGGGTTGGGCTGGGGACGGCGCGGCGGCTCGGCGCCGGCGCGGGCTTGGCTGCGGTCCAGCATGCTGCCTTCGCGGCGTACCATGTCCTGCACGGCGTCCATCTGCTGCCGGCCACGCTGCCGCCGCTCGGCGTCCTTCTTTTCCTGGGCCTCGCCGTGCTCGGGCCGGGCGTTCTGCAGCTGCTCCAGCAGCTTCTCCAGCTCGGCCATCTGCTTGCGGGCGTCGTCCATCCGGCCCTCGCGCGCCGCGTCGCGCATCTGCTCCGCCATCCGGTCGAGGTCGCGGCTGTTCATCTTGGGCGCGGTGGCGTCGTAGGGCAGCTCGGTGCCGTCCCGCCGCGCCTGCTCGGCCAGCGCCTCCATGTGACGCTGGATGGCGTCGCGCAGTTCCTGCATGCGGCGGTCGAGTTCGGCGCGCTCCTCCGGCGTGCCGTGGTCGGCGTCCACGGCGTCCCGCACCGCCTGCCGCGCAGCTTCGAGGGCGCGGGCGGTCCGCTCGGCTGCGCCTTCCTCCAGGGCGAGCGCCAGCTCCCACATCCGCGACTGCGCCTCATCGACCGCAGCCGCCCCACGGCCCCGGCTCAGCAGGGAGCCGACGGCGTGCAGGTTCAGCACCACGCCGCTCGTGGCGTCGGGGTTCGGCGCGTAGGCGAGGGCGTCGAGCGCCGTCCGCGCCTGCTGCCGCTCCTCCGGCGTCAGGCTGAGTTGCCGCCGCACCGCCAGGATCGCGCGGGCCAGCGCATTCTGGAACGGGCGCTCCGGCAGCACGAACTCGGCGTCGGGGCTTTGGCCGAACTGGCCCGGCGCGTCCTTCGCCACCAGCCGCGCCACGACCGGCAGCCCGGCCCAGGGATGCGAGGTCAGGTCCTGGAGCTGCGTCCCCTGCGCCCGCTTGGGCGCGCCGGCCAGCGTGATGGGGACCAGCAAGGGCGGGGCCTGGGGCCGGTCGCGCAGGCGCAGCTCCGCATGCGCGTCCGCCACGCCGTAATCGTCCTCGACCCGCCACGCCATCCGCGTCTGCTGCGTCGGCCGCCCGCCGGACAGCGCGGGGCCGGGCGCGTCGGTGAAGGCCGCGGTGGGTGGGCGGTCAGGAAGCACCGTGAGCGCCCAGGACGCCACGGCGCCGCCGCGCCGCTGCACGGAAAGCTGGCCGCCGGCGGTCAGGTCGCGCTCCGCCTGCCAGCTCGCGCCGTCCAGCGCACGGAACGGCTCGGCGGCGCCGTCCAGCGCCAGGCTGGGTTCGCCGCTGCCGCCGGTGACGTTGACCACCAGATGCGATCCCGTGGGCACGGCGACGGCCTTGCTGTCGGGATGCAGGAACACCGGGGGCAGCCCGCTGTAGCCCGGCGGCGTGACCCACGCCTGCACGGCCGTGCCGGGAACCGCCGCGCCGGCCGGGATCGTCGGCCAGAAGCCGCGGGCCAGCCGCAGGCCCGCATCCGGCCCCGCCACGACCCCAGCCGCCACCAGGCCCAGCAGCACCGCGCCGCGCAGCGCCCGGCCGTCCCGCGCCGCAAGCCCCGGCCGCGGCCGGCCGACGCGCAGCCGCCGCACCTGCGCGCCAAGCCGGGCCAGGTGGACCTGCCACAGGGCCGACGACTCCGCCGATGGCGCGGCGGGAAGGTCGGCCAGGGCAGCCAGCGGGCGGTGTCGCAGGCCCGACGCGCGTTCCAGCCGCCGGTCGGCCTCCGCCTCGGACGGCAGGCTCACCCGGCGCAGCCCGCGCCACAGCAGCCAGCCCGCCAGCAGCAGCACGGCCGTCAGCAGCAGCACGCGCGGCCAGGGCGGCAGCAGGCCCGGGATGTCCAGCAGCGCGGCGCAGGCATAGAAGCCCAGCACCCCGAGCGCCGGCCAGATCGCCGGCCAGATCCGCTCGAACCACAGGACGAGCCGCGCCGCCATGCGCTTGCGGCGGAGCGCGGCGTCGGGCGGCGTCACGTGAGCCAGTCCGGGACCGTCTCTCCGGCCCATAGCGACTCCAAGGGCTGTCGCGCGCGGATGACCGACCAGCGGGCGCCATCGACCAGCACCTCGGCGGCCAGCGGCCGTGCGTTGTAGGTGGAGCTCATGACCGAACCATATGCGCCCGCGTCCAGGATCGCCAAGCGCGCGTTGCGCCCCAAGGGCGGCAGGGCGCGGCCTCGCGCGAAGGTGTCCCCGCTTTCGCAGACCGGCCCCACGACGTCGCAGGGCGCCGCGGGCTGCGCCGCGTCAACGGCGGACACCGGCACGATGCCGTGCCAGGCGTCGTACATCGCCGGCCGCAGCAGGTCGTTCATCGCGGCGTCCAGCACGACGAAGCGGCGCGCCCCGGTCGATTTCACCAGCACGCTCGATGCGAGCAGCAGCCCGGCCGTTCCCACCAGCCAACGGCCCGGCTCCACCGCCAGCTGGAGGTCCAGGCCGCCGAGCGTCGCCCGGATCGCGCCGGCGAACGCGGCCGGGGAGGCGGCCGGCTCGTCGCGATAGCCGATGCCCAGGCCGCCGCCGCAATCGACCATACGCACGGGGAGGCCCGCGGCGCGCAATTCCCGCACCAGCCCGGCCGTGCGGGCATAGGCGGCGTGGTAGGGCGCCATCCCCAGGATCTGGCTGCCGATGTGCAGCGCCAGCCCGACCGGCTCGATGCCGGGCAGCCCGGCGGCGTGCGCGTAGAGCGCCGCGGCCGAGCCGTAGGCGATACCGAACTTGTTGTCTGCCCGCCCCGTCGTGATCTTGGCGTGGGTGCCGGCGTCCACGTCCGGGTTGATGCGCAGCGCCACCCGGGCCGTGCGCCCCATGCCGTGCGCGATGCCGGACAGCATCGTCAGCTCCTCGGCGCTTTCCACGTTGATCTGGCCGACCCCGGCGTCCAACGCCAGCCGCAGCTCCCATTCCGCCTTGCCGACGCCGGAGAACACGACATGGCCCGGCGCAATCCCGCCCAGCAGCGCCCGCCGCAGCTCGCCGCCGCTGACCACGTCGGCGCCCGCGCCGCCCTGCGCCATCAGCCGGAGCACAGCGAGATGGTCGTTCGCCTTCACCGCATAGTGCACCCGCGCCGGCAGCGCCGCCTCGGCCAGCGCCGCCTGCAACGCCCGCAGCCGCCCGCGGATGCTGCCGGCCGAGAGCACCCAGGCGGGCGTGCCCACCTCGTCCGCGACGGCGTTGAGCGGCACGCCCTCCATCAGCAGCCCGTCCATGGCGTGCATCGACAAATGCGGCCGGGCGGCGATCAGCTCGCCGAACGTCGGGTCGGGGTCGTGCGGCAGGGCGGCGGGGTGGGGCATGGTCACCGGGAGGGGTAGGTGCGGGGATAGGTGAGCTCATTGGCGGGGCCGGGCGCGTTGGGCGATCCCTTCTTGCCGCAGGACGCGAGCAGCACCAGCGCCAGCAACAGGAGGGAGGCCAGCCTCATCGCAGCGCCGCCTGCCAGCGCGCCGCCTGCGCCGCCACGTTCGCCGGCGCGGTGCCGCCGAAGCTGGTGCGGCTCGCGACCGAGGCATCCACCGTCAGCACGTCGAACACCGCCGCGGTGATCCCAGGCTCGATGGCCTGCATCTCTGCAAGGTCAAGCTCCGCAAGGCCCACGCCGCGCGCCTCCGCCGCCGCCACCACGCGACCCGTGACGTGGTGCGCCGTGCGGAACGGCAGATGCAGTACCCGCACCAGCCAGTCCGCCAGGTCCGTCGCCGTCGCGAACCCCGACCCGGCCATCGCCCGCATCCGCGCGAGGTCCGGCGCCATGTCCCGCACCATGCCGCCGATGGCCGCAAGCGACAGCGCCAGCGCGTCGGCGGCGTCGAACACCGGTTCCTTGTCCTCCTGCATGTCCTTGGCGTAGGCGAGCGGCAGGCCCTTCATCACCGTCAGCAGCGCCACGAGCGCCCCGGTGATGCGGCCGGTCTTGGCGCGGGTGAGTTCGGCCGCGTCCGGGTTGCGCTTCTGCGGCATGATGCTGCTGCCGGTGGTGAAGGCGTCCGACAGCCGCACGAAGCCGAACGGCGCGCTGCACCAGATCACCAGCTCCTCCGCCAGGCGCGACAGGTGGGTGGCGCAGATCGCCGCCGCTCCCAGGAACTCGATGGCGAAGTCGCGGTCCGACACGGCGTCGAGCGAGTTGGCGGTAGGCCGGTCGAAGCCCAGCGCCGCCGCGGTGTCGTCGCGGTCGATGGGGAAGCTGGTGCCGGCCAGCGCCGCCGCGCCGAGCGGGCACTCGTTCAGCCGGCGCCGGCAGTCCTGGAGCCGCCCGCGGTCACGGGCCAGCATCTCCACATAGGCCAGCAGATGATGCCCGAACGTCACCGGCTGCGCGGTCTGCAGATGGGTGAAGCCCGGCATGGGATCGGCCGCGAACGTTGCCGCACGGTCGGCCAGCGCGCGCATCACGTCCGCAACCTGCCCATCCAGCCCGTCCAGCGCGTCCCGCACCCACAGGCGGAAGTCGGTCGCGACCTGGTCGTTGCGGCTGCGCCCAGTGTGCAGGCGCTTGCCGGCCTCGCCGATGCGCTCCGTGAGCCGCGCCTCGATATTCATGTGGATGTCTTCCAGCTCCTCCACGAACGGGAAGCGTCCGGCCTCGATCTCCGCCGCGATGGCGCCGAGGCCCCCGCGGATCGCCGCCTCGTCGCCCGGCGCGATCACCCCGGCGCGGGCCAGCATGGCCGCGTGCGCCAGGCTGCCGCGGATGTCCTGCCGCCACATCTTGCGGTCGAAGCCGATGGAAGCGTTGATGTCCTGCATGATGACGGACGGGCCGCGGGCGAAGCGTCCGCCCCATTGCGCATTGGCCTCGGCGTTGCGCAGGCTGTCGGCGCCGCTCGGCCCCGCTTGGATCGGCCCCGCTTGGATCGGCCCGGACGCGACCCCAACTGGGACGGACGTGTTGTTGACAGTGTCGCTACTCAAGGACGCACCATGGTTCCATTGAAGCGCCGCGCCGTGCTGGCGGCGGCCCTGACCCTACCGGTCGCGCTGGCCCCGCGCAAACCATGGGCGGCGACGCCCGGCCTGGCCGATCTGGGGCGCTTGCAGCGCACGGACGGCGCGGCGGTGCCGGAGCTGCGCTTTTCCACCCCGGACGGCACGGTCCGCACCCTGGGCGACTACGCCGGGCAAGGGGTCGTGCTGAACCTATGGGCCACCTGGTGCGTGCCCTGCGTCGCCGAGATGCCGGCGCTCGACGCCCTGGCCCGGCTGGTGGCAAGCGACGGCGTGGCGGTCCTGGCGCTGTCGTCCGACCGCGGCGGCGCGCCGCCGGTCGAACGCTTCTACCGGGACAAGGGCATCCAGACCCTGCCGGTCCTGCTGGACCCCCGGGGCGACGCGGCCCGGGCCTTGGGTGCGCGGGGAATTCCCACCACG
This sequence comes from uncultured Acetobacteraceae bacterium, assembly GCA_964236755.1. Lineage (GTDB taxonomy): Bacteria > Pseudomonadota > Alphaproteobacteria > Acetobacterales > Acetobacteraceae > CAHJXG01. The sequence goes on from CAXSHI010000037.1 coordinate 7,857, forward strand.
CTGCTGATCGACCGCTCCGGCAAGGAGCGAGGACGGCTGGAGGGCGCGGCCGACTGGGCCAGCGCCGAGTTCGTCGAGGCGATCCGCCGCATGGCCGGACCCGCGGCTCATTCCTTGGGCAAGCCGGACCGCGGATCGAACGCCTGACCCGGCGCCCAGTCCCGCAGGAAGTCCCGCAGCGCATCGTTCGCCGGGCCGATGACGACGCGCAGCGTCGCATAGGCGTCCCCAGGCGGCTGGCCGTCGTGTTCCGGAAGGCCTTTGCCGCGCAGCCGCAGCTTGGTGCCGCTGTCCGAACCCGGCGGAACCGCCATGGTGACGGCGCCCGCCACGGTGGGCACCGTGACCCGGCCGCCGAGCACTGCCTCCCCAAGCGTGATCGGCAGGTCGAGATGGATGTCGCGGCCTTCCCGGCGGAACAGCGGATGCGCCGCTATGGTGATCTCGATCAGCGCGTCGCCGGCCGGCCCGCCCGCGGCCCCTGGCTGGCCCTTGCCGCGCAGGCGCAGCGTCTGCCCGGTCTCCGTCCCCGGCGGGATCTGCACGTTCAGGTCGCCGCCGCTCGGCAGGGCCAGCCGCTGCACAGCACCGCGCGCCGCGTCGAGGAAGGAGACGTTGAGCGTGTACCGCTGGTCGGAGCCGCGCCGCGGACGCGCCGCGCCGCGCGCCTGCCCGAACATGTTTGCCAGGATGTCGTCCATGTCGCCGTTGGCATAGGGTGTCCCGCCTGGCGCCCCGCCGGGTCGGTAGCCGCGCGGCGGGATGTCCTGCCCTGCCGCATCGACCTCCCCCCGGTCGAACCGCGCCCGCTTCACGGGGTCGGACAACAGGTCATGCGCGCCGGAGATGGCCTTGAACCGTTCCTCGGCCTTCTTGTCCCCGGGGTTCACGTCCGGATGGCTGGTCTTGGCGAGCTTCAGGAAGGCGGAACGGATTTGCTGTTCTGATGCGGTGCGGGGAAGGCCCAGCAGCGTATAGGGATCGTCGGCCAACGGCGCCTCTCATGGATCGGTCAGGAAGCATAGCGCATTTGGCCCGGCGACACCCAGCCGTATGGGCGAGACCTAATGCACCGTCACCAGAAGCCGCATCTTCGGATGGATGCCGCACAGCACGGTGAAGGTTCCCGCGACGGGGAACCGTTCCTCGACGGTTTTGCCGGGTTCCTGCTCGCCGCTGTCGAAGCTGAAGGCGGGCGAGGTCGAGTAGATGTGGTGCAGGAGCTGTCCGTCGTCGTTGACGAAGCGGACCGTGCCGCCGCGCGCCACCTCGATCTGCTGCGGCTGGAACTTGCGGTTCGCCTGGGTCACGACGGGAATGTCGGCCGCCCAAGCCGCCCAGGCTCCCAAGGCCCAGGCCAGCGCGGCTCCGCAGCAAGCCGGGCGGCGTCGGGCGTTCATGGGGCTGCTCCCAGCTTGGCGGCGGGCTGCGCGGCCACGATGTCGCGGTGCATCGGCGCCAGCAGCGCCAGCAGCCGGTTCTGGGTCCGAAACGGCACCCCTTCCGCGTCCATCGCGTCCTGGAGGTTCTCAACCATGGCGTTGAAATGGCGCGGCGCGAGGTGGAGGTCGGCGTGCGCCGTTTTCATGTCCCGCCCGGGGTAGCGGCACGGCCCGCCGGTCACCACGCACAGATGCAGCATCAGCAGCCCCTGCAGCCGCTCGACGTTGGCGTCGTCGAACGTTTCCTTGATCCGCGGGTCCAGCAAGGCACGGCGCAGCATGCCGTCCACGATCCGCGTCAGCCCGGCGCGCTCGCCCAGGTCGTCATACAGCGTGCCGGCGCGTGCCGGCGCGGCCAGCAGCGCCGCGGCCAGCAGGAGCGCCGCCCCAGCTCCAAAAACGGTTCTAGAAGCCAAGCTGAAGGCTGGCATAGATCCCCCCCTGATGCTTGCGTGTGGCGATGCTGCCCAGATCCACATAGGCGAGCGTCGCCGAGACCGCCTTGGTCGGCAGCCAGGTGATGAAAACGTCGTACCAGTCGCTTTCACGGGCGAAGCGCAGGTTGTCCGGCTTCGTGCGGTACTCGCCCCCCACCGCCACGTTGCGGCTGAGCAGAAGGGCCGCAGACCCCTCGAACTCCGGATGGTAGGCGTCGCTGCGGTCGCCGCCGAAGCCGAGGATGCCGGTCTGGTTCGCCCGCGTCATCCGAACCGTGGCGTTGAGCAGCAGGCTCTGCGCCAGGAACAGCTTGGTCGCCGCCAGGTAGAAATCGACGCCCTGGTCCGACTTGGCCCCGATGGCATGCAGCACGGCGGCCCGGTTGTTCACCTTGTACTGGAGGCCGACCGCCACCTGCGGCACCCAGCTGTCCTGGTCCAGGATGCCGTCGCCGAACAAGCGCAGCTTCGCGCCGAACACGTCCTGGCTGAACTGGTATCCGCCGCCCAGGCCCAGCGCCCGCCCGGTCGCGCCGGTGTCGAAGAACTGCCGGGCATAGGACAGCTCGACCCGGTCGTACAAGCCGACCGCAGCGCCCAGGGTGGACAAGGTGAAGTTCGTCACCCGGACCACGGTGCCGTGCACGTTGGCGCCCACGGCGTCCCGCGTGCCGTAGCCGGTGATGAGCGCCCAGGGCGCCAGCCCGCCGCCGCCCGCGCCCTCCACCTCGATCAGGCCGGCGGTCGCGATCAGCTTCCCGCGTTCCGGCAGGCGATCCTGCGCCCGCGTCTGCGCGGGACCGGCCCAGGCGGCCAGTGCGGCCCATGCCAACCCCCACATGAGCTGATTGAGTGATCTCCGCGCCATGCCCTGCCCCGACCCTTTCACGCACTAGCCGCAGCCTGGCTTGCCACGACTCAAACTAATGTCGATTAAATAACGGAAAGCTAAATTCATGTGCTATCCTTGTCGAGCAGCGGATACAGAGAAAATCGTAAGATTTTGGTAAGATGTCCTAGGCAGGATGCTGGTATGTCGATCTCGATTTCCCATCCCAGCGTGCTGGCCAAAGCACATTCGGCGCTCGCTGCTGCATGCACCGGCCTGCGCTTGACCATTCGGCGTAAGATTTTGTTGGCCTTCTTCTGCATGGGCAGCATCACGGCCAGCCTCGGCGCCTATGCCGTCTTCAACATCGCCGTGGTTGGCCACCTCACGGAGCAGACGTTCGACGGCGCCCTGATGTCGATCAGCTACGCGCGTGCGGCGTCGGCGGACTTCACCGGCATCGAGGCCGCAACGGCCCGCTTGGCTTACGGGATCGCGTCGGCGGACCCGGCCAGCCTGGCGGCGCAGGTGGACGACCTGTCGCGGGCGCTGGACGACGACCTGGCCATCGCCGCCCAGCGCAGCTTGTCGCCGCAGGCGGCGCAGGCCGCCGCCGACGCCGCCGACGCCATCGCCGACTGGCGCTTGGCTGCGGGGCTGGAAGCCGGGTCCGCGGTCGGCAACCGCCACGTGGATGCGCTCGCCCAAGTCGTGAGGGAGCGGTTGGAGCTGCTCGTCAATCAAGCCGCGGGCGACGGCTTCCGTTTCCGGCAGCGTGCGCAGGCCAAGGTGGCGCAGGCCAAGCTGCTTGCGCTGCTCGGCACCGGGGTTGCGGTGCTCCTGGGCATCGTCGTCGCCGTCCTGCTGGCCCGGCGCATCATCGGGCCGGTCGCTGCCGCCTCGGCCGCGGCGAGCCGGATTGCCGCAGGCCAGCTCGACACGCATATCCCGGTCGGCGGCACCGACGAGCTGGGGGCGCTGCTGGCAGCGATGGCGGTGATGCGGGCCAACATCGCGGCGATGATGGCGCGGGAGGTGGCGCAGCGCCGATCCGCCCAGGCTTGCCTGACCGACGCCATCGAGGGATCGAGCGAGGGGGTGATGGTCGTGGACAGCGCCGGCGCCGTGGCGGTCGCCAACACCCGCATGAGCGAGTATCTCGGGGCGCTGCAGGGTGTTCCGGCCAAGCGTTCGATGTCGGCTTCGCTTGCGGACAGCGCGCCGTTGCGCGCGCTGATGAGCGCCGCGGACGGCGCCGGGGAGACCTGCCTGCCCGATGGCCGATGGCTGCGCGTCAATCGCAGCAACACCCGGGAGGGCGGCTTCGTCGCCATCTGCAGCGACATCACGGCCCGCAAGCAGCACGAAGCGGCGCTGGAGCTTGCCAACACTCGGTTGGACGCCGCGTTGAACAACATGGCCCAGGGGCTGTGCATGTTCGACGGGGATCACCGGCTGCGGCTGATCAACCGGCGCTTTTGCGAGATCTTCCAACTCGGGCCGGTGATGCCGCCGGCCGGCACGTCCCTTCGGGCCTTGTTCGAGTTTTGCGCCGACGCCGGCGCCTACACCCCTGCGGAGGCGAACCGCTTGCATGAGAGCCGCGCCGCGCAGGTTGCTCAGGGCGTGCCCGTCACGCAGGTGTTGGAAATGGGGCCAGGCCGGGTGATCTCGCTGATGCACCAGCCGCTGCCTGACGGCGGCTGGGTTGCGACTTATGAGAACATCACGGATCGCGTGCGGGCGGAGGAGAAGATCTCGCACATGGCGCGCCACGACGCGCTGACCGGGCTGCCGAACCGGGCGGCGTTGCGGAAAGCGATGGAGGCTGCGGTTGCCGGGCTTGAGCGCGGCGGCGCGTTCGCCGTCCTGTTCATCGACCTCGACCAATTCAAGGCAGTCAACGAAACGCTGGGCTTCCCTGCTGGGGACCAAGTGCTGCGGAAGGTGGCGGAACGCCTGTCCGGCTGCCTGCGGCGGACGGAAACGGTCGCACGGCTCGGTGCGGACGAGTTCGCCGTCATGGCGTCCGGGCTGCAACGGCCGGAAGACGCCGCCGAGGTCGCCCGCCGGGTCAGCGAGGCGGTCAGCGCGCCCTACGCCATCGACGGGCAGGAGGTCGTGATCGGCGCCTGCGTCGGCATCGTCATGGCGCCGACCGACGGGGCAGCGGTTGACGCGCTGCTGCGCAAGGCCGACCTGGCTCTTGACCGGGCAAAGCAGGACGGCCGCGGCACGGTCTGCTTTTTCGAGCAGGAGATGGACGCCCGGCAGCAGGCCCGGCGCGCGATGGAAACCGACCTGCGCGCGGGCCTTGCCCGCCAAGAATTCGAGCTGCTGTATCAGCCGCTGTTCGACCTGAGGGAGAACCGCGTCTGCGGCTTCGAGGCCCTGATCCGCTGGAACCACCCGGCCGGGCGCGTGTCCCCCGGCGAGTTCATCCCGGTGGCCGAAGACACCGGCCTGATCGTGCCCATCGGCGAGTGGGCGCTGAACCAGGCCTGCGCCGAGGCGGCAACCTGGCCGAACAACGTGAAGGTCGCCGTCAACGTTTCTCCCATCCAGTTCAGCAGCCCCTTCCTTGTCTCGGCCGTCCAGGCGGCGCTGGCGCGATCCGGCCTGCCCGCGGCGCGGCTGGAGCTGGAGATCACCGAGTCCGTGCTGATGGCCGACAGCGACGCGACGCTGGCCACGCTGCACCGGTTGCGGGCACTCGGCTTGCGCATCTCGATGGACGACTTCGGCACCGGGTTTTCGTCGCTCAGCTATCTCCGGAGCTTTCCGTTCGACAAGATCAAGATCGACCAGTCGTTTGTCCGCGACCTGACGGCGCAGGGCAGTTCCGGCGGTAATGCCCAGGCCATCGTCCGGGCAGTCACCGGGCTTGGCAGCAACCTCGGCATGCGCACCACCGCCGAGGGGGTGGAGACGCAGGCGCAACTGCGCCGCGTGCTTGGGGAAGGGTGCAGCGAGGTCCAGGGATACCTGCTGAGCCGGCCGGCTCCGGCTACGGAGGTGCCCGGACTGATCAAGAGGCTCGGGTCGCAAGACTGGGCTGTCGTGCCGGCCTAGAGCGTGACCGGTGCAGATATAAGGCGCCGGTCACGCTCCAGCCTTTGTTTTCGCGGGCATGCTCGACGATCAGGCGACCTCACCTGATGCGGTCGTGCTTTAGAAAACGCCGGAGCGGTGGGCCGCCACGTGGATGGGCTGCCATGAAGATAACACGGCCCGGCGTGCTGACACCCCGTCCCGAAGGGCGTAACAGGCGTCCGTCTCCGGCAGGATCGCCCGCATGCCCAACACCGCCTTCCCGGCCTTCGCGTCCGTCCGGCGCCTGCCCAACCTGTTCGATCTCGCGGCCGGCATCTGCATCTTCGGCGGGCTGATCTACGTCGCGGGCGTCGCGCGCGGGACCATGGCGCCGCTTGACGCGCCGGAGGCGACGACCATCGTGCTCGACCCTTGGTTCTTGCCGGGCTACGCGGTCCGCACGACCCTGCGCATGTTCGCGGCCTTGGTGTGCTCGCTGCTGTTCACCTTCACCTACGCCACCTGGGCGGCCAAGAGCCGGCGGGCCGGTCTGATCCTCGTGCCGATCCTCGACATCCTGCAATCCGTGCCGATCCTGGGCTTTCTGTCGTTCACCGTCGTGTTCTTCATGGGCCTGTTCCCGGGCCAGGTGCTGGGCGCGGAGCTTGCCGCCATCTTCGCGATCTTCACCAGCCAGGCCTGGAACATGGCGTTCAGCCTGTACCAGTCGTTGAGGACCGTCCCCTCCGACCTGGACGAGGCCGCCCGCAGCTACCGCCTGACCGCCTGGCAGCGCTTCTGGCGGCTTGAGGTGCCGTTCGCCATGCCGGGCCTCGTGTGGAACACCATGATGTCCATGTCGGGCGGCTGGTTCTTCGTCGTGGCGAGCGAGGCGGTGAGCGTGGGCGACGCCACCTGGAAGCTGCCCGGCATCGGCAGCTACGTGGCCCTTGCCCTGGAGCAGCGCAACATCGGCGCCGTGCTGTATGCCATTCTCGCCATGTTGGTCGTGATCCTCGCGTACGACCAACTGCTGTTCCGCCCGCTGGTGGCCTGGTCGGCCAAGTTCCGCTTCGAGATGACGGCGTCCGAGGAGGCCGAGGACCCCTGGGTGCTCAAGCTGCTCCGCCGCACCCGGCTGCTGCGCGCCGCGTCGGGCGCGGTCGGCAAGGTCTTCGATGCGTTCGGCGGCCTGCGGCTGTCCTTCGGTGCCAGCACGCAGGCTTCAACCAACCGGGCGCCGTCCCGTGCGGGCGACGCGGCGTTCCTGGCTGTGCTGGCGGCCGGGCTGGCGCTGGCGCTCTGGCAGATCGTGAGCTACGTGTCGGCGTCGCTCGCCTGGTCGGACCTGTTCGAGGCGTTGCGGCTGGGCCTGCTGACCCTGGTGCGCGTCGTGGTCCTGATGACGCTGGCGACGCTGGTCTGGGTGCCCATCGGCGTATGGCTGGGGCTGCGGCCGAAGTGGGGGCGGCGGGCGCAGCCGGTGGCGCAGTTCCTGGCGGCGTTTCCGGCCAACTTGTTCTTTCCGATCTTCGTCGTGCTGATCGTGCGCTTCGCCGGCAATCCGGACATCTGGCTGACGCCGCTCATGATCCTGGGCACGCAGTGGTATATCCTGTTCAACGTGATCGCCGGCGCCAGCGCCTTTCCCGGCGATCTTCAGGAGGCCGCGCGCAACTTCCGGGTCGGCGGCTGGCTGTGGTGGCGCCGGGTGATCCTGCCGGGCGTGTTCCCGTATTACGTGACCGGGGCCATCACGGCGTCCGGCGGGTCGTGGAACGCCGCCATCGTGTCGGAGGTCGCGAGCTGGGGCAACACGAGGCTGGTCGCGCACGGCCTGGGCGCCTACATCGCGCAGGCGACCGCCGATGGCGCCACGGCCAAGGTGGTGCTAGGGGTCGCGGTCATGTCCGCCTTCGTCGTGGCCTTCAACCGCTTGCTTTGGCGCCCGCTCTACAGCTTCGCCAGCCGACGCCTGACCCTCTGACAGGAGCCTGCCCATGGACCAGACCCTTGCGGCCGAAGACCTGTTGCAGGTTCGCGGCGTCCGCCAGTCCTACCACAAGGACAGCACCGCCGACCTCGTGGTGCTCGACAACGTCGATGTGACGCTGCGCAGCGGGGAGATCGTGGGGCTGCTGGGGCGGTCAGGGTCCGGCAAGTCCACCCTGCTGCGCATCATCGCCGGCCTCCTGGCGCCCACCGCCGGGCAGGTGCTGTGGCGCGGCCAGGCGCTGCACGGCCCCGCGGTCGGCGTCGCCATGGTGTTCCAGAGCTTCGCGCTGTTCCCGTGGCTCACGGTGCAGGAGAACGTCGAGCTGGGGCTGGAGGCGCTCGGCGTGTCGCGCGCCGACCGCGAGGAGCGGGCGGAGGCCGCCATCGACCTGATCGGGTTGGGCGGCTATGAGAGCGCATATCCCAAGGAGCTGTCGGGCGGCATGCGGCAGCGCGTCGGCCTCGCCCGCGCGCTCGTGGTGCATCCGGACCTACTGCTGATGGACGAGCCGTTCAGCGCGCTCGACGTGCTGACGGCGGAGACGCTGCGCACCGACCTGATCGACCTGTGGGTGGACGGCAAGCTGCCGATCAAGTCGATCCTGATGGTGACGCACAACATCGAGGAGGCGGTGCTGATGTGCGACCGCATCCTGGTGTTCAGCTCCAACCCCGGCCGGGTCGCGAGCGAGCTGCGCGTGCCGTTCCCGCACCCGCGCAACCGGCACGACACGGCGTTCCGGCAGATGGTCGATGACATCTACGCCCTGATGACCCGGCGCGCGCCCGCGCTCCGCACCGCCGCACCCGCGCCGACCATGGCGATGCGCTTGCACCGGGTCTCGACCAACCTGCTCGCCGGCCTCGCCGAGACAGTGGCGGCGCCGCCCTACCGTGGCCGCGCCGACCTGCCGGCGCTGGCGGGATCGCTGCAGCTTGAGCTGGACGACCTGCTGCCGATGGGAGAGGCGTTGCAGCTCCTGGGCCTCGGCATGCTGGAAGAGGGCGACCTCCGCCTCTTGGACCGCGGCCGGATGTTCGTGGAGGCCGACACCGACGCCCGCAAGCAGATCTTCGGGGAGGCGCTGCGGGCCAACGTGCCGCTGGTAGCGCAGATCCGCCGGGTGCTGGACGAGCGTCCGAACCACCGCGCCGCCGCGGTGCGCTTCCGCGACGAGCTGGAAGATTTCATGTCCCCGGACTACGCCGAGGACACGCTGTCCGCCGTCATCTCCTGGGGCCGGTACGCCGAGCTGTATTCCTACGACGAGGAGGCCGACCAGTTCTTCCTGGACGAGGAGGAGTAGCAGCCGCATCTTGAGGCGCCCCGCCCCGGAGTTCGCCATGCCCGCCCGCCGCGCCCTGCTTGCCACGCCGTTGATCTGGGCCAGCGCCTTCGGCCCGGCATGGGCCGAGACGCCGAAAGACACGGTGGTGATGGCGAAGCGCATCGACGACATCATCAGCCTCGATCCGCAGGAAAGCTTCGAGTACTCAGGCTCCGAAATCTGCGGCAACGTTTATGACAAGCTGGTCAACCCCAGCGACGAGGACCCCACGCGGATCGATCCGATGCTGGCCGAAAGCTGGTCGGCGAGCGAGGACGGCCGGACCTGGACCTTCCGCCTGCGCGGCGACCGCCGCTTCGCCAGCGGCGCGCCGGTCACGGCGGAGGACGCGGCGTTCAGCCTGCAGCGCGCGGTGATCCTGAACAAGTCGCCGGGCTTCATCATCGCGCAGTTCGGCTTCACCCCGGGCAACGTGGCCGCCCGCATCCGCGCGACCGACGAGCAGACCTTGATCATCGAGATCGCCGAGCGGCAGGCGCCGACCTTCCTGCTGTATTGCCTGTCGGCGTCCGTGGGCGGCGTGGTGGAGAAGCGCGTGGTGCTGTCCCATGCCGTGGGCGGCGATTTGGGCAATGGCTGGCTCCGCACCAACAGCGCCGGGTCCGGGCCGTGGGTGGTGCGCAGCGCGCGGGCGAGCGAGGTCGTGACGCTCGACGCCAACCCCGCGCACCCCCAGCCGCCGCGCGCCCGCCGCATGATCATCCGCCACGTCGCCGACCCGGCGGTGCAGCTCCTGCTGCTGCAGCGCGGCGACGCCGACATCGCCCGCGACCTGCTGCCGGAGGGAGTGAAAGCTGCCCGCGCCGACCCGCGCTTCGAGGTGCTGTCGGAGCCGAAGGCCAGCCTCGTGCACCTTTCGATGAACGTCCAGCACCCGGCGCTGGCCCATCCCGAGGTGCGGGAGGCGCTGCGCTGGGCCATCAACTACCAGGGCATCGGCGCCAACCTGGTGGCCGACACGTACCGCGTGCACCAGGCGTTCCTGCCCGTGGGCTTCCCCGCCGCCGTGACCGACACGCCGTACCGCTATGACCCGGCGCGCGCCCGCGCCTTGCTGGCCGGCGCCGGCTTCCCCGACGGCATCGACCTCACCTTCGATCACGCTTCCAGCTCGCCCCGGGCGGAGATCGCGCAGGCGCTGCAGGCGCAGATGCGCGAGGCCGGCATCCGGCTGACCCTGCAAGCCGCGGAGGGGCGGCAGGTGCTGACCAAGGTGCGGGCGCGGCAGTACCAGCTTGCGATCTCGCTCTGGGGCTCGGACTACCTCGACCCCCACAGCAACGCGCAGACGTTCTGCGTGAACGAGGACAACTCCGACACCTCGACCAACCGCACCTCCGCCTGGAACTGCGCCTGGGCGGACGCGGACCTGACAGCGCGGGCGCTGGCGGCGGTCAAGGAGGCGGACGCGGGGAAGCGCATTGCGGCCTACGAGGCGATGCAGCGGGACGTGATGGCCCGCGGCCCGTTCGCGATCATGCTGCAGGAGATCGGGATCGCGGCACTCCGCCGTCCGCTCGCCGGCTTCCGGCAGGGGCCGCTGTCCGACCGCACGGCCTACGCGCCGATTGCAAAGGGGTAGGGGGCTGGCTGTTCTGGGTCCGGATTAGGGAACCCAGTACTATGACGCCAGAGTAGAAGGCGAGGGCACAATCAAAGCCTGATAGCCCTGACGTAAACATGCGACGACAGCATGCGTCACCTCAGCCTCGTGTGGGAGAAATGGCATCGCAAGTTTTGTTATTTGAAAATCAGGGTTGATTACAATGCTGATGGAGGGTGTGCGACAATGTAAACATTGTTTAGCATGCAGGCATAATCATGGCAAAGTCCGTCACCATAGCCGCCCGCGTCGATGCCAATCTTGACGACGAACTTGAGCGGCTGGCCTCCGCTGCCGGGCGCAGCAAATCACGGCTCGTCAATGAGGCCCTGCGGGCTTACGTCGCCACTGAACAGCAATTCCTTGCGGCCGTGGAAGAAGGCAAGCAGGCGTTGCGGGATGGCCGGACCGTCGATCATCAGATGGTCGTCGCGGCCTTTGAACGGATCGTCTCGCCGCGCCCATGACGGTCCGATGGACGCAACCGGCAAACGATGATTTTCTGGAGATTGTTGAATGGATCGCCGCTTATCACCCCACTGTTGCTGCGCCGGTCGGTCGGCACACAGTCCAATGTTTTCATATCGGAAGATGACCGCATGGAATCAGTTAAGTTGGGCTGGACCAACGCCGAGCGGGGAGCGGAGGGAGCCATACACATGGAACGCCTACTGAGAAGCTTGGCGCAAACGTGGGATGCTGGCCCTCACCGCCAGGACCTGACGTCGATGAATGACTGGATCGCAGAGGTTGTCAACAAGGCCAAAGGAGTCCTTCGCGTCTATGGCAAACATGAGTAGGGCAACTAGTTACGTAATCGATTACAATAAGGACCGCTTGGTGTCGGACCGTGCGACGACGCCACGGCAAGCGCTGAAAGCTGGCTGGGTCTGAGGTGAGGCGTAATCCTACCAAGGTGCAGCGAGAACGCCTGTTGGCCAAAAACGGCGGGATGTGCTGCGTCTGTAAGACGTTCGGCGTCGGCGTTGAATTCCACCATATCGGTGGCAACCACGCCAACACTGTGGATCAAAACCTTGCCGTTCTCTGTGTCGCGGATCACGACGCGCATCATCGGCCCGGTCAATATCCAATTCGGCATGTAGAGTTAGGCGCGGAGGAAATCCTGCGGCACAAGCAGGAGTGGGAAGCCTTCATGCAGGAAACTCAGCAATCAAAGCTGCGCCTGCTTGCGACGGTCAGCGGGTATGGGACGCACGACCATATTCATTCAGCCAAAGTCACCTACCAATGGACAAGCGGTCGCATCGTTTTTGAGCGCGTTTATCATCAACTCAGCTCGGGCAATCTGGATGACTGGACAACCAATATTGTCGAGGAATCGGTAAGGCTGGGCCGCAACATCCCTCTGGTGCTGCTGAACGAACCGCTTGACGTGGAACAATGCCCCTGTTGTCACAAGGGTCTTAGCAACGTCTTGGATCGCGGTTACGGGCTTCGCTCTGTTGCTCCAAATTGGGATAGAGACTCGGTCGGGAGAGTTTTCATAAATCCGGGCCAATCGTCACTCGCAGTCAACTTCGCTTTGGAAGAACGTTTCATTTTTTTCGGGAGCCTTCACCTGTGTCAGGGGACGCACCTGCACTTTCACTGTGACGATTACGACGAAAGGCACTCCATTAAGCCGAGACCAAGTGTGAGAACGCAGGCGACGCACCTGATTAAGAATCTGCTGCGGGACTGGAATCCTGCGCAGCTACTCATCGCAACTGGCGACCATAACAACCCGCACCTGATAGAGGACCTCCAATTGCCGCGTTGCTGGGAAGCTAAAAGCCGCTAGGCGGGGCTGGGCTGAGGCCTGCAAAGAGCCGCGTACAAAGTCGAACCGTTTGTCTGTCACCGTCCAGACCGTCCTGGCGCCGGCTTCCGCCAAAAGCCGCTGTCGGACCGCACGCCCCATGCCCCGATTGCGAAGGGGTAAGGCGCTGGCTACCTTGCGCCCAGCGCATTCCTTGCGGCCCAGCCTTATCAGTAACCGCGTGGTCCCTTTTGGGCGTCCATAAATGACCGCAGCACGGCGTTCATGCGGGACAAATGCCCCTTGCCTTGCTGCTTGAACCATTCCAGCACATCGGAATCAAGTCGAAGGTGAACAGATGTCTTGCCGGGCGGCGGCATGACAACGCGGGCGGACGCCCAAAACTCCGGCTCCACGGTATGTTTCGGCGCGTCGGCCCGGGTCTTGGTTTTGCCCTGCCTGCGGCGCTCCTTAAGCTCCTCCAGAGAGTATTGCTTCATATCGTCTTCTGCCGTCATCGTCCAACCTCCATGCGCTGATGATCCTGCGGTTCTGGCCGCGCCATGTGTAGGCGACCATGAAAAACTCGCCCTCCACCTGACCCACGGCCCGCAAGCGGGGTTCGCCATAATCGACGCGAGTATCGTCCGCTTCGATCACAGGACCAGCGAAAATCAGGGCAGCGTCTTCAAAATCAACGCCATGATCCCGAAGGTTGGTTGCCCGTTTCGCTTTGTCCCACTCAAAAGCCATGGTCAATTGTACACAAACGTAAACACAAAGTCGAGTTTTAAGCCGTCCGCTGCTGGGCAGGCCGCTGTCGGACCGGCCATCTCACGCCCCGATTGCGAAGGGGTAGGAGGCTGGCTATCCTGCGCCTTGATTGGGGAACCCGCACCATGCTGAACCGCCGCACCCTGCTTGCCGCCGCGGGCGCAAGCCCGCTCATCCCGTTTGCCGCCCGCACCGCCTGGGCCGCGACGCCGCGCGACGTGGTCGTGATGGCCCGGCAGATCGACGACATCGTGAGCCTTGACCCGCAGGAATCCTTCGAGTTCAGCGGCGAGGAGGTGCTGGCCAACGTTTATGACCGGCTGGTCTTGCCGGACCTCAAGGACCCGACCGACATCCAGGGGGACCTCGCGGAAAGCTGGAGCACCAGCGAGGACGGGCTGACCACCACGTTCAAGATGGCGCAGGGCCGCAAGTTCGCCTCCGGCAACCCGGTGACGGCGGAGGACGCGGCCTTCACCCTCCAGCGCGCGGTGATCCTCAACAAGGCGCCGGCCTTCATCGTCAACCAGTTCGGCTTCACCAAGGAGAACGCCGCCGACCGCATCCGCGCGGCCGACGAGCGCACCCTGGTGCTGACCTTGGCCGAGAAGGGGTCGCCGAGCTTCCTGCTGTACTGCCTGTCGGCGCTGGTGGGCAGCGTCGTGGACAAGAGGACGGTGATGGCGAAGGCGGTCGGCGACGACCTGGGCAACGGGTGGCTCAAGTCCGGCAACAGCGCCGGGTCGGGGCCGTTCCAGCTGCGGCAGTGGCGGGCGAGCGAGAACGTGACGCTGGAGCCGAACCCCATCTATCTAAGCCCGTCGAAGCTGCGGCGGCTGATCGTGCAGCACCGCCCGGACACGTCGGCGCAGTTGCTGGGCCTGCAGCGCGGCGACATCGACATCGCCCGGACGCTCGCGCCCGACCAGCTGGCGGCGCTGTCGGAAGACCCGGCCTACACCTTGCTGACCGCGCCGAAGTCCTACGTCAACTTCCTGGCGCTCAACCAGAACCACCCCATCCTGTCCAAGCCGCAGGTGCGCCAGGCGTTCAAGTGGGCCATCGACTACGAGGGCATCGCCGCCAGCATCACGCCCAAGGCCTGGGAGCCGCACCAGTCGTTCCTGCCCAAGGGTTTCCCCGGCGCCCTGACCGATCTGCCGTTCCGCAAGGACATTGCCCGGGCAAAGGCGCTGCTGGCGGAGGCCGGGGTGCCGAACGGCTTCGAGGTCACGCTCGACCACTACACCGTCGCGCCGTTCTCCGACGTGGCGCAGGCGATCCAGGCGAACCTGGCGGAGGCCGGCATCAAGGCGACGCTGATCGCCGGCGAGCAGCGCCAGGTCATCACCAAGACCCGCGCCCGGCAGCACCAGATGGCGATGGTGCGCTGGGGGTCCGACTACATTGACCCGCACAGCAACGCCGAAACCTTCAACATCAACACCGACAACTCCGAGGCGCAGAAGAACCGCACCCTCGCCTGGCGCAGCAACTGGAAGGACGACGAGTTCACCGCCCGCTCTGCCGAGGCGCTCAAGGAGCCGGACGCCGCCCGGCGCGTGGCGCTGTACGAGCGCTTGCAGCGCGACCACCAGGAGCGCAGCCCCTTCGTGTTCATCGGGCAGCAGGTCGAGGTGGCGGCGATGAGGAAGACCACGACCGGGCTTGAGCTGGCGTTGCTGGGCGACCGCACGAGCTACGCCCGGGTGAGCAAGGCCTAGCCGCGCAGCTTGGGCCGCGCCAGGTGAGTCGTATCCGGGCGCTCGCCGCCACCCTGGCCAGCGTGCCGATCACGCTGTTCGGCCTGATCCTGATCACCTTCCTGATCGGCCGGGTTGTGCCCATCGACCCGGTGCTAGCCATCGTCGGCGACCGCGCGCCGCAGGACGTGGTGGCCCGCACCCGGCTGGAACTCGGCCTCGACAAGCCGCTGCCGGAGCAGTTCATCCGCTACGTCGGGCAGCTCGCGCACGGCGACTTCGGCCGCTCGGTGATGACCAGCAACTCCGTCGGCACCGACATCGCCCGGTTCTTCCCGGCGACGCTTGAGCTGGCGACGGCGGCGCTGCTGGTCGCGGTGCTGCTGGGCGTGCCGCTCGGCGTATACGCGGCGGTGCGGCAGGGCCGGTGGGTCGATACGGCCATCCGGGTGGTCTGTCTGTCCGGCTACTCGATCCCGATCTTCGTGCTGGCGCTGCTGGCGCTGCTGGTGTTCTACGCGACCCTGCAATGGGCGCCGGGGCCGGGCCGGCAGAGCGTGGTGTTCGACGGCATGGTGGAGCAGCGGACCGGGCTGCTGCTGCTGGACTGCGCCCTCGCCGGCGAGTGGGAGGCGTTCTGGGACGCCTGCAAGCAGATCGCGCTGCCCGCCCTGGTGCTGGGCCTGTCCAACATGGCCTACATCGCCCGCATGACCCGCGCCTTCATGATCGAGAGCCTAGGGGGCGAGTTCATCATCACTGCCAAGGCCAAGGGCCTGTCCGCCGCCGCGGTGGTGTGGCGGCACGCCTTCGGCAACATCCTGGTGCGGCTGCTGACGGTGATCGTGCTGACCTACGCCGGGCTGCTGGAGGGCGCGGTGCTGACCGAGACGATCTTCAGTTGGCCCGGTCTGGGCCAGTACCTGACCGGCAGCCTGCTCAACGCCGACATGAACGCGGTGCTTGGGGCGACCTTGGTGGTCGGCCTCACCTACGTCGTGCTGAACCTGTTCTCCGACCTCATGTACCGGGTGCTGGACCCCCGGATGCGATGAGGCCGCCCCGGTGATCGTCACCCGCGACTGGCTGCTGACCGAGGCCCCGGCCTCCCGCGGGCAGGCGGCCTGGGGGCGGCGCTACCGGCTGTGGCTGCAGTTCCGCCGCAACCCGCTGGCCATGGCGGGCCTGCTCGTCGTGCTGTCGCTGATCGCGCTGTCGCTGCTCGCGCCGGTGCTCGCGACCCACGACCCGGGCGTGCAGGATCTTGCCAACCGCTTGGCCCGGCCGTCCGCGGCGCATTGGCTCGGCACGGACGAGCTCGGGCGCGACGTGTACTCGCGCCTGCTGTATGGCGGGCGGATCACGCTCGGCATGGTGGTCGCGGTGGTGGTGCTGGTGGCGCCGCTGGGCCTGGCGGTCGGCTGCGTCGCGGGCTATGCCGGGGGCATCTGGGACCGGCTGCTGATGCGGGTGACGGACGTGTTCCTGGCCTTTCCCCGGCTGATCCTGGCGCTCGCCTTCGTCGCCGCCCTGCGGCCCGGCGTCACCAGCGCCGTCGCCGCCATCGCGCTCACCGCCTGGCCGCCCTATGCGCGGCTGGCCCGGGCCGAGACGCTCGGCCTGCGCGGCACCGACTTCATCGCGGCGGTGCGGCTGACCGGCGCCGGGGCTGGGCGGATCGTGCTGCGCCACATCGCGCCCCTGTGCCTGCCGAGCCTCATCGTGCGCGTCACGCTCGACATGAGCAGCATCATCCTGACCGCGGCGGGCCTGGGCTTCCTCGGCATGGGGGCGCAGCCGCCGTCGCCGGAGTGGGGCGCCATGATTGCCACCGCCCGGCGCTTCATTTTGGAGCAATGGTGGGTGCCCACCGCCCCCGGCCTCGCCATCTTCGTCGCGAGCCTCGCGTTCAACCTGCTGGGCGACGGCCTGCGCGACGTGCTCGATCCGAAGCAGGAGACCTGATGCTCGTTGACATCAAGAACCTGCGCATTGCCTTCTCCACCCCGACCGGCTGGGCGGAGGCGGTGCGCGGCGTATCGCTGACGCTCGGGCGCGAGAAGCTCGGCATCGTGGGGGAGAGCGGGTCCGGCAAGTCGCTGACCGCCCGGTCCCTGCTGCGCCTGCTGCCGGGCAACGCCCGCGTGCAGGCGGACCGGCTGGCCTTCGACGGCATGGACGTGCTCACGGCGAGCGAGCGGCAGATGCGGGCGATCCGCGGCAAGCGCGCCGGGCTGATTCTGCAAGACCCGAGATACTCGCTGAACCCCGTGATGACCGCGGGCGACCAGGTCGCCGAGGCGTGGCGCGCGCATAAAGGCGGCAGCAGGCGGTTGGCCCGGCAGGCGGCGGTGGACCTCCTGGCCCAGGTGCTGATCCGCGACCCGGCCCGCGTCGCGGAGTCCTACCCGCACGAGCTGTCCGGCGGCATGGGGCAGCGGGTGATGATCGCCATGATGCTGGCGCCCGACCCCGAGCTGCTGATCGCCGACGAGCCGACCAGCGCGCTTGATGCGACGGTGCAGGCGGAAATCCTGCGGCTGGTGGAGGACCTGGTCAGCCGCCGGGGCATGGGGCTGCTGCTGATCAGCCACGACCTGCCGCTCGTCGGCCATTTCTGCGACCGGGTGGCCGTCATGTATGCCGGCCGCGTGGTCGAGGAGCTGAGGGCCGGCGAGCTGGCCCACGCCCGGCACCCCTACACGCGCGGCCTGCTGGACTGCCTGCCGCGGCTGTCGCAGCCCGAGGCCCGGCTACCGGTGATGGTCCGCGACCCCGCCTGGCTCGCCGCATGATCGACATCGACGGCCTCCGCGTCCGGTTCGGCGCCAACGAGGTCGTGCATGGCGTCTCCCTTGCCGTGCCGCGCGGCAGCAGCTTCGGCCTGGTGGGGGAGAGCGGGTCCGGCAAGAGCACGATCCTACGGGCATACACGGGCCTTAATCCTGACTGGACCGGCGCCATGCGGCTGGACGGCGCGGCGCTGAGCCAGCACCGCGACCGGGCGTTCTTCCGGCGTGTGCAGATGGTGTTCCAAGACCCCTACGGCTCGCTGCATCCTCGGCAGACGGTGGACCGGGCGCTCAACGAGCCGCTGATCGTGCACGGGCTGGGGAATCGCGACGCCCGCATTGCGCGGGCCTTGTCCGATGTGGCGCTGCCGCGCAGCGCGCGGTTCCGCTACCCGCATCAGCTTTCCGGCGGACAGCGGCAGCGGGTCGCCGTCGCCCGCGCCCTGATGGCCGAACCCGATGTGCTGCTGCTGGATGAACCTACCAGCGCCCTGGACGTCTCGGTCCAGGCCGAGGTGCTGAACCTGCTGCGTGACCTGCAGGTGCGTCGCGGCCTGACCTACCTTCTGGTCAGCCATAACCTGGCGGTGGTGGCGCACCTGTGTTCCGTTATCGGAGTCATGCAGGGCGGCGACCTAGTGGAAACCTTGTCTGCCGACGACCTGCGCGCCGGCCGCGTCTGCCACCCGCATACGGCCGAGCTTCGCGCCCTCACCGTCGAGTTTGAGGAGAATGAGGCGCAGCCGGCAGCGGCTGGCTGAGACGCTGCGCGGCGCCCGCGGCCGCCGCGCCGTTGGAGGCCTGCGCGTCAGACGGTGCGCGTGCCCATGTTGACGCCTGCCCCGTCGAACGCGCTGCCGCCTTCCTCCGCGGGGAGCTGGCCCTGCGGGGTCATCTGGTTCACGGCGTGCGGCAGGTACTGCGAAAGCTGCGACAGCAGATCCTGCTTCGGCATGCCGGACTGCTGCGACCACTGGTTCACCTGCTCGTCGCCGAACACCTGGTGCAACTGGTCGGGGCTGACCGCCTGGTTCGGGCCGTTGCTGACCCAGGACTGCGCGACGTGGCCCAGCCCGGCCTGTTGGAACTGGCCGAGCAGTCCGCCCAGCCCGCCACCCGCGCCGCCACCGCCGCCCAGCATGCCGCCGAGCGCGCCGCCCAGGCCGCCCTGCTGTGCCTGGCCGCCGCCCAGCAGCGATCCTAGGCCGCCGCCACCCTGCTGCTGCGCCTGTCCGCCGCCTCCCAGCACGGAGCCGAGGATCGACTGCAGCGGCCCTGCGTTGCTGTTTCCGCCAAGCAGGCCGCCAAGAACGCTGTCAAGAATGCCCATGATTTGCCATCTCCGTATCTGTTCCGCTCACGCGGCCAACGCCGCCGTGGTAACCTACCAAAGGTTCGAGAACGCGAATGAGTTGCAGAAGGTGATGCATATATGATGCGCAAGCAGCGTACGAGTCCGCAAGGCTGGCCGTTGCCGCCGCGTCTGGCCCCGGCCTGGACAGCGCGCCGGGCGGTTTTGTGGCTGCGGCTGATGCAGGCCGGGCGGGTGCACCGCGTGCATGGCGACCTGACCGCGCTGGCCCGGCGGCGGACCGGCCCGCGCCATGCGGCCCTGCTCGACTACGGCGACGCGCTGCGGCAAGAGTGGCGCGCCCGCACGGAGGCGGGTCCCGCCGGGCCGGCCCTCGCGCGGGCCGCCCATCCCAACTACCTCGGCAGCCTCGCCGTGGTGCGGAGCCTGGTGGACGGCTACATCGCCCTGCTGATCGCCCGGGCCGGCGGCACCGCGCCCCACGCGGCCTGCGAGGCGGAGATGCACCGGCTGGCCAGGATCTTCGCCGGCCAGGACCCCGGCTTCGCGCGGATCGGCGGCTGGAACAGTCGGGACCAACTGGGCGAGACCGCCATTCGCCGGGTGCCGTTAAACCCCGACGCCACCCAGGCGGCGTCGCTCGACGCCGTGCTGCAGGAGACGTTCGCCGCGGTGGGCCTCGCGACGCTGCGCATCCTGCGCGCCGCCGAGCGGTCCGGGATCGGCGCGGACGCGGCGCTGGGCCGGCTTTCAGCCCTGGCCGGCAGGGCCGCCGCCCTGCTGGTGGGCACCGCCGATAGCCAGCCGGCGGAGGCCACGCTGCTCGGCATCGTGGCGGACCTGCCGGAACTTGACGCCTGATTCCCCTCGGGGCGTCGGCTACACGTTGAAGCGGAACAGCAGCACGTCGCCGTCGCGCACCACGTAGTCGCGGCCCTCGATCCGCATCCGGCCGGCCTCCTTCGCACCCGCCTCGCCCTTGAGCGCGACGTAGTCCTCGTAGCCGATGGTCTCGCAGGCGATGAAGCCGCGCTCGAAGTCGTTGTGGATCACCGCCGC
>CAXSHI010000038.1:0-27411 GCA_964236755.1 uncultured Acetobacteraceae bacterium
GGCGGCGGCCGGACCCGGAGCCGTGGTGGGTGTGGGCGGCCTTGGCGCTCGCGATGCTGGCGGCGGCGCCGGTGTGGGCGCAGGCGCCTGCGGTGCCGGAACAGGTTCAGCCGCGCGCGATCCCGCCGGGCGCGGGCGGGGACACGAGCATCGCGCCGCCGGGCAGCGCGGTGCCGGGGGGCGGGGTGCCGGAGACCGGGGTGCTGGCGCCGCCGCCGCTGGGCGCCACGACGCCGGTGATCCGGCCGCCGGCGACGGGGGCGATGCCGGTGATCCCGCCGCCGGGCAGCCCGGGCGGGGACCGGACGGTGGTGCCGAAGTAGGGGATCAGTCGCGGGTGAGCCCGACCGCGTAGGTGCAGCGGGGCGTGGTGTAGGTGCCGGTGACGGCGCCGGGCGTCCAGGTGCCGGCGAAGCGTGTGGGCCAGGGCTTCTTGTTGGCGCCGCTGCCGATGCGCTCGGCCTCGATGGCGCCGCCGGGCTGGGCGGCGCCGGGGAGGGACCAGGTGGTGTCGTCGGGCACGAACAGGGCCTGGCCGTCGTGCAGGCGGAGCGAGGCGTGGGCAGGGCGGCAGAACTCGGACGGGGCGGCGGGGGTGATGGCGCCGACGTAGCGGCCGTTTGGCGTCGTGGGGGCGGCGCAGGCGGCGGGCAGGAGGAGGAGCAGGAGGGGGCGCATGGCGCTCCGTTAGCCCGGCGGGCGGACGGGGGCTAGTGGGCGACACCCGGGCGGGGTCAATCGGACGCCGGACAAAGAACCTCATCCGGCAGTCTCGCGGCGTGTCGGCTGTGGCGAGCTTTCGAGAAGCAGGTCGTCAGCCTTGAGCGAACGTTTTCCCGACATCAGCCTGTTGTTCCCAGTCGAGTTCATGATCCGAGACACTCCACGCTCGCACCAATCGAAGAACGCCAAAGGCAAGGAGTTGTGGAAGCTGCGGGTCGGCGAGATTGCCAAGGCTCATGTGAGCACGGTGAGCGACTTCTTTATTCTCGACTATCGGCCGCTTGCGGCAACGATTTTCTACTTTCCTCCGGCCGCAATGGAGGGCGATGTCGATAACATCGTAAGCTGATCATCGACGGCATGCTTTTTGTGATCTACCCAAACGACCGGCGCATCGAGCGCGTGGTCGTGCAGAAGTTCGAGCCAGGGGTCGCAACCGTGTTCCAGTCTTTGACGCCCATGCTTGAACAGGCGATCGAAACCGATCCTCCTGTGATCTACATCCGTATCGATGACGACTTGAGCTGGAGGCAGGTGCCATGACGTCGGAGACAAGGCCGTCAGAACGGTCCGAAGAGGCGCTTTGGAAAAGCGGTGTGCTGAGCAGCATGCAGCGCGTATCGGAAGCGCGAGGACTGACATTCTATGTCGATCCACCACGTGAGGTCATACCCGATTTCCTCGGAAACTACCAGCCGGATGCCATGGCCCGCGGCCCGGAAGGTGGGATGATCATCGAGGTAAAGCGGTTGAGCAACAACACGGCCGAGAAGCGGTATGCCGAGATATACCAGAAAGTTTCTCGCCAGAAAGGCTGGGCATTCTATTTGATCCATCTGGACCCGGCGGCTGATTGGACGCTTCCTGATGTGAAGCCGACTTGGCCGCAACTTCAGGCCGCATTCAAGGAGGTCGAGGCGTTGGCCACTGGCGGCCATCGTGCTGCGGCGCTTGTCGGCGCGTGGGCTGCATTGGAAGCTCTGGCGCGCTTGGCAAGAACTGAGGGCGGAACCGGAACGTCCGGTGCTTCCGCGCTCCAGGCCGTGCAGGCGCTGGCCGAAGAAGGTTTCGTTGAGAACGAGGCTGCCGACCGGCTTAGCACGTCAGCGGCGCTTCGCGATGCGGTTGTCCATGGCGACTTTTCGGTCGATGTGTCGGCGGATCAGGTTCAGGCGCTGGTTCAAGACGTGCGGATGATCGCCTCCGACATCGAAGCGACGTTGCAAAGTCTCAACCGAAACCGGGCGTGAGCGGCATGGGCCAGTTCGCCACGTCCCGGCCCTCGCGTGACGCCGTGGGCGTCTTGCCCGGCTATTTCAGCCCGGTGACGTAGAGGTAGGGTGTGCCGTCCGCTTCCGCGCCGAAGGTGACGCCGAGGCGGCTGCCCAGGTCGGCGGTGGTGTAGCCGGCCAGCGTGAAGGAGGCGGTGGGGGCGCCGGCCTGGGTCGCGTGGAGCGTGAGGCCGGTGGCGCCGGTGGTGCCCTGGTTGTCGGCCCAGGCGATGGCGTCGGACGGGGTGATGCCGAACAGGGTGACGGCATCGCCGGCATGGAAGTTGTTGACCGTGCTCCAGGTGTCGGAGGCGGCGTTGCGGGCATCGACGAAGAAGGTGTCGGTGCCGGACCCGGCGGCGCCGCCGGTCAGGAAGTTCGAGTTGGTGCCGCCGTCGAGGACGTTCTTGCCGCCGACGCCGGAGACGTCGATGGCGTCCACGCCGCTGCCGGTGTGGATGAAGACGTTGGGGGCGACGGCGGTGATGTTGAGGTTCGCGGCGCTGAGGGCGGGGCTGTCGATCTGGACGACGTACTGGCTGCTGGCGCCGACGGGGCCGGTGTAGGGGGTGCCTTGGACGGCGTAGCTGTTGCCGGCCGTGCTGTCGGTGACGACGAACTTCGTGGGGGGCACCGCGGCGACGACCTCCGTGAGCTTGTCAACGGCTGACTGGCCCGTGGCGTTGGACGCCGCGACGGTGATGACGGCAGTGGAGGACGTCTGGGCGGCGGTGAAGGTCAGCGCTTGAAGGTTGCCCGTGGCCTTGGCGGCGGCATCGTAGTTCGGTCCGGGGGTGAGGATGTAGGTGCCCGGGGCGACCTGGTGGAGCAGCGTCGAGGGGGCGAAGGTGCCGTCGGCGTCCGAGGGGGGGCCGCCGCCGATGTCGGACACGGTGATGAACAGGTTCTCCAGGCCGACGATGGCCGGGCCTTGCAGGGAGTCTTGCAGGGTGGCGGTCTTGAACGGCTGGACCGTGGCGCCCGGGGTATAGGTGGTAGTGAGGCCGGTTCCGGAGAGACTGAACGTCATACGGTTTCTACCTATTTACTGTACGGTTTACTTCACGAGGTGCATCCGCTGCGCGGATTTGATTGTGAAGGGTTGCAGCCGAATAGGATCGTTGAGGCCGTGGCTTGAAGTCAACGGGAGATTACTTAACATTTGATGCCTACGCGGGCGTGGGGCGTGGGGCGTGGCATGCGCTGCGGTTCGGAGTCGTCGGGCGGACGTCTGTTAGGTAATAAATCCTTGACGTATTGCCCCAATTTAGACTACGCAGGAGCCTAGTCTGGGAATTGGCGCGTCCAGGCGCGTTCCCACACGTCCACCTGTTCCTCCCGGCTGCGGGCCGGGGCGTGCTGCATGCGGGTGCCGACGCGTTTCAGGCCGCAGGCGGCGAGGACGCGGGCGCTGCCCTGGTTCTCCGGCTGGCAGGTAGCCTCGATGCTGTCGAGCGCCATGCGGGCGTGGAGGGCGGCGATGAAGGCGGGGGCGGCTTCCTGCATGAGCGCCCGGCCGTGCCAGGGTTCGCCGAGCCAGTAGCCGAAGGACGCGCGAGACGTGCCGGGCAGGCGGGCGGCGCCGATCCAGCCGGCGACGGCGGCCTCATGCTCGATGACGCAGCAGATCGTGTCGCCTTGCGCCATGGCGTCCCGGACGCTGGCGATGCGGGCCTGCGCCAGTTCGAGCGTGAAGGGCACGGGCCAGCTTGCCATCCACCGACTGACGGCCGGGGTCATCAGCGCCGCGAGCGACGGCGCGTCGTCCGGACGGGGCGGGCGCAGGCGCAGGCGGGCGGTTGCTATCATTTCCACACCATAAGGGAGTCCGGCCGATGGTCGAGCCTTCGCCGCTGCTTGTCATGCTGACCGTCATGCGCCGGAAGTGGCGGGACGGGGACGAGGACGGCGCGGTGGCGCTGGCCAAGGCCGTCGCGCCGTACGTGCATCCCCGGGCGCCGGCGGCGCGGCCCTCCACCGACTTGGCGCAGGTGAGCGATGACGAATTGGACGAGGTCGGCGGTGGCGGCGGAGCGGGCGCTGCGGGCGGGGGTGCGGAGTGACCTGGGCGAATGGGCCGGGTTCGCGCTGGCGCCGCAGGGGCAGGCGCCGGCGCGGCACCACCGCCTGATGATCCGGGAGCTGGAGGCGGTGGCGGCGGGGGCGTGCGACCGGCTGATGCTGCTGCTGCCGCCGGGTGCTGCGAAATCGACGTATGCGAGCCTGCTGTTCCCGGCCTGGTTCCTGGCGCGGCGGCCGGGGGCGCACGTGATCGCGGCGAGCCACACGGCGGGGCTGGCGCAGGCGTTCGGGCGGGGGGTGCGGGGGCTGCTGCTGGAGCACCGGGCGCGGCTCGGGGTGGGGGTCGATCCGCGGAGCCGGGCGGCGCACCGGTTCGGCGTGACGGGCGGGGGCACCTATTATGCGACCGGGGTGCGGGGGCCGGTGACGGGGCGACGGGCGGACCTCCTGGTGATCGACGACCCGGTGAAGGGGCACG
Source organism: uncultured Acetobacteraceae bacterium (assembly GCA_964236755.1). Classification (GTDB taxonomy): domain Bacteria; phylum Pseudomonadota; class Alphaproteobacteria; order Acetobacterales; family Acetobacteraceae; genus CAHJXG01. The sequence goes on from CAXSHI010000038.1 coordinate 4,495, forward strand.
CGGAGGCGGACAGCCGGGTGCAGCGGGACGCGCTGTGGGATTGGTACCGGTCGGACCTGCTGACCCGGCTGAAGCCCGGGGGGCGGGTCGTCCTGGTGATGACGCGGTGGCATCCGGACGACCTGGGCGGACGGCTGCTCGCGGGGACGGAAGGGTGGCGGGTGGTGCGGCTGCCGGCGCTGGCGGAGGCGGGGGACCCGCTGGGGCGGGCGCCGGGAGAGGCGCTGTGGCCGGAGTGGGAGGATGCGGCGGCGTTGGAGCGGAAGCGGCTGGCGATGGGGGACCGGGCGTGGGCGGCGCTGTTCCAGCAGTCGCCGCGGCTGCCCGGGGGGCGGCTGTTCCAGGTGGGGCGGGTTGCGGTGACGGAGGCGGTGCTGCCGGGGGGGCGGTGCGGGCGTGGGACTTGGCGGCGAGCGTCGGGGGGACTGGACGGCGGGGGTGCGGCTGGCGCGCTCGGCGGACGGCACGTTCCAGGTGCAGGACGTGGTGCGGCTGAAGGGCGGGCCGGAGGAGGTCGTGCAGGCGATCCGGGCGGCGGCGGAGCGGGACGGGCCGGGTGTGGTGGTCGGGCTGCCGCAGGACCCGGGGCAGGCGGGGCGGAGCCAGGTCGCGTTCCTCGCGGCGCGGCTGGCGGGGTTCCGGGTGGTGAGCTCGCCGGAAAGCGGGGCGAAGGCGGTGCGGGCGATGCCGGTGGCGTCCCAGGTGAACGCAGGCACGGTGTCGGTGCTGGCGGGGCGGTGGAACGGGGCGTTCCTGGCGGAGCTGGAGGACTTCCCTGGCGGGGCCTGCGACGACCAGGTGGACGCGCTGTCTCGGGCTTTTGGGATGATGGTCTCGGCGCCGGTGTCGGTGCCGGGCGGGGCGCGGGTGGCTCGGGTGGAGTGGGGGGAGCGGTGAGGGGACGTTGCCACGCGGAAGTGGTCGGGGCTCGGCATCGACGACCTGCCCCGAACCGAGCGCTGGCGGGCGGGGTTTGTGCGGTGGCACCAAGGAAGGCGCGGGCTTTCGGCTTGCGTCGGGAGTCTAAGCAGGCATTCGTGGCTTGCGCCACAAATGCCTGCTTAGGAGGCGTTGAGGACGCATCATTTTTCCTGCTGCGCGTGGACACGCTCCGCAGAATGATGCTTAAGGCCTAGTGGTTGACAGGACAGGCGGGCTGGGTGCCGCGTGGGCGGCGGGGTCCGTGATGCCGCTGGCCTGAACTGCCTGTTCCAACGCCGCTGCCAACTTGTCCGACAAGCCCGGAAAGAGGTCCGCGCGCTTGCGGGCCGACAGGCGCCCGCCGTTCTGCATGCAGAACTGGATGAACAAGGAAGCCAAGCGGTCCGGCATGTCAGCCAACTCGGCAACGCGTCGCTTCGCGTCATCGAACCGATGCAGGAACTGCAGTTCGGCCGGGAGCGCGAAGCGGACGGTGCGCTCGATGCAGTCGGCGAGATACTCGGCCTGGCGTGTTGCATCGAAGTAGCGATACAGGTCGGCGGTGTCGTTGGTGACGTGGACATTGCCATCGGGCGTTGGCTCCCACTCGATGAAGGGGAGGGGGGGGCCGAGTAGTCCTCAAGCGCGGCGCGATAGCCGAGCAGGTCCTCAAGAATCGCCGCCGACACTGGCAGCACGACGCCCTCAGGGTTGAAACCCGTGTCGGCCAGGGCTTTCTGCAGGAGGAAGCGGTGCAGCCGGCCGTTGCCGTCCTCGAACGGATGGATGAAAACAAAGCCGAAACCGAGGATGGCTGCGGTCAGCACGGGATCGAACTGGTGAGTTTTCAGCAGGTCATACGTTTGCAGCAAGTGGGCAAGCAAAACAGGCAGATCCTCGGGCCGGGCCGAGACGTGGTCCGGCACCGGGATTTGGTCGCGGCCGCCATTGCGCCCGACGAAGCCGCCGATCCGGCGCAGGCCATAAGTTACGAAGGCCTGCTTTGGATCGAACAACGACCGTTGCAGGTCCTCCAGGCTGCTGATCGAGAGCTTGATGTCCCGGGCCTCCGCGATGATGCGCCCCCAGCGTTCGAGACGGTTGCGCGGCGGGGTTTCGCCCTCTATTCCGAAAGAGCCGCGGCTTTCGTTCAGCAGCATGAAGCCTACGGCGCGGCGGAGCACGGCCGGGTCGGCGCCGGACACGGCGGCGCGGGAATCGGCGACCAGCGCGGCGGTGCGGTCCGGGGTCAGCCGCTCCGTGCGCCGGATCAGTGGGCAAAAGCCGGGCACGCCGGGCAGGTTGTCGATCTTGTGGCGTGGGGAGCGGGTAGGCGCCCGGGCGTGATATTGGGTCGGGTCAATGGCCGAGACGTACTGCGCGCCGTACGGCTCTTCTATGGCGAGGCGGCGACCGGTCATCCATTCGTAAAGAAACCAGGCCCGCCGAGTGTAAACGCCGAAACGGTTCGCGTTGACGTAATCCGCGAGGTCCCGGGCAATGTCTTGCTTGAACAGACGGCTGAGTATTCGGAGGTCGGTGCCTTCGTGTTTAAGTGCAACGCCGAGGTGCTCTATGGGCGTACGTGACGTGCGCAGGCCCGAGTTGCGCGGCAGCAGCCGCCATTCGATGCCGCCCTGCAAGCGCGTCGTGTTGCGGGCCACGGACGTGATGGCGGTCAGGCGGCGTGGGGGGGACGTCGAGCTGATACACGTCGATCAGCGCGGCGTAGCCCAGCAACTGCGCGTCGGGCGGTCGGTCGGGCAGGATCGGGGGCATCGTGGTTTCTCCAAAAAGCGGCGATGGAGAGATACAAGGCGGAACGCCTGTGCGGAAAGTCCGAAGCGGCAGGGTTGATCTGGATTTTGTGGAATCGCTTCGCGTTTTCCGGAAAACGAGCGGCGACGTGTGCGAAATCCTGAACGGCGTTGCGTGCGGGCATGTGCTCGAATGCTCTTTTGCCGTTCAGGCGGCCTGGCAAAGGCGGACGCTTCCGGCCCTTGGCTCTCAACGCCGCTTGCAAGTTTTATTCCTATTTAGGAAAAAACTCTTTGCATTGCCGCCCCAAGAATTCCATCACTTCGGGATAGGATGGCTGTCCGCGCGTGCGGGCCGTCCGATCTCCAAATCCCAAGGGCGGTGGCATGTTCCAGACGATTTGCGACCTGATTCCGGCCGACGCCGACGCCTCGCCCCGCGCCCGGCGGCTGCAGGTGATGCGGCGGGTGCTGGACGGCACGCTGTATGACGTGCTGCCGTATGAGTTCCATGACGAGCGGTCAGGGGGCGGCGAGTACGTGCCGCTGCGGCGGCGGCCGAGCGTGCGGTATGCGCTGTGCCGGGTCGTGGTGGAGGACAGCGTGGCGCTGCTGTTCAGCGACGGGCACATGCCGACGGTGGCCAGCCCGGACGCCTCGGTGCGGGATGCGCTGGCGGTGCTCGTGCGGGACTGCCGGCTGAACCAGGTGATGACGGAGGCGGCGATCCGGGGGAGCATCGGCTCGGCCTGCGTGCTGCTGCGGATTTTGCGGGGGCGGGTGTTCCTGGATGTGCTGGACACCGTGTGGCTGACGCCGGTGTGGGAGGCGGAGGCGCCGGACACGCTGGCGTCGGTGACGGAGCGGTACAAGGTGCCGGGGGCGGAGCTGCGGGCGGCGGGGTTCGAGGTGGCGGACCCGGGGGCCACGTACTGGTTCCAGCGGCGGTGGGACGCGACGCACGAGACCTGGTTCGTGCCGCAGCCGGTGGGGGCCGCGGGGGAGCCGGCGGTGGACCGGCGGCGCAGCGTGCGGCACGGCCTGGGGTTCGTGCCGCTGGTGTGGGTGCGGAACCTGCCCGGCGGCGAGGGGCCGGACGGGGCGTGCACGTTCCGGGCGGCGGTGGAGACCGGGATCGAGATCGACTACCAGCTCAGCCAGGCGGGGCGGGGGCTGAAGTACTCGTCCGACCCGACGCTGCTGATCAAGGAGCCGGCGGGGATCGAGGGGGAGCTGATCCGGGGCGCGGGCAACGCGCTCGTGGTGAGCGAGAAGGGCGACGCGCGGCTCTTGGAGATCGGCGGCACGGCGGCGTCGGCGGTGATCGACTACGTGCGGGTGCTGCGGGAGCTGGCGCTGGAGGGGATGCACGGCAACCGGGCGGATGCGAGCCGGCTCGCGGCGCCGCAGTCGGGGCGGGCGCTGGAGATGATGAACCAGGGGCTGATCTGGCTCGCGGACAGTTTGCGGGTGAGCTACGGCGAGGCGGTGCTGCAGCTGTGCCGGATGATGCTGCGGGCGGGGGAGGTGTACCCGCTGTCGGCCGGGGGGCGGGCGGTGGGGGCGCTGGATGCGGCGGCGGAGCTGCGGCTCGCGTGGCCGCCCTGGTATCCCGTGACGAGCGAAGACCGGGCGCGGGATGCGGCGACGCTGGTGACGCTGGTGCAGGCCGGGCAGCTGAGCCGGGAGACGGCGCGGCGGCTGCTCGCGGCGGATTGGGGCTTGGTCGATGTGGCGGGCGAGCAGGCCCGGGTGGATCTTGAAGGGAAAGCGGCATGAGCGAGGAATTGGACGGGGTGGCTGAGGTGTCTGAGGAGGTCGCGGCGCTGCGGGCGCGGCTGGTACAGGCGGAACTGCGGACCGAGGCTGTTCGGGCGGGGATGGTCGATCTTGATGGGGTGCGGCTGCTTGACGTGTCGGGGCTGGTGCTGGGTCCCGACGGGATCGAGGGAGCGGGCGAGCTGATCGCGCGGATGCGGGAGGCGAAGCCTTGGCTGTTCGGCCGTGGGGGGGTGAGCAGCAGCAGCGCCGGGCGGGCGCCGATGGCGGCGCCGCCCAAGGCGAAGACGGCGATGGAGATGTCGGAGGAGGAGTGGCGGGCGGCGCGGGCGGAGCTGCTGCGGCGGCGGTAGGGGGCGGGGGCGCCCATGCGCGTTGCCGTTCTTGTTCCGCAACGGCGTCCCCGACGTGACGTTTTCGCTCGGCGGGGGCGAGCGCAAGATATGGGTCGTCGTGCCGGGCGGGGATGGGTGCATGTGAGATTGGGAGGCGATATGGTGGACGATGCGAGGGAGGAGGCGATGCCGTACGGCGTGGACACCATCCGGCTGCGCATCACGTGGCCGGCCGCGCCGGTGTCGCGCGGCTACAACGGGCGGGCGTGGGGGATGCGGCCGCTGCGGGGGTGGACGGGCGGGGCGGAGTGGGACGCGCGGGAAGCGGCCAAGAGGAGCGGGGAGCACGGCGGCTCCGTGGCGACAGGTTCGGATCACGCGCCCGCGCCAGGACAGGACCAAGCCGTGCCGGTCAGCCAAGCCGTGGAGGGTGGGGACCAGCTTCCGAACTGCTGGCGGCGTTTCGCGCGCAGCGCCTGGGTGCGCTCGGGGGTCGGGAACTGGCGGCGAACGGGGCAGATGCCGGGTATGCCCCGGCCGCCGCATTGCCGCCGCTGGACGTGACCCCGCCCGGCGCGCCCAACGGCGCACCCGACCCGGACCCTTACGCCAGCGGCGACCTGGGGGGCGCCACGGTGCGGCTGGGGGCAGCCACGCCTAGCCACGATTCCCGATTGGGCGATCGTTCGATGCAATACGAGACGCAGTACGGCCCGGGACACGAAAGGGAAGCAGCAGGAGTTGTTTCAAGTGGGGCTAAAGATCCCGGCGGCGTGTCGTATGGTGCTTACCAGCTTGCCAGTTCCGAAGCCGGTGGCCGACAAGTGCAGGCATTCCTGAAAAGTCTTGAAGGCGCACGCTGGGCCGACCGGTTCAAGGGCATGGACCAGACCCAGCCGAGCGGTGCTTTTGCGCAGGAGTGGAAAAGGATTGCAGCCAGTGAGCCAGATGAGTTCTTCCAAGCGCAGCATGACTACATTAAACGCACCCATTACGACCCGGTGGTCCAGAAGGTGCAGCATGCCACGAGCTTGGACATCAACCAGCGGTCAAGGGCGCTGCAAAACGTTGTTTGGTCCATGTCCGTCCAGCACAGCAGGGCAGCAAACCTTGTGACCGACGCGATGCAGCAGGTCGGCCCTCAGGGCAACCTTTCCAACGCCGCATATGATCGCAAGCTCATCAATCAGCTCTACGCCGTTCGCAATACGTATGTTGATAGGCAGGGCCAGCCCGATCTGAAAAAGCGCTATGCCGTCGAGCGGCGTGACGCTCTCAGGGAGTTGGAAGACGAGAGGCCATGACACGTCGGGACTTGGCCAATCTGGGCTTCGCTGTGTGGGCAGCGGCGTTGGTTTTTCCGACCTCTGCGTCCCACGCGCAATCCTACAAACAATGCCAGGAAAAAGCGGGCGGGGTCATCCCGGAACTCAAGGAGTGCGACGCTGCCGAACTGAACCGCCGCGAGGCGATGCTGAACAGGCTCTACAAGCAACTCCTTCATACCGTCGGCCCCGGGCAGCAAGCAGGGTTGCGCAAGGCCGAGCGTGCCTGGGCGGCCTTTGCCGACGCCGAGTGCGGCTTCCGCATGGTGCCAGAAGTCGGCTTCATGGACGCGCCGCTGGTCTACAACGCTTGCCGGCTGGAGCTGATCGCACGCCGCATCGAAGATTTGCAAAAGGCGCTCAAGGTCGCACAGTTTTAAAAGCCTTGTGGGAGGTACGCACCGACGTTCCTCTACACGCACGGCGTGACTTTTGAGGGGCCGATGAAACGTCCTGTTCCTGCGGCAGTGATCTTTACGGCGCTGGCCGCCGTTCCCACCCCGGCCCGGGCCAAACCACCGTCGCTGTGCCGAACGCCGGAGCCGATACTGTTCACCTGTGGTGTGGGAACCAAGGTGGTGTCGATCTGTGGCCAGGAGCAAGGCGGTGCCGTTTACCGGTTCGGGCGCCCGGGCCGCGTCGAGATTGAGGCCACCAACCTGCATCTTGCTGATAGAGGCTGGTCGGGCGGCGGCGAGGCGCAGGTGTATGCCGACACTCCGACGCATCGCTACATGGTCTATAACCGGATGGTCAGGACGGCCTTCGGCCTCGACGGGCTGCACGACTCAAAAATAATGTCCGGCTTGTTGGTGCTGCGCGGAGGACGAACAGTCTGGAGCCGGGAGTGCGGGCTGTCAAAGATCTTCGACCCGTTCGCGGGAAGGTTTGATCAACGGCTCGTCGAGAAGCTGCTTCCGGAGGGCGAGTACGTGGATCACTGAGCGGCAGCGGCGCCGCGAGATGATGAGGCGTATCGTGCCGGCGGCAGTGCTGCTCGCGGCGCTTCCGGCTTGCCCGGGCGTCGCCTCGACCGAACTCGCGTCGTCGGAGGTTGCCAAGAAGCTGAATGTCATGTCGTTCCCTAACTCCATCCACCAGATGTCGAAACCCGGCGCAAGGACCTTCGCCCAGCACGGGTTCACGCAAGTGGTTCCGACGGAGGGCAAGGCGGGCAGCGTGGACGTATACCAACCTGACCACGGGTGGCTGTTTCAGATAACGGTGCTCGGGAGGAAGGGCGACGACGTGACTGTCTGTGTCCTTGAACAGGCCCTGAACGGCGGCACATATCTGGGCCAAACGCCATTGGCGCTGCGGCGGGGCAGGGATGGCCTGCTGCACGCCACGGGTCAGGCGGTCAGCGACCCACATTGCGACGACTATGCACGGTGGTGCAGGAGGCTGAGAACGCAGCGTGTGTGGCGGTACGCCCGGTCTTTTGGGTGCAGGTCAAAAGCAAGAGGCACGCCCGGCTTGGCGTCGGCCACGATGGCGCGTTGAGCGGTGAAAGGAAAATTTGCTGGTTTAAGAAAAAAAGCTTGCACGGGCGCCCCGGGAATTCGATGACTCTTCCCTAGGATGGCGGTGCCCGCGCGGCGCGGCTGAGCGACGAACTTCCGAAGCCTTCCCAACCCGCCCGGCATCCGCCGCGGCGGGCTTTCTTTGTTGACACAAGGGCAATGATCCATGGGCATCCAGAACTTTCCGGCGATCCTGCAGCCGATCATCCAGCAGGGCTTCCTGGAGCGCGAGTTCCTGCAGGCGATGAGCTCGAAGCTCGGCTACCGGGCCTGCGCGGACCGGCAGGAGTTCGCGGTGGGGATCGGCGAGACGCTGACCAAGACGCGGGCGGGGCTGAAGCCGAGCGTCACCACGCCGCTGCCGCCTGCGACCAACACCAACTTCGACAACGGGTTGACGCCGCAGGGCTGGGGGGTGGAGCAGTTCACCATCACGATCAACCACTACGCGGCGACGACGGACCTGAACATGGTGACGTCGCGGGTGGGGATCGCCAGCCAGTTTTTGCAGAACGCGCGGATCAACGGGGAGCAGGCGGCGCGGAGCCTCGACGAGCTGGCGCGGAACGCTTTGTTCGCGCCGTATTTCGGGGGCAACACGCGGGTGCGGGTGGCGATGTCCTCGGCGGGGCCGGTGGTGGCGGTGGATGACCTGCGCGGGTTCACGACGGCGTTCGTGAACGGGGTGCAGACGCCGGTGGGGGCGACGACGAGCCTCACCGTCACCATCGGCTCCGGGGTGTACACGGTGGTGGGCACGACGGCGGACGGGGTGAACAGCTCGACGACGCCGGGGGGCGTGTCGGGGACGATCACTTGTTCCAGCAGCGTGAGCGTGTCGGACGGGGCGCTCGGCAACGCCGTGCAGGCGGCGAATGCGAGCGTGATCTCGCGGCCGAACGGGCGGGGCACCACGGCGGCGCTGCAGGCGGCGGACGAGCTGACGATCAGCGTGCTGCTGGACGCGGTGAGCAAGCTGCGGCTCAACGCGGTGCCGGACATCGCGGGGTCGTACAACTGCTACCTCGATGCGGTGAGCGCGCGGCAGCTGTTCGCGGACCCGGATTTCCGGCAGCTGTTCCAGGGGGCGACGAGCGGCAACCAGGTATTCGCCACGGGCGTGGTGAACAACTTCCTGGGGCTGCGCTTCATCCCGACGACGGAGGCGTACGTGCAGCCGCACCCGACGCTGCCGGGCGTCGTGGTGCGGCGGCCGATCATCGTGGGGCAGGGGGCGCTGATCGAGGGCGACTTCGCCGGTATGGCGGCGCAGGACGTGGCGCCGGCGGACAGCATCATCAGCCTGGTTGATGGGATCGCCATGGTGACGCGCGAGCCGCTGGACCGCCTGCAGCAGATCATCGCGCAGAGCTGGTACTGGATCGGCGGCTTCTGCGCGCCTTCCGACACGCTGACCAACCCGAGCGTCGTGCCGACGGCGACCAACGCGGCGTTCAAGCGCGCGGTGATGGTGGAGCATGCGGGCTAGGGGGGCCGCCCATGCTGAGCGAGCGGGAGAAGACGGATGCGCGGCGGTTCCTGGGCTACGCGGCGCATGGGGCGGACCTGTCGGGTCCCATGAGCTGGGGATTCGTGCAGGCGGGCGGGACGGTTGAGTACCGGCTGAACAACCTGTCGGGGTCGGAGGAGGCGGTGCTGCGCGGCTTCCTCGCGACGCTGGCCGGGCTGGAGCAGGCGATCCCGGAGACCGGCGCGGGGCTGGACACCGCGTCGGCGGCCGGGTGGGTGCGGAACCCGCGGGAGCTGCAGGACCGGGAGCGGCTGTTCGACCAATGGCGGCGGCGGCTGTGCGCGTTCCTCGGCGTGACGCCGGGGGGGCGCTGTCGGGCGGGTCGTCCGTGGTTCTGGTGGTGTGAGGGCAAGATGGACGCAGCGACCTTGGCCGACCGGGTGAGCCGGGGGATGGGGGTGGCGGCGCGGGTGTTCGGCACGCCGTACGACGCCTACCGGCCGCGGGGGGCGGGTGACCCGCTGCGGCCGGAGCTGCGGTTCCTGCGGCTGCCGGCGGCGTTCGACGGGGGGGACCCCGGGTATCGGCGGCCGGCGGGGTACGAGCGGGCGCAGCGGGGCATCTTCGACAGCGCGTACCTGCAGGTGGGCGACTTGCTGCGGGGCGCGCGGGGGGTGCTGTTCGTGGCGCTGCTGCCGCCCTTGGACCGGCCGATCTGCGTCTTGACCAACGCCGTCGTGCGGGCGTCGCGGGAGGCGGGGGCGGAGGAGGTCGGGCTGTCCGCCTATGGCGGGGTGCGGACGGCGCGGCTGCGGTCGGTGCTGTCGGGGTGGCCCGGGCAGCTGCTGCCGGGCGGCGGCGGGCGGCCGGGCGGGCTGCCGGGGGACGGGGGCCTCGGGGGGTTCTGGCTGCTGCTGCCGCTGGGGGCGCCGGCGCTGCGCGGGTCGGACGTGGTGATGGACGACATGGGGCGGCGCTTCGTCGTGGGCACCGTGGCGCTGAGCGAGCTGGGCTGGCGCGTGTCGCTACGGCAAGTGGGGGCGTGAGCCATGCCGGACCAGTCGGACGTGGAGGCGGCGCTGGCGGCGGCGGTGGCCGGCGCGCTGTATCCGCAGGGTGCGGCGGAGGCGCCGGCGCCGGGGATCGCCTGCCGGGTGTACCGGGGGTGGCCGACGGCGGCGGCGCTGGAGGCGGACCTGGCTTTGGGCGTCGCGCAGGTGTCGGTGCAGCCGATGGCGGGCGGGTTCCGGGACATGACGCGGTTCGTGGGGGAGTGGCAGGGGGCGCCGCCGCCGGTGACGCTCACGGCCACGGTCGCGGGGGAGACCGTGACGTTCGCGGGCGAGCCGGCGGCGGGGCAGGTGGCGGGGGTTCGGGTGGACGGCCTGCCGCGCACCTACCGGGTGCGCGCGGGCGACACGCCGGGCGTGGTGGCGGCGGTGCTGGCGGCGCTGATCCGCACCGTGCGGCCGGCGGAGCTGCATGGCGACGGCATCCTGCTGCCGGGCGGCATGGGGATCGCGGCGCGGGTGGTGGCGGACGGCGTGGGCGGCACGGAGCTGCGTCGGCAGCGGGCGGGGTTCCGGGTGACGGCGTGGTGCCCGGACCCGGAGACGCGCGACCGGGTGGCGGGGTGCGTGGACGCGGGGCTTGCGGCGATCCGGTTCCTCGATGTCGGGGGCTGGGGCTGCTGGCTGCGGCTGTCGGGCGGGTCGGTGCTGGACGCGAACTCGGTGGCGGGGGTTTGGCGGCGGGACCTGCTGTACGGCGTCGAGTATCCGACGGTGGCGGAGAGCACGCTGCCGTCGATGGTGTTCGGCATTGCTTCGGCGGACGGGGTTTCCTCTGTGGTTTAGTTGGCGTGTTCTCTTGTATAGGAAATTAATCATGATCTACTTGGTCGTGGTGCGGTCATTCGGGCCGTACCGGATTGGCGACGTGGTGCGCGACGCGGCCGAGGTCGAGCGCGTGCTGGCGTCGGAGCACGCCGGCCATGTCGTGCGGATGCAACCGCCAGAGGAGGGCTGATCCATGCCGATCGTGCAAGCGGGGACCCTGAACACGACGGCGCTGGTGGTGCCGGACCTGTATGTGCAGGTGGTGCCGCCGCAGAACCTGGTGCTGAACGGGGTGCCGACCAACGTCATCGGCGTCGTGGGGTCGGCGGCGTGGGGGCCGGTGAACCAGCCGGTCATCGTGTCCACCATGGCGGACTACGCGCGGGCGTTCGGGCCGCTGCAGGCGCGGCGGTTCGACATGGGGACGCAGGTGGCGACGGCGGTGCAGCAGGGCGCGCAGTCGTTCCGCTGCGTGCGGGTGAGCGACGGGACGGAGACGGCGGCGAGCTATGCCGTCGCCTACGCGAACGGCGGGTATCCGGTGCTGCTGACGGCGCGGTATGCGGGGTCGCTCGGCAACGCCATCGGGATCACGCTGGGGGCCGGGTCGGCGGCGGGGAGCCTGCGGCTGACGCTTGGGATCGCGGGGCAGGCGGCGGAGAGCTTCGACAACCTGGCGGCGCCCAGCCCGCAGGCGTTCTGGCAGAACCTGGTCAACGCGGTGAACCAGGGGACCGGGGCGCTGCGGGGGCCGAGCCAGCTTTGCGTGGCGAGCCTCGGGTCGGCGACGGGGACGGCGCCGCTTTACGTTTCGGGGCAGACGCTGCTGAACGGGTCGGACGGGGCGGCGGTGTCGGCGCAGGCGCTGGTGGGGCAGGACGGGCTGCCGCGTCAGGGCATGTATGCGCTGCGCGGGCAATTGTGCAGCCTGATGCTGCTGGCGGACGCGGACGACCCGGCGACCTGGACGGCGCAGGCGGGGTTCGCGGTGCAGGAGGGGCTGTACGCCGTGCTGAACGTGCTGCTCGGCACGCTGGCCGCGATGGCGACCAACGTGGTCGGCTACTGGGTCGGCAGCAGCGCCGGCTCCGCGCGCAAGGACGCGCGGCTGGCGCAGCGGACGGAGTAGGGGGAGCCGCCCGGCATCATCGGCGCGCGCCCAAGATCGGTCGTCGCGAGCCGGCACGGCCGGCCCTCCCGTTCCTTGCGCCGGCAGCAGCGGCCATGGGCGAGGAGGCGGCTCGGGCGGTTGGCGCCAGGGTGGCGGCGTTGCGGGGCGACAGCCCGGGCGCCGGTGCCGCGGATGAGCCATCCCTGGACGCCATCCGGTGGGACAGACACACTCCACCCGGCCATATCGGCTAGGTGATCAGGCTACCCGAAGGTAGCGTCATCAGCTACAGGCCGAGATCGAAGAAAGGTCCTCCCACCATCGACGTGTACGTGCCCATCTTGAAAATCCGGAAGTTGGAACCTCCTGGGGGAGCGGCTGATGAGGGCTTTGACGGATCGCGAGCGCCGCAGCCTGGTCGAACAGTTCCATGCCGAGGCAGGAAGCGATCTGGTTGGGTTTTGGGAAATCGCGAAAAAGGTTGAGGAGCTTGTCGGAACAGGCGAGGCGGCCAGGGAGCAGAGCCTGATGATCGTCCGGGATCTTCTGGAAGAAGGTCTGGTCGCGGGTGATCCGCCTTACAGTCCCGGCGGTTACAAGGCCTGGGACGACCAAGTTCCCGTCAACGTGGTGGTTCGGATCCGTGCCGAGTGGCTCAGCCTGGGCCACACGCCGAACATACCCGATATCGTGTGGTTTAGCCGCCGCGAATGAGGCTGCGTCGCTGGGGCGTGGCGGGCGCAGCGGCATGCGTGAGGTGGTCAGCACGGCGAAACGTAGCTGGCGAGGAAGTTCATGCAGGCGGGTTCGCACATGTTGAAGCCCTGCACGGGTTCGTTGCCCGGCAAAACGGGATGGCCGGGTTTCAGGCCATCGTTGGCCGGTTGGAAGGAACCCCGCCGTTTGCTTGCCCGCCCCGCCGGCCCGTCCCGTGCAATCAGCGTGAGCACGGCGCCGATGATTGCGATCCGAGGTGCCGATGATTGCAGCTTGCTGCAGCTACCCCGCCCCCAGCAGCATCGCGCCCCCCTCGACCCGCCGCGTCGCCTGCCAAAGGTACTGCCGCGTCCGCTCCGGCGATTGCGGCGGTCCCAGCAGCCCGCCCTGCATCTGATCGCAGCCCAGGCGCATCAGCATGTCGTGCTGCGCCTGCTCCTCCACGCCCTCCGCCACCGCCTCGATCCGCAGCTCGGCTGCCAGGCCCAGCGCTGAGCGCACGGCCGCCAGGGCGGCCGGGTCGGCGAGCATGGACCCCACGGCGTCCCGGCTGAGCTTGACCTGCTGGAACGCCCCGTCGTGGAACCGATGCAGCGCCGCGTCCGCGCCCCCGAACTCGTCCACCACCAGCCGCACCCCCAGCATCCGCAGCGGCAGCATCGACGCCAGCACCTGCTGCGACCGCTCCAGCAGCACCGCTTCCGTCACCTCAAGGTCCAGGCGCTCCGCCGCCAGGCCCGACCGGTGCAGCGTCTCAAGCACCAGGTGCTCCAGATCGCCCCGGCGGAACTGCGCGCCCTCGATGTTGATCGACAGCCGCACCGGCACGGCCCAGGTCGCCGCCTCCGTGCAGGCCGCGTGCAGCATCCAGCGGCCGAGCTTCTCGATCACCCCGGACCGCTCGCACAGCGGCATGAACACCGACGCGGGCACCAGGCCGCGCGCCGGGTGCCGCCAGCCGACCTGCGCCTCGTAGGCCAGCGGCACGCCCTGCCGCGCGCCGAACACCGGCTGGTATGCCATCTCGAACTGCTCAAGCTCCAGCGCATGCTGCAGTTCCTCCTCCATCAGCAGCGCGTCCGCCGCCGCCGCAGGCGACTTGCTGAGGACGACCGCGCCGCGCCCGCAGGCCCGCGCCCGGTCCAGCGCATCGCGCGCCCGGCGCAGCAGCGCCGCGGCGCAGTCCCCGTCCGTCGGGAACAGCGCCACGCCGACCGACGCATCAATCCGGGTGGTCACGCCGCCCAGCGCATACGGCTCCCGGATCACCGCCGCGAGGCGCATGGCCGAGCGCCGGGCCTGCTCCGCCCCGGCGACGTTCGGCAGCACCACGGCGAACGCGCTGTCCGCCATGCGCCCCACCGCGTCCGCCCCGCGCAGCGCGCCCCGCAGCCGCTGCGCCGCCTCGATCAGCAGCAGGTCGCCCACCGCGGGGCCGCGGGCGTCGCGCACCTGATCGAACCCGTCGAGGTCCAAGTACAGCAGCGTGCACCCGCCCGATCCTTGCGCCTGCTCGATGGACCGCTCCAGCCGCCGGGTGATCGTTGCGGGGCTGAGAAGCTGCGTCAGGCCGTCATGCGCATCGGCCTCGGGCGCCGGGGCTGCCGGCTCGATACCCGGCCCGGCCGGGCCGGGCCGCCGCGCCCCGGACGGTCGCGCCCCAAATGCCAGCGCCGCCCCTGCCGCCGCGACGGCTGCAGCCAATGCGAACGGGACCGCCAGCTCAAGCCATGCCGGCGCCAGCAGCCACGCCGCAAGCCCGGCGCCCGCCGCCAGCAGCGCGCCCCCGGACCAGGCCGCGACCCGCGGCCGCGGACCACGCAGCCGCCAACGCCTCACGCTCCCGCCATCCACGCCGGTCATGCTCGTCGTCCCCGCCATCCGCCGTCCGGCCCGCGCGGTCGCCGAAGCGGCCGAGGCTACGAAGGGCAGCCTAGCCAAACGTCAATGGCATGTCCCGTTATAATTCGTGTATCGTAACGTAATCGTGACCGTCACGCCGCCTCGCCCACGGTCAGGCGCGCCAGCCGGTCGAACTCCGCGATGTCCAGCGTTTCCGCCCGGCGCACCGCCGCGATGCCGGCCCGCTCCAGCAGCGCCTCGCCGCCCAGCGCGCGCAAAGAGCCGCGCAGCATCTTGCGCCGCTGCCCGAACGCCGCCGCCGTCACCCGCTCCATGGCGGCAAACAGCGTGGGCGGGGGCTGCGCCGGATGCGGCACGAGGCCCACCACGGCCGACCACACCTTGGGCGCCGGCACGAACGCGGTTGGCGGCAGCCGCATCAGCAGGGCGGTCCGGCAGGTCCACTGCGCCAGCACCGACAGGCGCCCGTAGGCCGCGGTGTCCGGCGCGGCGGCGATGCGCTCCGCCACCTCCTGCTGGAACATCAGCGTCATGCGCTCCCAGGCCTGCGCCTGCCGCAGCCAGCCGACCAGCAGCGGGGTGGCGACGTTATACGGCAGGTTCGCGACCAGCTGCCGGGGCGCGGGCACGAGCGCCGCCAAGTCCGCCCGCGTCGCGTCCGCCGCCAGCACCCGGAGCCGCCCGGGATTCGCCGCCTCCAGCTCCGCAAGCGCGTCCACCGCCCGGGCATCGACCTCGACCGCGAGCACGCCGTCCGCCGCCGTGTCCAGCAGCGCCCGGGTCAGGCCGCCCGGACCCGGCCCCACCTCCACCACCTGCCGCCCGGCCAGCTCGCCCGCCAGCCGCGCGATCCGTCCCGTGAGGTTCGCGTCCAGCAGGAAGTGCTGGCCGAGCTTGCGCCGCGCGTCCAACCCGTGCCGCGCGATGACCTCCCGGAGCGGCGGCAGCCCGCCCGCATCTGCCCCCAGCGCGTCAGACCCCCCGCTCGTCCAGCATCGCCCGGCGCCGCAAATCCCGCTGCAGCTGCCGCGACGCCAGCTCCACCCGCTCCTGCAGCAGCCGCTCGCCCACCGCCTCTTTGGTGGGCGCCGCCGCGTTCTTCTGCTCGCGCGAGCACACCATCAGCACCGCCGCGCCCTCGTTGGCCACCACGGGCTTGCTGGCGACGCCGTCCTTCAGCCCGGCCAGCAGGTTGCGCAGCGGCGGGGACGACACGGTCTCCAGCCGCACCTCGCCCGGGTCCGATGGGCGGACGGCGCCGACGCGCGCGTTCGCCTCCTCCATGTCCTTGCAGGTCCTGACGCTGCGGCTGATGCCCTGGGCCTGCTCGACGGCCTTCCTTTGCTGCTCCGTCGGCGCCGCCGGGTTCAGCGCGCCGACGAAGGGCACGAACACCTGGCGGATGCTCATCACCGTCGCCATGTCGCGCCCGACCTCGCGCTTGGCGCGGAGCGAGATGATGCTGATGCCGCCCGGCACCTCGATGGGGTTGCTGACCGCGCCCGGCGGCATCTCCTGCGCCACGCTGGCGACGGCGGGGTCGAGCTGGTTCGCCCGCACCCAGCCGAGGTCGCCGCCCTGCAGCGCCGTCTGGCTTTGGCTGAACTGCGCCGCGACCACAGGGAACGGGGCGCCGGCGCGGAGCTGCGCAATCACCGTGTCGGCGAAGCGCCGGGCGTCGGCGGACTTGGCGGGGTCGTCGATGGGGATGAAGATCTCGGACACCCGGAACTCCGGCTTGCCGACCTGCTCCTTGAAGATGCGGAGCTGCTCGGCCACGTCGGCGTCGGTGACGTCGGCCTTGGCGCCCAGCTCCTCCCGCAGCACGCGGGTCCAGCCGAGCTGCACCCGCACCTGGTCGATCAGCGTGCGCAGCGCCACCCCCTGGCCGCGCAGGCTGCCGCCCAGCGCGCCCTTCGGCATGCCGTTGCGCTGCTCGATCTCGCCGATGGCGTCGGCGATCTCCCGGTCGCTCACCCCGATCTTCCGGCGCTGCACCTCCTGCAGCCGCAGCCGCTCGTCCACCAGCTGCTTCAGCACCTGCGGGCGCAGCCGCGCCAGCACCTCGGGCGTGACCGGCAGCCCAGTGCTGAGCGCGAACAGCTTGCCGCGGTTGGTCACGTCGGCGTTGGTGATCACGTCGCCGTTCACCACGGTGATGATCTGCATGGCGTCGCCGGAAGGCGCCGCCGCGTCGGGCCGCGCGGCCGGGGGGGCGGCGAACCGCCGCGGCTGCGCCACGGCGCTTCCGGCTGCGGCCAGCGCGGCGATCAGGAGCAGGACGTTTCGATGGGTCATGGCAATCCTACGCGGTGTTCAGATGCGGTTCACGCCGAACTGGCCGACCGTCTTCAGGGTGATCTGGAACAGGATCGAGGTCGCGCCGTTGTCGCCGTTCAGCGGGGTGTAGCGCCGGTTGTAGCTCACGTCGAAGATGAAGCACTCGTCCTCGTAGGTCGCCCGCACCCCGGCGCTGCTGTACTTCGCCAGCTCCAGGTCGCGCCGCACGTAGGCCGAGGCCCGGTACTTGTCGAACTGCGTGGACGCCGACACCGTGGCCTCGTTCCGGTGCTGGAAGTAGCTCGCCGGCGTCGTCGGCGTGTCATACAGGAAGTACGGGTTCACCGCGGAGTAGATGTAGCCCCCCGACAGCCGCAGCAGCGGCACGCCCGCGCTGCCGATCGCGTCGGCGAAGCGGATGTTGCCGTTGCGGTTGTCGATCCGCGTCCGCCCCGTGAGGTCGAGCCACGGCGCCGGGGAGACCGTGGTGCGCGTCACGATGTCGGAGGCCTTGCGCTCCAGCCCCGACCCCACCGGGAAGGTGTCGTCCCGCCGGGTGCGGAAGCTTTCCCCCACCAGCCCGTCCACCTGCGCGCTCCCCACCGTCCAGTTCAGGTGCAGCGCCACGTTGGCGCGCACGCCGCCCTCCAGCCGGTCCAGCCCCGGGAAGCGGTTCAGGCTGAACAGGTTCTGGTCGGTGAAGTCGAAGTCCAGGCTGTCCTCGTTCGGGATGTTCTGGTTGCGCCCGCTGCCGGTGTTGGGGCCGGCGACGATCTGCAGCCGCGGCTCGATCAGCTGCGTGCCCCAGCCGTCGCGCACCAGCGGCCAGCGCACATCCACCGCCACCTGCGGCTGCGCCCGCGCCGTTTCCGTGCTGCTCGACCGGGCGAAGTTCGGGTTCTGGTCCAGGCTCGTGGCGCTGTAGGCCGCCGTATCGACCTGCAGCGTCAGCCCGTACACCTCCCCGAACGACCCGGCGAACGGCCGCTCCCAGTTCAGCGTCGCCGCCGCGCGCTGGGTGTTGGTGCCGATCTGCCGCAGCACGTTGAAATTCTGCGTGTCGAAGCGCAGCCGCCCGCCCAGCGCGTCCGGCTCGCCGAAGAAGCTGTACTCGTAGCGCGGCAGCACATAAGGCAGCCGGTTCTGCCGGATGCTGTCCACCAGTCCCTGGTAGGCAATGCTGTCGAGCTTGGTGTATGCCCCCGTGCCGAACCCCTCGATGAACACCCGGCTGGTCAGCACGTCTGCCCGGTTGTTCACCCGGTAGTCCCGCAGGTACCGCGAGCTGGTCGCCCGGTCGATGTCGAAGCCGTAGCGCCAGGTGTCGTCGTAGGCGAACCGGCCGCGGGCGAAGATGTCGGCCTCGATCTTGCCGAGGTCGCGCCCGAACCCTGCGTCGATGTCCAGCGTGCCGTCGTTGAAGCGGCGGCGGTACTGGGTGTTCAGGTTGGCGTACTGCTGGCTTGTGACCGTCGGCGTGATCGTCGCGTCGGAAACCTCGTCGATCGCCCAGAAATACGGCGTGGACAGGAACGCCCCCAACCGGCTCGCCTGCCCGAACGACGGCACCAAGAGGCCGCTTTCCCGCTTCACCGAGGGGTCGGCGTGCCAGAAGTACGGGAAGTACGCGACGGGCACCCCGTAGATGTCGAGCACGGCGTCGCGGTACTCGATCTTCTTGTTCTGCCCATCCTGCACGCCGGAGCGGGCGCGGATCTGCCACAGCGGCGGCTTGCTCGGGTCGGCGGCGCACAGGTTGCAGGTGGAGTACACCACCCGCGACACCTCGTTGATCGCCCCCTCAGTCCGCCGGGCGCCGTTGGCCACCAGCTTGCCGTTCTCGGCGAGGATCGCCCGCATGCCCTTCAGCACGCCGTCGCGCAGTCCCTCCGTCAGCTCGGCATAGTCGCTGAACAGCACCTGCCCGTCCGGCTGCACCATCACCACGTTGCCGGACGCCGCCGCCACGTTGGTGTTGCGGTCAAACGTGATCTTGTCGGCCCGAAGCACGTTGTCGTTCTGCCACGCTTCCACGTTGCCGGACGCCGAGACGAGGGCGTTGTCGCGGTCGTACTCCACATGGTCGGCAGTGAACGTCACCGGGTCGCTCCGCGTCAGCGGCTGCGGCGCCACCGTCGGCCGCGCCCGGCGCACCCCGCCGAACTGCGCCTTCGCCTCCGGCGCCGCCAGGATGCCCACGGCGGCAAGCCCCAGCAGGACCAGGCTGCGCGGCATGCGGCGGCGCATCGCGGGGGAGGGGCGTATCGCGGGCATCGGGCCTCTATACATGCCCGGCCGCGTCGGCAAAAGCCGGACGCGCCGCATCCGGCCCGCGGTTGTGTCTTGCCGGCGTCGCATGCAACCTTGGCGCGTGGACGTCCGGCCGGCCGCAGGCCCGGCCAGGCGAAGGGAGCACGGCGATGGCGGGGGGTGCTGCGTGGGACTGGCAGGTCGGCGTGTTCGGCCGCGACGAGGCGTCCCGCATCGGCCAGTGCGTCGCGAGCCTCGCCCGCGCCGCGCGGGGACAGCGCGTGCTCGCCACCGTGCTGCTCAACGGCACCGCCGACGACAGCGCGGGCATCGCGCTGCGGGCCGCGGCGGCGTGCGCCCTGCCCATCGAGATCTACCGATTCGCCCACGCCGACAAGTCCAACGCGATCAACCGCTTCTTCCACGACCTGCGCGTGCCGGCCGACCATTATGGCTGCGTGGACGCCTACGCCGTGATCGGGCCAAACAGCCTGTCCGGCTTCGCCCGGGCGTTGGCCTCCCGCCCGGACGCGCGGCTTGCCACCGGCGTCGCCGTGAACGGCCGGTCGGAGCCGCAGGCCGTCGAGCGGACGCTCGCCGTGGGCGGCGTCACCCATGGACAGCTTTACGCGCCGGGCCGCGACTTCCTCGATCGGCTGACCGGGCGCGGCCTCCGCCTGCCGCTCGGCCTGTATCGCGGCGACGGCCTGCTCGGCTCCATGGCGGCGCACGACCTCGACCCGCTGGCGCAGCCCTGGGAAAACCGCCGGGTCGTCGGCGTGCGGGAGGCGACGTACGAGATCGCGTCCTTGTCGCCGTTCCGCCCCGGCGACGTGCGGCGGCACCTGCGCCGCAACGTCAACCACATGCGCGGCCGGCTGGAGACCGCCGCCATCAAGGAGATCATCTATGCCCGCGGCTACGCCGCGCTGCCGGAGCATGCCGACGACATGATCCGCACCTTCCTGGCAGCGCATGGGCCGCCGCCGACGCCGCTGCGGGACCGGCCCTTCATGGCGGCGGCGCTGCGCCGGGTCCGAAGCGCCCGTCCGCCCGACCCGGCCGGCCTGGCCCCAACCTTGGTCGCGTCCACCTTGGCTGCATCCGCCGGGCAACCCCCGCGCTGTTAGCCCGTTGAACGCCCTTTCGATGATGGAAACCCTAATGCAGCAGCGATGGCCCGGGCACCTGTGGATCGTGCGGCACGGGGAAAGCGCCGGCAACGTGGCCCGCGACGCGGCGATGACGGCGGGCCTGCCGCGCATCGACCTCGACATCCGCGACGTGGACGTGCCGCTAAGCCCGCGCGGCGAGCGCCAGGCGGACGCGCTCGGCCGCTGGTTCGCCGCCATGCCCCGGGACCAGCAGCCGCAGGTCGTGCTCGTCTCCCCCTACCTCCGCGCCCGCGACACGGCGGTGCGCGTCCATGCCCAGGGTGGCACCCCGGTTCCCCCCGCCCGCTTCCACATCGACGAGCGGCTGCGGGAAAAGGAGTTCGGCGTGCTCGACCTGCTGACCCGCATGGGCATCGAGACCGAGTTCCCTGACCAAGCCCGCTTCCGCACCCTGCTCGGCAAGTTCTACCACCGCCCGCCCGGCGGCGAGAGCTGGTGCGACGTGATCCTGCGGCTCCGCAGCCTGCTCGACACCTTGTTCCTGCACCACGAAGGCAGCCGCGTGCTGATCGTCGCCCACCAGGTCGTGGTGCTGTGCCTGCGCTACCTCCTGGAGAACATGGACGAGGCGCGCATCCTCGCCGTGGACCGCGAGGGCGACGTGGCCAACTGCAGCATCACCGAGTACGCCCCCGGCGGCGAGGGCTTCCAGCTCCTCCGCTACAACCACACCGTCCCCGTGGAACGCGAGGGCGAGCCGGTGACGGACGCCCCCGACAGCCCGGTGGCGGCACGATGACCGCCGCGATCACCCCGGCCCTGCTGCGCACGATGCCGCTGCCGGCGCCGGGCGAGGACAAGGACCAGCGCGGCCGCGTGCTGGTGGCCGGCGGCAACCGCGCGGTGCCCGGCGCCGCCCTGCTTTCCGCCGAGGCCGCGCTGCGCGCCGGCGCCGGCAAGCTGCAGGTCGCGACCGGTCGCAGCGTGGCGCTGGGCATGGCGCTGCGGCTGCCCGAGGCGCTGGTGATGGGCCTGCCGGAGACGGAGGACGGCGACCTCGGCCCTGACGCGGCGGAGGCCCTGGCGAAGGCGGGCCAGCGTACGCATGCGCTGCTGCTCGGCCCCGGCATGATGGACCGGGCGGTGGCGATGGCGCTGGTGGAGGCTGTGCTCGCCCGGCTGGACCCGGCGGACGGCCCGGCCCTCGTGCTCGACGCCGGCGCGCTGTGCGGCCATGCGGCGCTGCGGGAGGCGCTGCGCCCCCACGCCGGCCGCGCCGTGCTCACGCCCCATGCGGGCGAGATGGCGACCATCCTGGGCGTGGGCCGCGCGGAGGTGGAGGCCGACCCGCTCGCCGCCGGCCGCCGGGCGGCGGCGCTGCTGCAGCAGGTGGTCATCATGAAGGGCGCGCGCAGTCACGTCATCAGCCCCGAGGGCGAGGCCTGGGAGTATGCGGGCGGCGGCGCGGGCCTGGCCACCAGCGGCTCCGGCGACGTGCTGGCCGGCATCCTCACCGGCCTGCTCGCCCGGGGCTTGCCGCCCATGCAGGCGGCGTGCTGGGCCGTCTGGCTGCACGGCGAGGCCGGCGTCCGCCTGGCGCAGCGCATCGGCCCCATCGGCTTCCTGGCGCGCGAGCTGGCGGCAGAGGTGCCGGGGCTGATGGCGGGCGCAAACAGCTAGATTTATAGCTGGCTATCTACGGTCTCGCATGGCATCTAGCTGAACAAGCCAGCTTATTGGAGCCGATATGGAAACCACCATCCAAAGTTTCGGCGTCTTCGAGGCGAAGAATCGCCTGACCGCGTTGCTCGATGAGGTTGAGGAGGGGCGCGAGATCCTCATCACCCGGCGTGGCAAGCCCGTTGCACGTTTGGTTCCTGCGGATGCCGGGTTCGACCGTACCCGGGCACGGCAGGCCGCCAACGATCTGCTGCGGGCCAGCAAGGGTCTGACTCTCAACGGGCTGTCGATCAAGGAGCTGGTCAGCGACGGGCGGCGGTGAGCTTCATTCTCGACAACTCAGTGGCTCTCGCCTGGTGCTTCGAGGATGAGCACACCCCCGCGGTCCTGGCCATCTTGGACCGCCTGAGTGAAGCCGGTGCCGTGGCACCGCAACTCTGGCCGATTGAGGCGGTCAACGGCCTGCTCACGGCAGAACGCCGAGGCCGCATCACCGGCACGCAGCGGCAGCGCCTGACGGGGTTCCTGCGCGTCTTGCCCATCAGCGTTGACGACCAGACAGCCAGCCAGACCTGGATCGCAACGGCCGAACTCGCTGGGCAGCACCGGCTGTCCGCCTATGACGCGACCTATCTTGAGCTGGCCCAGCGCCTCGCTTTGCCGCTTGCCACTCGGGACCGGGCGCTGATCGCCGCCGCCGAGGCTGTCGGCGTGCCCCTGCTCCCGGCCGCCTAAAAACCCTTACCCATCCTCCAGATGCAGCAGCAGCGCCACCGCCAGCATCAGCCCGGCCCCCGCCGGCGCCCAGGCGGCCAGCTCCGCCGGCAGCGCGCCCGATTGCCCGAACTCCTCCGCCACCTTGCTCACCACGAACAGCGCAAAGCCTGCCGCCACGCCGCTGCCGATCATCCGTGCGACGCCGCCGCGCCGGGTCGCCCGCATGCTGAACCCG
>CAXSHI010000039.1:0-27278 GCA_964236755.1 uncultured Acetobacteraceae bacterium
GCACCAGCCCGCGCCGCCCGGCGACAACGCCCGGGCCACCAGATCGGCGCTCCCGCCCGCGGCGGCGGCGGGCACGCCGGCGCGCGCCAGCATCGTCGACTCGAACTGCCGCACCCAGGCGTTGAAGATGAGCGGCTGCGGAAGCTCGGGCCGCATGCCGCCGTCCCAAGGGGACAGCAAGGCCAGGGCGCGTCCGGACGCCTCGTCGGCCGGCCGCGTGGCCAGCAGCACCGGCAGGATCTGCACGGCGAAGCTGCTGACCGCATCCACCTGCATGGCGGCGAAGCTCGCGATGTCATGCTTGTCCGCCGCCCCCAGCATCTGCCGGATGCGCCGCGCCCGCCAGTCGCCGAACCAGTCGGCGCCCATGAACACCGGGAAGTCCGTCCCGGCCACGCGCTCGTTGGCGTTCACCAGCCGGCCGGCCGCGGGCGCCACGACGCGGGGCAGGGCGGCCCCGCCCGCGTAGCCCGTCCAGTCATGGGCGCCGTCCGCGCCGTCCACCGGCACGGTGCCGTCGCCGGCGCGCCGGATCGGCACGCGGCCGGTGGTGAACTGCGCAATGGCCGTCCGGTCCGCCGCCAGCAGGTTCTGCACGGGCGCCGCGACAAGCTCGGACGCGCGCCCGGCGCCCGCCACGTCCGTTGCGCGGTTGAGCGCCAGCAGGCCGCTTGCCGTGGTGTCTCCAGGTGCCAGGTTGGCCATGGCGATGGCCAGCACCGGACCGCCGGGCGCATCGAGGTCGCTGAGCACCGGGCCATGCCGGGTTTCCCGCACCATCAGCCGCTCGTCCGGCGCGCCGCGCACCCGGATGCGCTCCTCCCGCTGGGCAAAAGGCTGGGGGCCGTCCGGCGTCTGGTAGCGGCCGTCCGGCAGCACGGTCTCGACGAACACGTCCTGGGTGTCGGCTCCGGTGGTGGTGAAGGTCCAGGCGATGCGCCCGTTGTGCCCGATGATCAGGAACGGCACGCCGGGCGCGGTCGCGCCGGCCAGCACGCCGCCCGGCATGTCGATCCGCGCCAGGTACCAGATGGACGGCAGGCTGAAGCCCAGATGCGGGTCGCCGGCCAGCAACGGATGGCCGGTCACGCTTCGGCTGCCGTCCACCGCCCACTCGTTGCTGGCCGAGCTGGGCCAGGTGAACGGCTCCGGGAACTCCGGCACCGCCGCGGCGAGCCGTGTGGCCCAAGTGCTCAGGTCTCCGGGCAGGGCGCGGGCGTCCGGCCGCGGCGTGTCGTCCTGGGGCGGCCAAAGCTCCTGCAGGCGGCCGGCGAGCGAGCGGGCCTGCACCGCCGCCCGCGCCAGCTCGGACCGCCAGTTACCCGACAGGTACAGGCCCATGGTCTTGCCCCACAGCAGGCTATCGCCCGCCGTCCAGGGTTCAGGGGCGCCGAGCGGGATGAACTCCGGTGCTGCGAGCCGGCCGCGCGCCGCGATCCAGGCGTTCACGCCCGCCGCATAGGCGTCCAGCATCGCCCGCGTGTCGGCAGAGAGCGCCGGCAGGTCCGCCTCCGCGCGCCTGCGCAGCCCGAGCACCCGCGTGGTCCGGTCGAGCCGCAGCGTCACGGTCCCGGCGATCTCCGACAGGCGCCCGGACGCGGCCCGGCGCATCAGCTCCATCTGGAACATGCGATCCCGGGCATGCATGAAGCCGAGCGCCGCTGCGGCGTCGAGGTCCGATTCCGCCGCGATGCGCGGGATGCCATCGGCGTCCAAGGTGATCGCGACCGGCCTTGCAAGGCCCGGGATCTGGGCCTGCATGGCGGCGGGCGGCAAGGACAGCCAGAACAAGCTCCCAACCACGACGCCCGCCAAGGCGAGCAGCCCGAGCACCACGGCGAACGCCTGTCCAAGGGCGCGGGCCGCCCAGGTCAGGGACGCCCGCAGGATGCTGCGCCGTCGCCGCGTCCTGCCGCGCATCGGCGCTTAATGAAGCCGGGGCGACTTCAAGTGGCTGGCGCGGTCGGTCGAGGTCACGGTGACGGCGGCGGTCTTGCTGCCGCGGCCCAGCCTGACCTGCACCGGCGTGCCGGCCGGGCCGGACGCCCAAACGGCGCGCCACAGTCCCGCAAGGTCCGGCACGTCCTCCCCATTCACCGACAGGATGCGATCCCCGGTCCGCACCCCGGCCTGGTCGGCCGGCCCGTTATCCGCGAGGCCGCCGACCACCAGCGCCTGGTCGTCCTCCATGGCGTACAAGCCCAGCCACGGCCGGGGCGGCCGGTTGACCCGGCCATACGACAGCAGATCGTCGAGGATCGGGCGCAGCAGCTGCACGGGCACCACCATGTTCATGTCCGTCCGCTTGCCGCCCTGGCCCTGCTGCAGCACCAGCGAGCCGATGCCCAGCAGCCGCCCATCCTGTCCCACCAGCCCGGCGCCGCCCCAGAACGGGTGCGACGGCGCGGTGAAGATGGCGTCGTCCAGCAGGTACTCCCAGTAGCCCGCGAACTCCTGCCGCCCGGCCACCTTCGCCGCCACGCACTGCCGGCGTCCCCCGGCGGCGGCGAAGATCACCGGCTCGCCCACCCGCGCCTTCTCGCTGTCGCCCAGCTCCATCACCGGCACGTCGAGCTTGCCGAGCGCCTGCACCACGCCGAAGCCGGTGTCCTGGTCATAGGCCATCGGGTAGCCGGCGACCGTCCGCCCGTCGGCGGCTGAGAGCCACACCGTCTCCGCCTCGGTGATCAGGTAGCCGATGGTGAGGAACAGGCCGGGCCGGATGTGCACGGCGCTGCCCGCCCGCTCGGTGCCGAGCGTCGAGGCGGTGAACGCATCGTCCGGCACGGTCGCGCGCAGCGCCACGATGGACCGCAAGGCGGCATCAAGGTCAAAGGAGTATTCGGCGGCCTTCGGCTGCAGGCTCGCCGGGATGGTCTGGTCGGTCTTGGGCATCGGTTCCCGTCCGTTGAATCAGCCGTAATTCACCATGATGGTCTTCTTGTGCATGAAGTGTTCCAGCATCGACTCGAGGCTCGCCTCCTTGCCCAAGCCGCTGCTCTTCACGCCGCCATAGGAAAGGTTGGCCTGCACGACCAGGTTCTGGTTGATCTGCACCAGCCCGGCCTCCAGCCGGTGCGCCAGGTCAAGGCCGACGCGCAGGTTGTTGGTCCACAGCGACGCCGCCAGCCCGTACTCGGTGCCGTTGGCGGACGCCAAGGCCGCCTCCGCGTCGTCGAACGGGAACACGCAGGTGACGGGGCCGAAGATCTCCTGCTGCACCAGCCGGCTGTCGTCCGGCAGATCGCAGAAGATGTAGGGGCGGATGAACAGGCCCTTGTCCATGGCCGGGTCGGACGGCATGGCGCTGCAGGCGCGGCCCGTGGCGCCGGGGGTCGCGAGGCCGTCCTCGATGAAGCCCACGACCTTCTCGAACTGGTCCGGGCTGATGATGGTGCCGATGTCGGTCGCCTCGTCGAGCGGGTCGCCCATCACCAGGGCGTCCACCTTGGCGGCCAGCGCGTCCACAAACTGGTTGTAGATCGGGCGCTCCACGTAGATGCGGCTCGCCGCCGTGCAGCTCTGGCCCTGCCGGGTGAAGCGCATGGAGGTGACGGCGCCCATGACGGTCTTGTCGAAGTCGCAGTCGGCGAACACGATCATCGGACTCTTGCCGCCCAACTCCAGGGTGACGGGCACGAGCTTCTCGGCGGCGGCCTTGGACACGACGCGGCCGACCTCGACGCTGCCGGTGAACGTCACCTTGCGCACCAGCGGATGCGCGACCAAAGGCCCGCCGCACTCCGGCCCGAAGCCCGACAGCATGTTGAAGCAGCCCGGCGGCAGCACCCGGTTCATCAGCTCGCAGATGCGCAGCACCGCGAGCGGCGCCTCCTCCGCCGACTTCACCACGACGGTGTTGCCCGCGACCAGGGCCGGCGCCACCTTCAGCGCCATCAGCAGCATCGGCACGTTCCACGGGATGATCGCGCCGACGACGCCCAGCGGCTCGCGCACCGTGACCGACAGCACGTTGGGGGCGAACGGCACCGTTTCCCCCTTCAGCTCGCCGCCGAGGCCGCCGTAGAACTCGAAGATGTCGGCGACGACCTGCGCCTCCACCCGGCTCTCGGTGCGGAGCGCCTTGCCGGTTTCCAGCGCGATCAGGCGCGCCAGCTCCTCCACGTGGTCCCGCAGCAGGGCCGCGCACTGCGCCACCATGGCGCCGCGCTTGCGGGCCGGGACCCGGGCCCAGGCCTTCTGTGCCCTGTCCGCGTCCTGCACCGCGGCCTCGACATCGACGGCGTCGCCCTCCGCGGCCTGCGCGACCTCAAGCCCGGTGGCCGGGTTCACGACGGCGAACGTCTTGCCCGCGCGCGAGGGCACGAAACGCCCACCGATGAAGTGCTTGCCCGACAGCGCGGTGGCCAGGGCCTGCTGGTCAAGCGTCGGGGCGTCGGGGGTGGGATGGGGCCGGTCGAGCATCAGGTTTGCCTCGGGATGCAGGGTGCATATAACGCTCTGCCGAGAATGGACCCACCCATGGGCCTGAACAAGGGCGCGGAGACCGATCCAATATGAGCAGCCTCCAACCTTCCGGCCCGCTCGCGGGCCTGACCGTCTTCGACCTCACCCGCGTCCTGGCCGGGCCGACCTGCGTGCAGATGCTGGCCGACCTCGGCGCGGACGTGATCAAGATCGAGAAGCCCGGCTCCGGCGACGACACGCGCGGCTTCGCGCCGCCGTTCATGCCGGGCACGGCGGAGAGCGCCTACTTCGTTGGCGTGAACCGCAACAAGCGGTCGGTCACGCTCGACATCGCGAAGCCGGAGGGCCAGGCCATCGCGCTGGATCTGATCGCGCACAGCGACATCCTGGTGGAGAACTTCAAGGTCGGTGCGCTGTCCAAGTACGGCCTGGGCTACGAGCAGCTGCACGGGCGGTTCCCCGGCCTGGTGTACTGCTCGATCACCGGGTTCGGGCAGACCGGCCCCTACGCGCCGCGGCCGGGCTACGACAGCCTGATCCAGGCGATGGGCGGGGTGATGAGCCTGACTGGGGAGCCGGACGGCGCACCGCAGAAGGTGGGCGTGCCCATAGCCGACCTGTTCGCGGGGCTGTACGGCTGCATCGGCGTGCTGGCGGCCCTGCGCCACCGGGAGGCGACGGGACAGGGGCAGCAGGTGGACATCGGCATGCTCGACACCTCGGTCGCGTGGCTCGCGAACCAGGGCATGAACTACCTGGCGACCGGGGAGAACCCGGCGCGGCTCGGCAATCAGCATCCTAATATCGTGCCGTATCAGGTGTTCCCGACCGCCGACGGCTACATCGTGCTGTCCATCGGCAACGACCCGACGTTCAAGCGGTTCTGCGACAACTATGGCCTGTCGCATCTGCTGGAGGACCCGCGCTTCGCCACCAACGCCGCCCGCGTCGGCAACCGCGCGCTGGTGACGGAAACGCTGACCCCAGTGCTATGCCAGCACCCGACGGCCCGCTGGGTTGCGGAGCTTGAGGCGCTGAAGATCGGCTGCGGCCCGATCAACACGTTGAAGGAGGTGTTCGCCGATCCGCAGGTGCAGGCGCGCGGCACGGTGATGACGATGCCGCATCCGTCCAACCGGGATGGCGTGAAGGTGATCGCCAACCCGGTGCGCCTGTCGGAAACTCCGGCCGACTATCGCATGGCCGCCCCGACGCTCGGCCAGCATACCGAGGAGGTGCTGGGCACCCGCCTGGGGCTGACGGCGGAGCGGTTGGCGGAATTGCGGGCGAAAAGCGTGATATAACTGGCGGCAAGCCCTAGATGCAGGGCAAGCCGCCGCGGCCCCGGACCCAAGCAGGATTGCCATGAACGAACAGACCCCGCCCGCCAGCCTGACCCGCTTCTTCTCGGCCGGCCTCGCCGAGACCGACCCGGACCTCGCCGCCGCCATCGGCGCGGAGCTGGTGCGCCAGCAGGACGGCATCGAGCTGATCGCCAGCGAGAACATCGTCTCCGCCGCCGTGCTGGAAGCACAGGGATCGGCGCTGACCAACAAATACGCGGAGGGCTATCCCGGACGCCGCTACTACGGCGGCTGCTTCGAGGTGGACCGCGCGGAAACGCTCGCCATCGACCGCGCCCGCGCCCTGTTCGGCTGCGCCTACGCCAACGTCCAGCCGCATTCCGGCGCGCAAGCCAACCAAGCGGTGTTCCTCGCCCTGCTGCAACCCGGCGACACCATCCTCGGCATGAGCCTCGCCGCCGGCGGGCACCTGACCCATGGAGCCGCGCCCAACCTGTCGGGCAAGTGGTTCCGCGCCGTCCAGTACGGCGTGCGGCAGGAGGACGGCCTGCTCGACTACGAGGAGCTGGAGCGCCTGGCCCGGGCCGAGAAGCCGCGCATGATCATCGCCGGCGGCTCGGCCTACCCGCGCGCCATCGACTTCGCCCGCATCCGCAAGGTGGCTGACGAGGTCGGCGCATGGTTCCTGGTCGATATGGCGCACTACGCGGGCCTCGTGGCGGCAGGCGCGTACCCGACGCCGCTGCCGCACGCCCACGTGGTGACGACGACGACCCACAAGACGTTGCGCGGCCCGCGCGGCGGCATGATCCTGTCGAACGACCTGGACCTCGGCAAGAAGTTCAACTCGGCGGTGTTCCCGGGCCTGCAGGGCGGCCCCTTGATGCACGTGATCGCCGCCAAGGCCGTGGCGTTCGGCGAGGCGCTGCGCCCGGAGTTCCGCACCTACCAGCGCGCCGTGATCGACAACGCCCGCCTGCTGGCCGAGACGCTGATGGAGCAGGGCTGCGACATCGTGACCGGCGGCACCGACAGCCACCTGCTGCTGGTGGACCTGCGGCCCAAGGGCGTGACCGGCAAGGCGGCGGACGCGAGCCTGGAGCGCGCCCACATCACCGTCAACAAGAACGCCATCCCGTTCGACCCGGCCAAGCCCGCCGTCACGTCGGGCATCCGCCTCGGCACGCCTGCCGCCACCACCCGCGGCTTCGGCCCGGCGGAGTTCCGCGAGATTGGCCTGATGATCAACGAGGTGCTGGACGGCCTGTCGCGCTCCAACGACGGCAGCAATGGCCCGGCGGAGCAGGCCGTCTCGGCACGGGTGCAGGCGATGTGCGCGCGCTTCCCGATCTACCCGGGCCTGCTCTCGGGCCACGCCGGACCCTAAGGTCCATGCGCTGCCCGTTCTGCGGCAACGACGACACGCAGGTGAAGGACAGCCGGCCCACGGATGACGGGTCGGCGATCCGCCGCCGGCGGTTCTGCGGCGGCTGCGGGCAGCGGTTCACCACCATCGAGCGCGTGCAGCTTCGTGAACTCACGGTGCTGAAGGCCGATGGCCGCCGGGTGCCGTTCGACCGGGAGAAGCTCGGCCGCTCCATCCGTATCGCGCTGCGCAAGCGCCCGGTGCAGGAGGAACGGCTGGAGCGCATCGTGAACGGCATCGTGCGCCAACTGGAGGCCACGGGCGAGAACGACATCCCGAGCAAGCAGCTGGGCGAGCTGGTGATGGAAACGCTGAAGGAGGTGGACGCGGTCGCCTACGTGCGTTTCGCCAGCGTGTACCGCGACTTCCGCGAGGCAAAGGACTTCGAGGCCTTCCTGGGGTCGCTTGAGGAGCCTACATAGCGCGGATGGGCGACGTAGGCACCATTGACGGAAACGCGGCGGCCGGAGAAGCGGCGGACCGGGAGCACATGCGCGCCGCCCTGGCGCTTGCCCGGCGCGGCTTGGGCAATACCTGGCCGAACCCGACCGTCGGATGCGTGCTGGTGCGGAGCGGCCGGGTGGTCGGGCGCGGTGTGACCGCGCCGGGCGGTCGGCCGCATGCGGAAACGGTGGCGCTGGCCCAGGCCGGCGACTTGGCGCGGGGCGCCACGGCTTACGTAACCCTGGAGCCGTGCAGCCATCACGGCCGAACCCCGCCTTGCGCGGATGCGCTGGCCGCGGCCGGGGTGGCGCGGGTCGTGGCGGCCTGCGGCGATCCGGACCCACGGGTGGACGGCCGCGGTGTGGCGATGCTGCGGGCAGCGGGGATCGAGGTCGCCGTTGGCCTGATGGCAGACGAGGCGCAGGCTTTGCAGATCGGCTTCCTGACGCGGGTTGGCCTAGGCCGGCCCATGGTGACGCTGAAGCTGGCCAGCACGCTCGACGGCCGGATCGCGACGCGCACCGGGGAAAGCCAGTGGATCACCGGACCCGAGGCGCGACGGGCGGCGCACGCGCTGCGCGGGCAGCACGACGCGGTGCTGGCCGGCGTCGGCACCGTGGAGGCGGACGACCCAGAGCTGACCTGTCGGATTCCCGGGTATCGGAAGAACCCCGACCTGCGCATCGTGGTGGACAGCCGGCTCCGCACCCCTCCCACGGTGCGCGTCGTGGCGACCGCGGCGGCTGTGCCGACCTGGTTCCTGCATCGCGCCGACGCCGACGCGGCGCGGGCGCGGGCGCTGCAAGACGCCGGTGCGCGGCTGATCGAGGTCGCGGGCGCAGAACAGGGCGTTGATCTTGCAGCTGCCATGCAGGCATTGGGTGCCGCCGGGCTGACCCGGGTGCTGGTGGAAGGCGGCGCGCAGATCGCGGGCGGGCTGCTGCGCGCCGGGCTGGTGGACCGCATCGCCTGGTTCCACGCGCCCGGCGTGATGGGCGGCGACGGCTGGCCGGCGGCGCAGGCCTTCGGCACGGCGGCGTTGAGTGACATGCCGCGGTTCCGGCGGGTGGACGCGCGGCCGGTGGAGGACGACATGCTCAGCGAATTCACCCGGCGCGATGCCGCGCCAAGCGAAACCGGGCGGGCGGCCTGATGTTCACCGGGATCGTGACCGGCATGGGCGAGGTGCGCAGCCTGCGGCCCATCGGCGGCGGCCGGGACATGCGCCTGGTGATCGGCGCGCCTTGGCCCGATACCGGCGGCATCGCCTTGGGCGCGTCCATTGCCTGCGGCGGCTGTTGCCTGACCGTGGTTGAGGTCGGGCCGGACTGGTTCACGGTCGAGGTGTCGGGCGAAACGCTGTCGAAAACCAAACTCGGCGGCTGGGCCGTGGGCAGCCGCATGAACCTGGAACGCTCGCTGCGTCTCGGAGACGAGCTGGGCGGGCACCTCGTCTCCGGTCATGTCGATGGCCTGGGCGACGTGCGGTCGGTGCTGCCGGAGAACGGCTCCTGGCGCGTGCAGGTCGAGGCGCCGCGCGAGCTGTCGCGCTTCATCGCCGCCAAGGGCAGCGTCTCGCTCGATGGCGTGTCGCTGACGGTGAACGAGGTGGCGGGCGGTCTGTTCGGCGTCAATGTCATCCCGCACACCTGGGACGTAACGACGCTGGGGCAGCTCAAGCCCGGCGACGCGGTGCACATCGAGATTGACATGCTGGCGCGCTACGTCGCCCGCCTGGCGGAGGTCCCATGAAGTCTGCCACCCTGTCCGACTACCTGTGCAGCGCCGAGGAGCTGATCGAGGAGGCGCGGGCTGGGCGCATGTTCGTGCTGGTCGATGACGAGGACCGGGAGAACGAGGGCGACCTGGTCATTCCCGCCCAGTTCGCGACGCCCGACGCCATCAACTTCATGGCCCGGCACGCCCGCGGGCTGATTTGCCTGGCGCTCACCCGCGCCCGGGTCGAGCAGCTCGGCCTGCCGCTGATGCGCCAGTCGAACAGCAGCCGGCACCACACGGCATTCACCGTGTCCATCGAGGCGCGGGACGGGGTGACGACCGGGATCTCGGCGGCTGACCGGGCGCTGACCGTCGGCGTCGCGATCAACCCGGAGGCCGGACCCGACCGGATCGTGACGCCGGGCCATGTGTTCCCGCTGTTGGCGCGGGACGGCGGCACCCTGGTGCGCGCCGGGCACACGGAGGCGGCGGTGGACATCGCGCGCCTGGCCGGCCTCACGCCCGCCGGCGTGATCTGCGAGATCATGAACGACGACGGCACGATGGCCCGCCTGCCGGACCTCGTCGCCTTTGCCCAGCACCACAACCTGAAGCTCGGCACCATCGCCGACCTCATCGGCCATCGCCGCCGCACCGAGCGCCTGGTGCGCCGGGTCCAGGAGGGCGCGACACAGCACGCCGAGGGCGGAGAGTGGAAGCTGAGCGTCTATGCCAACACGCTTGATTATGCGGAACACCTGGTGCTGACCAAGGGCAATCTCGATGGGCCGCAGCCGGCGATGGTGCGGATGCACGCGGTGGACCTGGTGAGCGACACGCTGGGTGGGCCGCACTCTTCGGCGCTGCATGCGTCGATGCGGATGATCGCGGCCGAGGGCCGGGGCGCCGTCGTGCTGATCCGCGACCCCAGGCCGACCGCGTTGTCCGAGCGCGTGGGCGCGCTGACGGCCGACACCCGGCCCCAGCCGGTCCTGCGGGATTACGGCATCGGGGCGCAGATCCTGATCGACCTGGGCGTGCGCGACATGATCCTGCTGTCCAACACGCCGCGCACCCTGATCGGGCTTGAGGGCTATGGGTTGAACATCGTCGAGCAGCGGCCCATCGCCGGTGCTGCCGCAGAATGAGGGCCGACCAATGAGCGCCGTCCAATGAGCACCATCGACGCGCCCCTGCCCGCGGCCCCGGCCGTGCCCGGCGTGGTGCCCCGCCTGCTGATGGTGCGCGCGCCCTATTACCGGAAGGTCGTCGATGGCATGACCCAGGGTGCCGAGCGCATCCTGTCGGAGGCCGCCGCGACGCACGACACGCTGGACGTGGCCGGCGCGTTCGAGCTGGCCCAGGCGATCCGCCTGGTGCTGCGCGGGTCCCAGCGGTTCGACGGCTTCATCGCGCTGGGCTGCATCGTTCGGGGGGAGACCGACCATTACGACCATATCTGCCGCGAAAGCCTGTCCGGCCTGATGCAAGTCGCATTGCAGTACGGCCTGGCGATGGGCACCGGGCTGCTCACCGTGCACGACATCGGCCAGGCGGTCGCCCGGTCCGGCCTGGATGGCCACAACAAGGGCGCCGAGGCCGCGTCGGCGGCGCTGCGGCAGATCGCCGTCGCGCGCCAGATGGGCGGCGCCTGATGGCCCGCCCCGCCCGGCCGCCCAGCCGTCCCCGCACCGCGTCCCGCGTCGCCGCGGTCCAGGCGCTGTTCCAAAGCGAGCAGGGCGGCGAGACGGCCGAGACGGTGATCGAGCAGTTCGTGCGCCATCGCCTGGGCGAGATGCCCGGCCCCGAGCACCTGGGCGGCGGCGGCTTCGAGGAGGGTCGCGTGCCCGACGCGCACGTGCCGCTGTTCACCCAGATCGTCCGCTCCGCCGTGCTGCAGCAGGACCGGCTGGACGCCCTGATCGCCGGCGCCCTGCCGGCGGAGTGGCCCATGGTGCGGCTCGACCCGGTGCTCCGCGCCCTGCTGCGCGCCGGGGGCGCGGAGCTGTCGATGGCCGACGGTCCGCCCGCCCGCGTCGTGATCAACGAGTACCTGGACGTGGCGCACGGCTTCTTCACCGGGGAGGAGCCGCGCATGGTCAACGGGATGCTCGACCGGCTGGCGCGCGAGCTGCGGCCCGGAGATTTTCCGGCGGAGGCGGCCCACACAGGCGGATGACGTGCCCGTGACGCCCGACCTGCCGGCAGAGTTCGGGCTGATCGCCCGGCACTTCCGGCCGCTGGCCGGCCCAGGGGCATTCGATCTGCTGGACGACGCGGCCGTGTTGAGGCCGCCGCCGGGTCGCGAGCTGGTGCTGACTGCCGATACCATGGTGGCCGGGGTGCATTTCCTCCCCGACGACCCGGCGGACACCGTGGGCGCCAAGTTGCTTCGGGTGAACCTGTCCGATCTGGCCGCCATGGGGGCCACGCCGCTGGCCTACCTGATGACCGTCTCGGCGCCGCAGGAAACCGGCGACGCTTGGTTCGCAGCCTTCGCGGCTGGCCTCGCGCGCGATCAGGCGCGGTTCGGCATCGCGCTGCTGGGCGGGGACACCACGGCGACGCCTGGGCCGATGACGCTGTCGCTCACCGCCATCGGCCATGTGGCGCCCGGCGCGGCACTGCGCCGCCGGGGCGCCGCCGTGGGCGACCAGGTTTGGGTGACAGGCACGGTCGGCGACGGGGCGCTCGGCCTGCTGGCGCTGCAAGGCCGGCTTCCGGACCCTGATGGCTGGCTTGCAGGCCGCTACCGCCTACCGCGACCGCGGCTTGGGCTGGCGCTGCATGGCGTCGTGTCGGCTTGCATGGACGTTTCTGACGGACTCGTGCAGGACTTGGGCCACCTTTGCCGCGCGGCCGGGGTCGGGGCCGTGATCGAGGCCGCGCTGGTGCCGCGCTCACCGGCTGCGCTGGCAGCGGGAGACGCCTGGCTCGCGACATGCCTGACCGGCGGCGACGATTACGAGCTGCTGATGGCGGTGCCGTCGCAACACGCCGAGGCGCTCATGGCAGCGGCGGCGGCTCAAGAATTGGGCGTCACCCGGATCGGGCAGTTCGAGGCCGGTGCCCAGGTGCGGGTTTTGGACAAGGCGGGCGCCTCCATCAGCCTGGACCGGCCAGGCTGGAGCCACTTCTAGCCTACAGCCCCAGTCCGATGGTCGTGGCGCCGCTGCCGCCCGGCGTGGCCCGGGCGCTGCCTGGCGTGCCGCCCGTGCTGAACTTGCCCACGTTGCCCAGCAGCTGCTGCAGGAACGACGCCTCGCTGCCCGGGGAGGGCGTCGCGCGGCTCACGACGGACACGTCCCGGCTGTCGTCCTGGTTCAGATGCTGCACGTCGCGGAGCACGCCGGCCTGGTCGAAGGTCAGCGTCGTCACGTCCTGCGCCATGATGCCTGGCAGCCGGCCGACCCGGGTGCGCGTGGTCTCGCTGATGTAGATCCAGGTGTTGTCGTCAAAGCTGCCGTGCGCGGACGGCGATCCAAGCAGGGACGTAGCGTCGGCCCGGGTGGACGTTCCCGGCACCAATTCCTTGATAAGGTCGGCATCGACGTGGTTGCCGCGCAGCTGATGTGGCGCGTCGATGGCGCTGCAAGCGGACAGGCCCAACAGAAATAGAACGGGGATCAGGCGCAATCGCAGGTCCAGTCTGGTTCAGGGCCGATCTGGTTCAGGGCCGATCTGGTTCAGGGCCGATCTGGTTCAGGGCCGATCTGGTTCAGCAATGGGGCCGACGCGGTCCTGCAAAGCGCATTTCCCGGCCCGCATTGATCGATCCCGGTAGAAACCTATCTGGACAGTGGGTGTCATGCCCGCCGGATTGTGTCAATCCGGCGGCGCCGGACAGGGTGGATGGGGATCAGATGGCACTCTTGGGTCTACTCGGGCGTAAGCGGCATGAGCGCGCCGGGTTCGAACTTTACACCGCCGCTGTCGGCGCCGCGCGCGACCCCTACATCTTCGAGACCCTGGGCGTCCCGGACACGCTGGACGGGCGGTTCGACGTCATCGGGCTTTACGTGTTCCTCGTGGTGCACCGGCTGCACGCCGCCTCGAAGGAGGGGCAGGCGTTGGCGCAGGCCGTGTTCGACGCGATGTTCTCCGACATGGACATCAACCTGCGCGAGATCGGCGTGGGCGACATGACGGTCGGCAAGCGGGTGCGCGCGATGTGGGAGGCGTTCAACGGCCGCTCCACCGCCTATGCCACGGCACTCGACAAGGGTGACGTGACGGCGCTGGCGGACGCGGTCGCCCGCAACGTTTGGCGCGGCCAGGCGCCCCCGAAGTCCGCGCACGCCCTGGCAACCCTGACCCTGGAGCAGTCCGCGCACCTGGCGGAACAGCCGATCGAGGCGCTATTGGCGGGCCGGGTCAGCTTCCGGCCGGCGCGGGCCGCGGAATGACATCGGAGCTGCACAGGCCAGTCGCGCTGGACCGTGTCGGGCCGCACGGCCTGGCCATGGAGGTCGAGGCCGGGACGGACGAGCTGCCGGCCATCGCGGCCCGGCTGCACGTCTTGGCCCTTGAAAGCCTGCATTGCGCGTTCAGGCTACGACGGCTCGGTGCATCCACCATCGAGGCGCAGGGCGTGCTGCGCGCCCGGGTGACGGAAACCTGCGTCGTCTCGCTCGATCCGTTCTGCCACGACGTGCAGGAGGCGTTCACCGTCCATTTCGTGCCGTCCGGCGCCGAGGACGACAACCCCGACCCGGAGGCGATTGACCAGATTCCCTATTCCGGCAGCGCGGCCGACCTGGGGGAAGCGGCGGTGGAGCAGCTCGCCTTGGCGCTCGACCCGTTTCCGCGCAAGCCGGGCGCGGCGCTTCCCGCCGACGCGACGGTTGAAGCGCCGGGGCCGTTCGCCGCATTGCTCGGACGGCAGGCGCCGGAATAGGCTGTCGCTTGCACCCTGGATATGGCTCTGCTAGACCGCGCGGCTCATCATTCTCGTTATTGACCTCATGATCCCGGCGCGTCGCATTCTTGCCGCGCGTCATTTAGCCCGGAGGGGCGCTGTCCCATGGCTGTTCCCAAGAAAAAAACGTCCCCGTCCCGCCGCGGGATGCGCCGCAGCCATGACGCGCTGCGGGTCGAGGCCCATGCCGAATGCTCCAACTGCGGCGAGCTGAAGCGGCCACATCACTTGTGCAGTCATTGCGGCCATTATGACGGCCGCGAGGTCGTGGCCGCCGGGAAGGCGCTCAAAGGGGCCGTCCGCGCCTGACGGTGCTTGACGTGCCGCCGGGCTGGAACGCCCAGCGATGATTGAGCCATTCAATCTTGCCATCGACGCCATGGGCGGCGACCATGCGCCTGACATGGTGCTGGATGGCATCGCGATCGCGGCTGAGCGGCACCCGTCGGCCCGGTTCCTGCTGGTGGGCGACGAGGCAAGGCTTGGCCCCTTGGTGGCGCGGCGCAAGCGCGTCCAAGCTTCCTGCACGATCCGGCATGCGCCCGAAACCATCTCCAGCGAGATGAAGCCGACGGCAGCCCTGCGGGTGCGCGGCTCCTCGATGCGGGTGGCCATCGACACGGTGGCGAGCGGCGAGGCGTCGGGCGTGGTTTCGGCCGGCAACACTGGGGCGTTGCTGGCGTTGGCGAAGATCGTCATCAAGGCCCTGCCCGGCATCGACCGGCCAGCCATGGCGGCCATCGGCCCTTCGGCCCGGGGCGACGTCGTGATGCTCGACCTTGGCGCCAACGTGCAGTGCGACGTGCGCAACCTCGTTGAGTTCGCGATCATGGGCGACGTGTTCGCCCGCACCGTGCTGGGCCTACCGGCGCCCACCATCGGCCTGCTGAACGTGGGATCAGAGGAGCTGAAAGGCGATGAGCGCGTGCGCCAGGCGGCCGAAATCCTGCGGTCGAGCCATATCGCCCCGCAGTTCCACGGGTTCGTGGAAGGGCACGACATCGCGGCGGGAACCACGGACGTGATCGTGACCGACGGCTTCACCGGCAACGTCGCGTTGAAGACTGGGGAGGGCGCGCTTAAGCTGGTCGGCGACCTGCTGAAGCAGATCTTCCGCAGCACCCTGGCGGCAAGGCTCGCCTACCTGCTGGCGCGGCCCGGCCTGGACCGCATGCGGCTTTGGCTCGACCCGCGGCGCTACAACGGCGCGGTGATGCTGGGGCTGAATGGCGTCGTGGTGAAGTCGCACGGCGGCACCGACGCGGAGGGCTTCGCGCATGCGCTCGACGTGGCGATGGACATGGTCGTGCACCGGTTCAACGACCAGATCCGCGACGGCCTGGCGCAGATCGAGGCGATGAGGGCGGACAAGGGCGGCGCACAGCTTCTGGCAGCCGTCTAACCCGATGGCGGCGCGCAGCGTGATTGCTGGGGTGGGCGGCTACCTGCCGAAGCGGATTGTCGGCAACGACGAGTTGTCGCGCACGATCGACACAACCGACGCCTGGATTCAGGAGCGCACCGGCATCAAGCAGCGCCACGTCGCCGGGCCGACCGAAACCTGCGCGTTCATGGGCGCGCGGGCCGCAGCGGCGGCGCTGGCCCATGCCGGCTGCGGGACCGAGGATGTGGATGCGGTGATCCTGGCGACGGCAACGCCGGACCAGGCGTTTCCTGCGTCCGCGCTCCGGGTGCAGGCGGAGCTTGGCATCACCCGCGGGTTCGGCTTCGACGTCTCGGCGGCGTGCAGCGGGTTCATCTACGCGCTCTCCATCGCCGACGCGATGGTCCGCACCGGGCAGGCCACGGGCGTGCTGGTGATCGGCAGCGAGGTTTATTCCCGGATCATGAACTGGGCGGATCGCGGCACCTGCGTGCTGTTCGGCGACGGCGCCGGCGCCGCGTTCGTGCGGCCCGGCACGGAGCGGGACGGGGCACGCGGCATCCTATCCACCCACCTGCATGCTCAAGGGGCGCTGGGCGACCTGCTCTATGTCGATGGCGCGGTCGGGCGCCCGGAGCGGTCGGGCCACCTCGTGATGAACGGGCGCGAGGTGTTTCGCCACGCGGTCACAAAGCTCGCCGCCGTGGTGGACGAGGCGCTGGCGGCGAACAAGCTGGGCCATGCGGACATCGACTGGCTGGTGCCGCACCAGGCCAACCGGCGCATCATCGACGCGATGGGACGCAAGCTCAACCTGCCGTCCGAGCAGGTCGTGGTGACGGTGGACCGCCATGCGAACACCTCGGCCGCGTCGGTGCCCCTGGCATTGGCAGAGGCGTGCGGTGACGGGCGGATCAAGCGGGGCGACCTGGTGGTCATGGAGGCCCTGGGCGGCGGCATGACCTGGGGGTCCGCCCTCGTCCGCTTTTGAGGCGTAGGCGCAACAGCATGGGACGATAATTGTTTAAGGTCAGGGTGTTCGCTTGACGCCTATGTGGCCGATGCATAGCGTGCCGCAATGAACACCGTCACGCGAGCGCAGTTGGCCGAGACGATCTACGCGCAAGTCGGGCTGTCGCGCAACGACTCGGCGGACCTGCTCGAAACGGTACTGGAACGGATGTCGCGGGCGCTGGAAGCGGGCGACTCGGTGAAGATCAGCGGGTTCGGGACGTTTTCGGTCCGGCAGAAAGGCCGGCGGATCGGCCGCAACCCGAAAACCGGGGTCGAGGTGCCGATCCTGCCGCGCCGCGTGCTGACATTCCGGCCCAGCCAGGTGCTGAAGGCGCACGTGAACCACGCGGCCATCCCGGCGAGCGACGACGTATGAGCGGCTCCGACGATCTGCCGCCGGATGAGGCCTCGTCTGACGAGGGCGTCCCGGGCGAGGCTGGTACAGACGACAGCCGGCCGCGGGCCAAGAAGGCGCCCAACGCATTCCGCACGATCAGCGAAGTCGCCGACGAGCTCCACATCCCGCAGCACGTCCTCCGCTTCTGGGAAACCAAGTTCCCGCAGATCAAGCCGCTGAAACGTGGCGGCGGGCGGCGCTACTACCGCCCTGACGACATCCTGCTGCTGCGCCGCATCTCCGATTTGCTGTATATCCAGGGCTACACGATCAAGGGCGTGCAGCGCCTGTTACGGGAAGGTGGGGGCCAATTGTCCGACAACATTCCGCCGGCAACCGCCGCCGAGCGTGCTGCCGCCGAGGCTGAGCGGGCCGGCGTTGGCGTGCCGGAGCCGCCCGAGCCGGCCGCCGCCGCGCCCAGCCCCGATGCGGACGAGGTTGCCCGCCTTCGCGCGCTGCTGCGGCGCAGCCTTGACGAGTTGACTGCGCTGCGGGCGATGCTGGACTGACATCCCGGCTTGGAAATCGGTTGTGCCGCGGCGTTGCGGCCAGCGCGGCACCCTGCTAGACCATAGACGTGTCGGAGCGTAGCGCAGCCTGGTAGCGCATCAGTCTGGGGGACTGGGGGTCGTGGGTTCGAATCCCGCCGCTCCGACCAACAAATTCAATAGTTTACGAGCCGCCTGCTTCCGGGCCTCGGCTAATCGGAAGCACAGCGGAAGCAGGTTGGGCCAGAAATGCTCGATCAGCGTGTGGCGTCAAGGGTTTCTCCTTGGGTCGGACCGTCGCTTCACCGCCCTTTCTTTCCGTTGCAACTCTCCGACCGCGGGGCAGCCCCGCCGTTACGGTAGTTTAGACAGCATGGGTCGGAGTACACGGCGGCAGGGGGGTACCCACCCCGCCCCCCTCATCTGGTCACACCCCCACCCTGGCCCTATCGCCGGAAGGTCACGCGCTCATATGGGCGGCAGGCTCGCCGGTTTCGTGCAACCGACCGAGCCTATCAACTTGCGTTTCTAATCCGCACGCCTGGCACCGGCTGCGGGTTTGGTCGCCGCAGTTCCGGGTTCCCGTCCGCCAAGCACCAGAACACCAGCAAGGGACGCTACGGCTAGACGCTGATCATTGGCGCTAAAACAGCCTCAGAGTGAAACTCACGCCCAACCTTTCTTGGCATCAAGAGCCACTTCTACCCGCACTAAGCCACTTCAACGCTTTGTCCTTTGGTTGCATCCTATGTCGAAGTCGGCCAGGAAGGCGTGTGGCGGTTCCATGACACCAAGCTTCTAC
Source organism: uncultured Acetobacteraceae bacterium (assembly GCA_964236755.1). GTDB lineage: Bacteria > Pseudomonadota > Alphaproteobacteria > Acetobacterales > Acetobacteraceae > CAHJXG01. The sequence continues at coordinate 18,325 of CAXSHI010000039.1, forward strand.
AACCAGCCCGTCCTGAACTCTCCCTATGCTCCCCCAGCCCGCCACCACGTGCTCAATGCGGACGGGCAGCCGATGGACCTGCCGCCGGCGCAGGGCCGGCGCCGGTCTGAGCTGATCACTCCGGTCCCAAAAGCGAAGAAGAAGCCAGCCAAAGCGACCCAAGCCAGCTTCGTCATGCCGGACGCCCACGGCCTGTCCACCGAGGACCAGGAATACAACCCGACTCCGATCATCAACGAGATCCGCGGCTACCTCGAAAGCTGGCGCGCAATCCCGAACACGGCCAACTGGGGCGTGACGCCTGCGACCCAGCGCCTGCTGACCCACTGGCGCCACCACGCCTTCCAAAGCGTCCGCCCGTTTTTCTGCCAGGTCGAAGCGGTCGAGACGATCATCTGGCTGACCGAGGTGGCCCTGCGCGACCGTCGGCATGACAAGTTCCGCCTGCACCTCCAAGGCGCCAACGAGGCGAACCCGGAGCTGTTCCGCCTCGCAATGAAGATGGCCACCGGCAGCGGCAAGACCACGGTGATGGCGATGCTGATCGCCTGGCAGACCGTCAACGCCGTGCGCAGCCCGGGCAGCAACCGCTACAGCCGGGGCTTCCTGATCGTGACGCCCGGCATCACCATCAAGGACCGGCTGCGCGTGCTCCAGCCCAACGACCCGGCCAGCTACTACCGCGACCGGGAACTGGTGCCCGGCGACATGCTGCCTGACATCGCCCGGGCCAAGATCGTCATCCTCAACTACCACGCCTTCAAGCCGCGCGAGACGATGGAGGTCAGCAAGACGGGCCGCGCCCTGCTGCAGGGCCGCGACGCGCCGCCCGACACCACCGAGTCCGACGGCCAGATGCTGAAGCGCGCCGCCGGCGACCTGCTGGGCTTCAAGGGCATCGTCGTGCTGAACGACGAGGCGCACCACTGCTACCGCGAGAAGGCAGCGAGCGACGAGGACCTGACCGCGGAGGACAGGGATGAGGCCAAGGCGAACCGCGAGGCCGCCCGGCTGTGGATCGCCGGGCTGGAAGCGGTGAAGCGCACCCTGGGCATCACCGCGCTGTACGATCTGTCGGCCACGCCGTTCTTCCTGCGCGGATCAGGCTACCGCGAGGGCACCCTGTTTCCCTGGACGGTCAGCGACTTCTCGCTGATGGACGCCATCGAGTCGGGCATTGTCAAGCTGCCGCGCATCCCCGTTGCCGACAACCTGCCCAGCGGCGCCACGCCGATCTACCGCAACCTTTGGGACCACATCGGCAAGAAGATGCCGAAGATGGGCCGGGCCAAGGCCGGCCGCGGCAACCCGATGGCGCTGCCGAACGAGCTGTATACCGCGCTCTACGCCCTCTACGGCCATTACGAGGAGACCTACAAGCAATGGGAGGCCGCCGGCATCGCCGTGCCGCCGGTGTTCATCGTGGTGTGCAGCAACACTGCCGTGTCCGAGCTGGTGTACGAGTGGATCTCCGGCTTCGAGCGCGACGGCGACAACGAGCAGAACCGGTTCCTCAACGGGCATCTCCCGCTGTTCCGCAACTACGACGACCACGGCGCCCGGATGCCGCGCCCCCGCACCCTGCTGATCGACAGCGCGCAGGTCGAGTCGGGCGAGGCGCTCGACCCGGCCTTCCGCGCCATGGCCGCGCCCGAGATCGAGCTGTTCCGCAAGGAGAAGATCGAGCGCGAAGGCGCCGCCGCCGGCCAGGAGGCGTTCACCGACGGCGACCTGCTGCGCGAGGTGATGAACACCGTGGGCAAGCAGGGCCGGCTGGGCGAGCAGGTGCGCTGCGTCGTCTCCGTGTCCATGCTGACGGAGGGCTGGGACACCAACAACGTCACCCATATCCTGGGCGTGCGCGCCTTCGGCACCCAGCTCCTGTGCGAGCAGGTGGTCGGCCGCGGCCTGCGCCGGCAGTCCTACACGCTGAACGCCGCCGGGCTGTTCGACGTCGAGTACGCCGACATCATGGGCATCCCGTTCGACTTCGCCGCGCAGCCCGTGGTGGCCAAGCCCAAGCCGCCGCCCCTCACCACGCGCGTGGAGGCGGTCAAGGAGCGCGCGGCGCTAGAGATCACGTTTCCGCGCGTCGAGGGCTACCGCGTCGCGCTGGCCGACGAGCACGTGGACGCCGCCTTCACCGCCGACTCCCGCCTGGTACTGACGCCGGGGCTGGTCGGCCCCTGCCGGGTGCGGATGGAGGGCATCGTGGGCGAGGGCGTGACGCTGAACGTGGACGTGTTGGAAGCGACCCGGCTCAGCACTGTCGGCTACGAGCTGGCCAAGCACCTGCTGTATGGCCGCTACGCCGACCCGGACGGCGCGCCCAAGATGCACCTGTTCGGCGACCTGAAGCGCGTGGTGAACCGCTGGATTGCCGAGGGCTACTTGCAATGTGATGGCCAGACCAAGCACGCCATGGTGCTGTATCCCGAGCTGAAGGACCGCGCCTGCGAGCTGATCTTCCTGGCCTGCCAGCCTTTGGACCCTGGACCCAGCGAGGTCCGCGCCGTGCTGGACCCCTACACGCCATCCGGCAGCAGCCGCTTCGTCGGCTTCGCCACCTCCAAGCCGCTGTTCGCCACCCGACCCGACCGCTGCCACGTCAACCACGTGGTGCTGGACAGCGACTGGGAGGCGGAGTTCGCCCAGGTGGCGGAGGAGCATCCGCGCGTGCGGGCCTACGTGAAGAACCAGGGTATGCAGTTCGAGGTGCCGTATCGCGACGGCAGCGACAACCGGCGCTACTGGCCCGACTACATCGTGCGCATCGACGACGGCCGCCCCGACCCGCTCAACCTCGTCGTCGAGATCAAGGGGTTCCGCGGCAACGACGCGCAGCTCAAGGCGGAGACGATGCGCAAGCTTTGGGTGCCCGGCGTCAACAACCTGGGTGGCTACGGCCGCTGGGCCTTCGCCGAGTTCACCGAGGTTTATGCCATCCAGTCCGCCTTTGCCGACCTCATCGCGACGCTCGCAGCACCTGCCGCCGTCGCGGCCTGACCCGAGGACATCCATGCCCCAACTGCCCAAGCCCGCCGCCGGCCCGCGCCCGGTGGACGCCCTGACCCACGCCGACACCCGCCGCAACATCCCCACCGCCGAGCACCAGTCCATCGCGCAGCAGATGGAGGAACGCGCCCCGGCGCCGCCCGCGCGCTTTCCCCGCGCCGCGCCGCTTTCGCCGGGCGAGACCCGGGCGCGCAACCCCGACCTCGACCCGCAGCTCGTCTGGCGCGGCATGAAGATCCGCCTGACTCCCGCGCAGCGCCAGCAGTTGCAGGACACCGGGGAGGTGGAGCTGGGCGACGCGCAGCTTGTTTGGCGCGGCAAGGACACCCAGGACTGGTCCGACCTCGTGGTGAACCCGCCGCCGATCTACATCCAGGAAAAGGTTCACCCCAAGGCGATCATCGACGCCCTGCGCCGCGACAGCCGTGCGCGCGGCGAGGCGGCGGCCGACGCGCCCGACCTGTTCGCCGCCTTCAACGGTTTGGACGACCCGGAAGCGCGGATGGAGTTCTACGGGCACGACCAGCATTGGTCGAACCGCATGATCCTGGGCGACAGCCTGCAGGTAATGGCGAGCCTGGCGGAGCGCGAAGGGCTGCGCGGGCGGGTGCAGTGCATCTACTTCGACCCGCCATACGGGATCAAGTTCAACAGCAACTGGCAGGTCTCGACGCAGAGCCGGGACGTGGAGGACGGCAAGCGGGAGGACGTGTCGCGGGAGCCGGAGCAGGTGAAGGCGTTCCGGGATACGTGGAAGGATGGCATCCACTCGTACCTAACGTATCTGCGGGACCGGCTGACGGTTGCGCGGGAGCTGCTGACGGAGAGCGGGTCGATCTTCGTGCAGATTGGGGATGAGAATGTGCACCGGGTTCGGGCAGTGATGGATGAGGTTTTTGGAGTTGAGAACTTCTGCTCCCAAATCACGGTTCAGAAAACAGGCGGATTGCCGAGTGTCGGTCTCAAGAACGTAGCAGATTTTATCATCTGGTTTTCCAAAAACTCACTTACTCGAAAACATCGTCGCATTCTTACACCAAAACTGGTTGGCGTAGGGCATGGAAGTGGCGAACGCTACGACCAAGTGATGATGCCTGATCTTTCATGTAGGCGGATTGTGCCTGACGAGGTTAAATTCCCTCCTGGGATACGACCCTTCCAATTTGTTGCCTTAAGTTCCATTGGTGCTAGCGAATCTACAACGTTTCCATATGAATTTCAGGGCACTACATACCTTCCTCCAGTTGGAAGGTGCTGGTCCACCAACCGGCTTGGCTTAAATCGCGCTTTAAAAGCCGGACGCCTCAACGCCCGAGGGCGAGCGTTGAGCCGCTATTATTTTCTTGATGACTACCCCGCCTATGAACTCTCAAATGTTTGGTCTGATACGGCAAGTGTGCCTGACAAAATCTATGTTGTTCAAAGCCATCAGCGGCTGATTGAACGCTGCATTCTCATGGCCACCGACCCCGGCGACCTCGTGCTCGACCCCACCTGCGGCTCCGGCACCACCGCCACCGTCGCCGAGCAATGGGGCCGCCGCTGGATCACCATCGACACCTCTCGCGTCGCCCTCGCCCTCGCGCGCACCCGCCTCATGGCGGCGAGATACCCCTACTACCTGCTCGCCGACAGCCGCGAGGGCCGCGCCAAGGAACAGGCCGTCTCCGGCAAGCCCGCCAGCGACGCCCCCACCCGCCAGGACGTGCGCCACGGCTTCGTTTATGAGCGTGCCCCGCACGTCACCCTGAAATCCATCGCCAACAACGCCGAGATCGACGTGCTGTGGGAGGAGGCGCAGGCCACGCTGGAACCCCTGCGCGGCACCCTGAACGCCGCCTTGGGCCAGGCCTGGGAGGAATGGAAAATCCCGCGCGATGCCGACCCGGCCTGGCCGGACGCGGCCCGGCAGGCGCACGCCGCCTGGTGGGCCGCCCGCATCGAGCGCCAGCGCCGCATCGACGCCTCCATCGCCCGCAAGGCCGACATCGAGTACCTCTACGACCGCCCCTACGAGGACAAGTCCCGCGTCCGCGTCGCGGGCCCCTTCACCGTCGAGAGCCTGTCGCCGCATCGGGCCGCGCCGGCCGACGAGGACGACCCGTCGCTCGCCCCCGGACCCGGCGCCAGCCGCCGCGCCGCGCCGCCGGTTGATTTCGCCGCGGTGGTGCTCGATCACCTGCGCACCGCGGGCGTCCACCAAACGGAAAAGGCCGACAGCATCCGCTCCGCCAGCCTCGTCCCCTGGCCCGGCGACTTCATCGGCGCCGAAGGCCGCTACACGGAAGGCGACGCGGATGCGGGCAGCGCCGAGCGCCGGGCCGGCATCCTGATCGGCCCGGAGTTCGGCACGCTGACCCGCGAGGACCTGGTGCGCGCCGCGCGGGAAGCGTCCGACGCCCGGTTCGACGTGCTGATCGCCTGCGCTTTCAACTACGACGCCCACGCCGCCGAGTTGGCCCGGCTCGGCCCCATGCCGATCATCAAGGCGCGGATCAGCCCCGACCTGCACATGGCCGGCGAGCTGAAGAACACCGGCCGCGGCAACCTGTTCGTGGTGTTCGGCGAGCCTGACCTGGTGGTGGAGCCGGCGCCGGGCCAGCCCGACCACGTGCAGGTCCGCGTCCTCGGCGTGGACGTGTTCGATCCGGCCACCGGCGACATCCGTTCCGGCGACACCGATAGCATCGCCGCCTGGTTCATCGACACGGACTACGACGACGAGAGCTTCTTCGTCCGCCACGCCTACTTCCTGGGTGCGCAGGACCCCTACAAGTCGCTCAAGGCCGCGCTGCGCGCCGAGATCGACGAGGCGGCATGGGCGACGCTGTACCGCGACGTGTCACGCCCGTTCCCGCGGCCGGCGGAGGGACGGCGGGTGGCAGTGAAGGTGATCAACCACTTTGGGGACGAGGTGATGAAGGTGTTCAGGGTTTGATGAAGGCAGGGTCAGGCGTTCGGTTTGACCTTTTGCCAGATCATCAAAACGATAGGAGCTGCGGTTGTCAGCACCCCGATGCCGGCGGCCACCATTCTCATCCGAAGTGCGCGTGCAGCCCTCCTGCAAGCCGGGCAAAGCGTTTCACCGGGCCACAGTCTTTTCCTGCATTTGCAGAAGCCTGGCTCGACGCTCATGCCTGCAGCTCCAAGGGATCAAACTCGATCGTCAGCAGGATTGAGCCGGCACCGAGAGCCTGGCTACTCAGGTCGGCAATAAGGGGAAGGAACAAGGCCAACTGCTCTGCCGGCTCAAGCCCTTCGGTCGGCATGGGGACGAGGCGTGCCTTGGCGATTGCGTCCGGCAACGCGGCCTCATCAAGCCTTGCCGCGATTTGACGCATCCAGGCTTTTGCCATCTCCGGCTCGTTCACCTCTCGGAAGGCGTGCATCAGTTCACAGACGCCCTTTGCAAACACAGCCATGTCCTGCTGAACTTCGGCATAGGCGGTGCTGGCCTTTGCAAGTCCGTCATCGTGCAGCAAGGCCAGCCACCGCGTTTGGAGGCCCGGCATCGCCCGCACATGGGACCGGAGCTGTCCGACCAGCTTTCCAAGCGCCGTTTCAGCGTCCAGGCATCTGGCAAGCATGTGGTGGCGACGTTCAATGGGGTCGCTGATGGCAGAGGCGGATGCCAAGGCGGCAAGAGCGCCAAGCGTCTCATATCTGACTGTGTTGGAAATCTGTTCTGCAATCTCACCAATGCCGGCCTGAATGGCATCCAGCTTGGAGATGATTGCGGCCAGGCTCATGCTCAGAGACAGATCTGCAACGGACTTCGCATAGTCCGGAGAGACGGCTTTGAGCTTGACGTTCTCGACAAAACGCTTGCCGTCGTGAAGGCCCATCTTGTGGAACCCGTCCGGAGCTTGCTTGAACAAGTGAGCATTCTTCTCGCTCATCACCGCCCGAAACGTCTGTCCCGGCGTGGCAGAGCGCACGGCCTCGACGACGCCCGGAATGCCGGCGAGCAGGCGAAGCAGCGCCTTCCGGGTCTTTGGATCAATCGCCGGCTGTTCGGCGTCGCTCGTGTGGACTGGCGTTTGCTCGTGCGGCACTCTGGCTGCTCTTGAAAAACTTCCCAGCACTGTATCGAACGTAGAACGAATGTCCAAGGTCGAATTCCGCATCGCCGAAACGTTCATCGCTGCGCTGGCCCGCCTACAGGGTCATGAGCAGAAGGCGGCCAAGACCGCGGCCTTCGACATGCAGATGGACCAGGCGGCGCCAGGCTTGCAGTTCCATCGTCTCGGGCGCTCGCGCGACCCGAATTTCTGGTCGGTCCGCGTCGGAAGCGACCTGCGCATGATCGTCCACAAGACCGAGGCCAGCTTCCTGCTCGCCTATGTCGGCCACCACGACGACGCCTACGCCTGGGCTGAGCGCCGCCGCATTGAGGCGCACCCCCGAACCGGCGCTATCCAGATCGTCGAAGTGCGCGAGCGGGTCGAGGATCTGTTTGACTTCGCGGCACCCGTCTCGCCTGCAACGGTCGCCCCGGCGCCAACCGCGTTGCCGCTGTTCCGCGCCCTGTCGGCCGAGGATCTGCTGGCCGTCGGCGTGCCGCAGGACTGGATTGCCGACGTGCAGAGCGCGACGGAGGACGGCTTCCTCGCTTTAGCCGACCACCTGCCCGCCGAAGCTGCCGAGGCGCTGCTGGAGTTCGTCGGCACCGGCAGGCTGCGCAAGCCAGCCCCGGTCCTGCAAGCCGATCCCTTCGCCCACCCCGATACCCTACGCCGCTTCCGCGTGGTGGAGGACCAAGAGGCGCTTGCCGCGGCGCTCGATGCGCCGTGGGAGCGTTGGGCGGTGTTCCTGCACCCGACCCAACAGGGCATCGTTGACCGCGCCTACAACGGCCCGGCGCGCAGCTCCGGTTCGGCCGGCACCGGCAAGACCGTGGTTGCCCTGCATCGGGCGGCCAGGCTGGCCCGGGAGGCCGTGGACGGGCGCGTGCTGCTGACCAGCTTCTCGCCGCCGCTGGCGAACGCCTTGGCGCGCAAGCTGGCCGTGCTGATGGGCGGCGACACCTCCGCCGTCCGCCGTGTGACGGTGGCGCCTTACCGCGCCGTGGCCGACGAGCTGTACCAGCTTGCCTTCGGCCGCCGCGCCGCCGTGGCGTCGGACGAGCAGGTCGAGGATGCGATCGCCAAGGCAGCCGCCTCCGTCGGGGCCAAGGGCTTCACCCCGCGGTTCCTCCTGTCGGAATGGCGGCATGTGGTGGACGCCTGGCAGATCGGGGACGTGGCGGCCTATGCGCGGGTGCCCCGGCTCGGCCGCAAGAACCGGATGAGCGCCGGGCAACGGGAGCGGCTGTGGCCGGTGTTCGCCGCCGTGAGCGCCTCCTTGGCGAAGCGTGGCCTCCTGACCTGGCCGGAAGTGTTTGGCCGCGCCGCCGCCCATTATGCCGGGCGCGCGGCGAAGCCGTTCACCCATATCGTGGTGGACGAGGCGCAGGACCTGGGCGTCGCCGAGCTGCGTTTCCTGGCCGCCATCACGCCGGCCGGACCCGACGCGCTGTTCTTTGCGGGCGACCTGGGCCAGCGCATCTTCCAGCAGCCGTTCTCCTGGAAGGAGCTGGGGGTGGACGTGCGCGGCCGGTCCTCGACGCTCACGGTGAACTACCGCACCAGCCACCAGATCCGCCGCGTCGCCGACCGGCTGTTGCCGAACGCGGTGCGCGATGTGGACGGCAACGCCGACGAGCGGGATCGCACGGTGTCGGTGTTCAACGGCCCGGTGCCTGACATCCGCACGTTCGGCAACGCGGCGGACGAGGTGGCCGCGGTCGGTGCTTGGATCGTGAAGGCAGGGGCAGACGGGGCGCTGCCTTCCGAAATCGGCCTGCTCGTCCGCACCCGCGATCAGTTGCCCCGCGTGCGTGCGGCTGTGGAAGCGGCTGGCCTGCCCTGGCTGGAACTGTCCGAACGCGAGCAGGACGC